>NZ_JBEPPX010000011.1:0-115083 GCF_040547535.1 Roseovarius sp. MBR-78
CAAACCTGGAAATCTCCCAATCCAAACGATACAAAATAAAACACCGCGGGATGGAGCAGCCAGGTAGCTCGTCAGGCTCATAACCTGAAGGTCGTCAGTTCAAATCTGACTCCCGCAACCAAAATTACAAAATAAAACAAAGGCGTAGTTCCCTAGTAAAACACTGGGGAATTGCGCGCGCGCGGTTACATCAACGCCACATCAACACCCCACCAGAAAAACCGCATTCGTCCGCAGTCGCGTGCACCGACGTACATCAGCCCCCATTCGCGGGCATTCAACCCCGACAACATGCCCATTGTGTCCCTCTGGGACGCTTACCTTATTCTATAAGGGTAGGCTGTCGTGCCGCCCAGCAGCGACGATCTTAACGTTAAAGATAAAGTGCCTTGAGCACAGCCAGGTTCACCGCTATCTTTACCGGAAAAGGTAAGGTGGTTCAGATGGCCGATGATGCCGAGAAAGAGCTGCTGGCAGACGCCGGCTACCGGATCCGCGAGACCCGGGCCGCGCAGGGTTTGAGCCTGGACCAGCTGGCCCGGCTGACTGGTATCAGCGCGCCAGCGTTGTCCTTGATCGAAACCGGCAAACGCGATCCGCGGCTGACGACGCTGAAGCGGATCGCTGATGCATTGCGCGTGCCTCCCGCGACATTGATCGCGGACGGCTCTGGCACCGCCGAGCCCAGCGCCTCGTCGTCATCCGGGGGCTATGACCTCCGAGAGTATCAGTGACCGCCTCCGTCCCCATCTGGTTTGATGGCCTCGCGGTGGGTCAGATCGACGTTGCGGCTGATGGATCTCTCTCTTTGCGATATGCCGAGCGATGGCTGCACACGACCGGGGCTTTTCCCTTGTCTGTCACCATGCCGCTTCGTGCCGAACCCTATCCCTCTGATGTCATCTCTCCCTGGCTCGCGAACCTCTTGCCAGAGGAGGAGCAGCTTCAGGCTCTGACCCGGTCTCTCGGGCTCGATCAAGCGGACGTTCTGGCTGTGCTTGCAGAGATTGGCGGCGACACTGCCGGCGCCCTGTCCTTCGGCGCGGCGACGGATCGGGCGCTTTGGGCCTATGTGCCGCTCACCACCTTCTACGATACGGCCGATCCGCGTCTGGCGCTTGAGCGCCACTTCGAGGATCTTGGTCGCAGGCCGTTTCTGGTTGGCGAGGAGGGCGTGCGCCAGTCGCTGGCGGGTGGCCAGAAGAAATCGGCCCTGGCCGTGCTGGGCCCGGACGGCGCGCCTGTGCTGCGCCTGCCACAAAAGGGGGATGTTCTCGCCATTCCTCTCAATGGGGTGCCATCCACCTTGATCGTGAAGCCGGGCAACCCCAACTTGCCGGGCATCACCGAAAACGAGGTCTGGTGTCTGCGTATGGCGCAGGCGATCGGTATTGACGCTGCGCAAGCGACAATCCTCCAGTCCTCAAAACGGACGGCGATCGGTGTGCTGCGCTATGATCGCAGGATCGGGCGGAGCGGCCAGCTTCTGCGCCTGCACCAGGAAGACTTTGCGCAGGCCAATGGCCTGCCTCCGGGGCGGAAGTATGAGCGCGGCACGTTGCGCGGGCTCGACCTCAAAACCCTGCTGGAAACCGGTCGCCATGTCAGCGCAACCGATGCGCTGGCGCTGCTGGACCAGGTCATCTTCAACATCCTCGTCGCCAACACCGACGCGCATGCGAAGAACTATTCCCTGATCCTGCCGGTGGGCCGTGGTCCGCGTCTCGCGCCGCTTTATGATGTCTCGACGGTGCTGTCCTGGCCCCATGTCGTAAAGACCTACGCTCAATCCATCGACGGCAAGAAGAGACGCCCGGACACGATTTCTGGGCGGCACTGGGAAGCCCTCGCGCGGGAGGTTGGGTATCGTCCAACCGATGTTAAGCACCGTG
The DNA here is from genome assembly GCF_040547535.1 of Roseovarius sp. MBR-78. Taxonomy (NCBI): domain Bacteria; kingdom Pseudomonadati; phylum Pseudomonadota; class Alphaproteobacteria; order Rhodobacterales; family Roseobacteraceae; genus Roseovarius; species Roseovarius sp. MBR-78. The sequence continues at coordinate 1,893 of NZ_JBEPPX010000011.1, forward strand.
TCCAGCAGATCGTCGATGCACTGGTGGCGAACAGAGCGAAGATCACGGACGAGGTGGCAGCCCTGCCCGGAGCGAGTGAAGGCTATGTCGTGCAGACCGCGGAAGCTGTCGAGGGGAATGCGCTGCGCATGGCGGGACGGTTATAATGCCCGCCTTGTCACAGCGCCGCGTGATGTGTAGATTACCAAGTCATACTCGGAGTCTGCCCATGACAGTCAAAACCACGGTCAGTTTCGCGGATCGCCATCATCGTTTCCTGACTGACAAGGTCGGCGAAGGCGTCTTCGCCTCGCAGAGCGCGCCTGTGGCGGCGGCGCTTGAACAGACGATCCGGGATGAAGAAGAGCGCGCGATCGCGCTTGATGCGATGGCCGAAGAAATCCGCGCACGGATGCGCACATCGCATGCGGAATATGTTGATCCCGAGGGCGCCTTCGCGGCGGTCCGCGCCCGTACCGGCGTCGCGCGGCGGGGATGACGTATCGCATCTGGTTTCACCCGGCTGTGGCGGATGATTTGGCATCGATCACGGAGTTGATCGCCAATTTCGCCGGGCCCGAGGCGGCCGAGCGCCACCTTTCCGAGATTGAGGCCATGATTATCAGTCTGGCTGACACACCTCTCAAAGGGAGCTTTCGTTCGGAAAGCGTTCAGGCTTTTCGATCCAGAGTGAACTACGCTTTCGAGTTGTTTACACCGCCCTGAGATTCTGCACGTCCACCGCGACGCGGGTCGCGCCGCCCATGATCTCCATCAGCACCCAGACGCGGCGGTCGGGGGTGATGCTTTCGATCGTGGCCACGAAATCCGCGAAGGGGCCCTTGGTCAACATGACCTCGTCACCGGGGCCGAGCAGCTTCGGCGGCATAAGCTTGCCGTCGCGGTCGCAGCGCAGCATCAGCGTGCTGACAAGATCCAGCGGTACAGGTGTAGGCTCCTTGCCGAGGCTGACCAGGTGTGTGATGCCGTAGGTGGAGTTGACGGCGCGCCAGCCGCCGCGCTCCACGGCGAAGGCCACGAACAGGTAGCCCGGGAAAAGCGGGCGCATCTGGGTGGTGAACTTGGCGCGGACGCGCTTGGTCTCTTCCTGCAGCGGCAGAAAGGTCCGGAAGCCCTGCCGCGCAAGGTTGCGTTCGGCGATGCGATGGCTGTTCGGCTTGATCTGCGCCAGAAACCAGGTTGTGCCGGGGTCATGGTCTGTCAAACGTGCCTCCTGCCGCCCTAATGCTCAAACTTGAGCGCACTATGCAGCCAGATGCGAACCGATTCAACAGATGAATTCTGCATGCGCACAGATGTCGGGCTATCATGCCCGATAAGCAATAAAAACCATTGAAATCATGAGATAAACTCGCGACGCGGCTTGATAGCCGGCCACGAGCACGCAAACGTCCTCCCGACACAGCGAGACCATGGAGGGTGAGTTGGACGGCAGCGGCGGTGATCGGGCAGTGTTTCGGGCGGCGCAATATGTGCGCATGTCGACCGAGCACCAGCAGTATTCGACGCAGAACCAGGCCCAGGCCATCCAGGACTACGCCGACCAGCGCGGCATCGAGATCATCAAGACCTATGCCGATGATGGCAAGAGCGGGCTGGTGATCGGCGGGCGCGCGGCGCTGCAGAGGATGATCGCTGATGTCGAAACCGGCGCGGCCGAGTTCAACGTGATCCTTGTCTATGACGTCACCCGCTGGGGCCGGTTCCAGGACGCCGACGAGAGTGCCTATTACGAATACCTGTGCAAACGCGCGGGCATTCAGGTGGCCTATTGCGCCGAGCAGTTCGAAAACGATGGCTCGCCCGTCTCGACCATCGTCAAGGGCGTCAAGCGCGCCATGGCGGGGGAATACAGCCGCGAGCTATCGGTCAAGGTTTTCGCAGGCCAGTGCCGCCTGATCGAGCTGGGGTTCCGGCAGGGCGGTGCTGCCGGGTTCGGGCTGCGCCGGATGCTGGTCGATCAGAGTGGCACCATCAAGGGCGAGCTGAAGCGCGGCGAGCACAAGTCGCTGCAGACCGACCGCGTAATCCTGAGGCCGGGGCCGGACGAGGAAGTGGCCTGGGTCAACACGATGTATCGCTGGCTGATCGAGGAGGATCTGTCTTTTCGCGAGATTGCCGACCGCCTGAACGACGAGGGCGTCGCAACGGATCTCGACCGCCCATGGACAGCGTCCTCCGTCCGCACGGTCCTGACCAACGAGAAATACATCGGCAACAACGTCTTCAATCGCAGTTCCTTCAAGCTCAAGAAGCAGCATGTCGACAACCCGCCCGATATGTGGATCCGAAAGGAATGTGCCTTCGAGGGGATCGTGCCGCTCGAGGTCTTCATGACCGCGCAGGAAATCATCACTGCGCGGTCGGCGCGGCTGTCGGACGAGGAACTGCTCGATCACCTCAAGCGCCTTTACGCCGATTCGGGCCAGCTGTCGGGGGTGCTGATCGATCAGGTGCCTGACATGCCTTCCGCGACCACCTATCGCAGCCGGTTCGGCTCGCTCACGCGGGCCTACGAGATGATCGGTTATCGCACCGACCGCGACCATGAGCGCATCGCGCTCAACAAACGTCTGCGCGCCCTGCACCCGGAAATCATCGCCCGCACCGAGGCGGCGATTGCCGAAGTCGGCGGCTCGGTGGCGCGTGATCCCAAGACCGACCTGCTGATCCTCAATGACGAGCTGGTCGTCAGCCTCGTGCTGGCGCGCTGCCAGTCGCAGGCAAACGGACGGCTGCGCTGGCGCATCCGGTTCGATCCGATGCGCTACCAGGCCGATGTCACGCTCGCGGTGCGTCTCGACGCGCTGAACCAAGGCGAGCTCGACTACTATCTGTTGCCCTGGATCGATCTGCCACGGCAGGAAATCCGGCTCTGCAACCGTACAGCCATCGCCTTCGAGGCCTTCCGCTTTGAAGACTTGCGCTTTTTCTATGGCATGGCCGAGCGCGTGGGTCTTTCGAAACGATGGGCCTGGCCAGCTGCACACACCCCGAGGAAGAAAGAGAACAAATCATGAATATAATCGCCACAAGGAGCCAGCGTGATGCAACCTGACACCCCCGACAGCGTGATCCTCCTACCCATAGAGCGGATCGAGGTCCTCAACTCGCGCGACCGCAACATGAAGGTCTTCGAGGAGATCGTGGAAAATATCCGAACCATCGGCCTCAAGAAGCCGATCACCGTGACCGAGCGCGCCGGCGCCGACGGCGAGGTGGCCTTCCTGCTGGTCTGCGGCGAGGGACGGCTCAATGCCTTCCGCTTGCTGGGTGAGACGCATATCCCGGCGATGGTGGTCAATGTCAGCGACGAGGACGCCTTCATCATGTCGCTGGCCGAAAACATCGCGCGGCGCGGCCATCGCCCTCTTGAAATCCTTGCTGATATCGAGCTGCTGCTGGCGCGGGATTACACCATCGAGGATATCATTCAGCGCACCGGGCTGTCGCAGAAATATGTCCGCGACATCGTGTTCCTGCTGGAAAAGGGCGAGGAGCGCCTGATCGAGGCAGTCCAGAACAACACCATCCCGCTCACGGCGGCGCTGGAGATCGCACGCGCCAAGAATGACGATGACGATCTCGGCGACATGCTGGAGGAGGCATACAAGACCGGTCAACTCAAGGGGCACCAGCTGACTGACGCCAAGCGGATGATGGAAAAGCGGCGCAATAAAGGCCCGAAATCCGGCGCGCGGCCCAAGCTGCCGAATTCCGCCCATTCGCTGGTCCGCACGTACCAGAAGGAGGTCGCGCGCCAGCAGAAGATGGTTCTCAAGGCCGAGCACGCGCACCAGCAACTGCTGCTGGTGGTTGAGGGCCTGAAATCGCTCTTTGCCGACGAGAACTTCGTGACGCTCCTGCGCGCTGAAAGGCTCGACACGCTGCCCAAATACCTCGCCGACCGAATTGAAACCACCTAATCAAGGAGTGTGGCATGACCCAGGCCAACACAGTAAAACCGATCTATCCCGGAGCCTTTCCGCCGCCCGGCGCTGACGAAGACAGCGTGCAAGGCTATCCCACTGCACCCCTGAACCTGACCCTCGGCTTCGATCTGGAGACCGTCCAGATCCCACTCGAGGAGTTGATGCCCTCAAAAAAAGCGCCCGACGGCGTGATGACTACGCGCAAGTTCAAACAGATCGTATCGTCGATCCGCGAGATCGGGCTGATCGAGCCGCTTTCCGTTATCAAGCCTGATCCGGATGCGCCCGGGTTTCTGCTGCTCGATGGCAACCTGCGGGCGCTGGCGCTCAAGGAACTTGGACAGGACGTAGCCCCGTGCCTTATCGCGAAGGATTTCGAGACCTACACCTATAATCATCGGATCAACCGGCTCTCGACGGTGCAGGAGCATTACATGCTGCGCCGCGCCATCGACAAGGGCGTGAGCAAGGAGCGGCTGGCGCGCGCCTTCAACGTCAACCTCTCGACCATCAACAGCCGGATCAACCTGCTGCACGGCATCTGCCCGCGCGCGGCGGAATTGCTGAATGATCACCAGTTCACGCCGGACGTGACGCGGCACCTGCGCAAGATGAAGGCCGCGCGGCAGGTCGAGGCGGTCGAACTGATGATCGCGGCGAACAGCATCACCGCGGCCCATGCCGATGCGCTCCTGAAAGCGACGCCGCCGGAACAGCGCACCGATTACACCCCGCCCAAACCCGAGGCGCCCAGGGGCGATCCGCTGGAACAGATTGTCAAGCTCGAGCGCGAAATGAACAACGTGCAGGAAAAGTACAAGGATGCCGAAAAAAGCTATGGCTCGGAGCTGCTGAATCTCGTCGTCGCCAAGGGCTACCTGACGAAGCTTGTGGCCAACGCCGCAGTGCGCTCCTGGCTCGATCGCAATACGCCGGAGATCCTTGAGCAGTTCGAGCTGGTGATCAACACCACCAGCATGGAAGAGGCCATGAAGCAGGAGGCCCGGGAAGGAGCCAGCGACGCGGCCAGCCAGGGACGTGCGGATGCGAAAGCTGAGGATGCAGCTGAGGTCACCGACGTCCGCGCAGCAGAGTAGGGCAGACACGCTCCGGGCGTGGTGTCACGGAGCGGCGTGCGCTGCCTCGATGTTGGCATGCCGCGCTGCTCCGAAAATCGCATCTTCGCATCTGCAGAAAATGCGGATTGCATCGGCGCGGTCGATGCGTTACTCACGAAAACGTGCAACGCGGTATCGTTTCGCATCGTCGCAGTAGAGTCCGTTTCGGTTGGAATTGAGGACCGAATGCGCCGCAATCCCTGGAATATCAAAACGTCCGTTGCACGGGCAGCGAATAGCGTGTATCGCTCATTATTGAGCGATTATGTTGATTCTGCTTCACACATCGAGCCGACCTGTCCCGAGGTGCCCTGAAGGCAGTCCTTGTGCGGTAGCCTGAGAGAAAGCCCCAGGATAATGACCGATCAGCGTGACAAGATGCGCGAAGATGTTCAGGTGCGGATCCTGCGTCTGTTGCAGGAAAACCCCGAGATGTCGCACCGGGAACTGGCCAAGGCCGTTGGGATCAGCACGGGCGGCATTCATTATGTTCTCACCGCGCTTCTGGACAAAGGTATGATCAAGTTTGGCAATTTCACCGCCGCCAAGGACAGGCGGCGTTACGCCTATGTTCTGACGCGAAAAGGGATAGTTGAGAAGGCGCGGCTGACGCGGGCGTTTCTTGCGCGCAAGATGGCTGAATACGAGGCGCTCAGGGCCGAGATCGAGGCCGTTCAACAGGAAATTGCCGCGGATGACGCGCAGGAGAGCCGCTCATGAAAATCGCGATGATCGGCACGGGCTATGTTGGGCTTGTGTCCGGGGTGTGTTTTTCCGATTTCGGGCATGAGGTGATCTGCGTCGACAGGATGCCCGAGAAAATCACCATGCTGGAGCGCGGCGAGGTGCCTATATTCGAGCCGGGGCTCGATGCGCTGATGGCCAGGAATGTCGAGGCCGGGCGGCTGTCCTTTACCACCGATCTGGCGCGCGCGGTGGACGGGGCCGATGCGGTGTTCATCGCCGTCGGCACGCCGACGCGGCGCGGCGACGGGCACGCGGATCTGAGCTATGTCATGGCCGCCGCCGAAGAGGTGGCGCAGGCGCTGACCGGCTATGCCGTGATCGTGACGAAATCCACCGTGCCCGTGGGCACCAACCGCCGCGTCAGGCAGGTGGTGGCCAAGGCCAACCCGAAGGCGGAGTTCGACGTGGCCTCCAACCCCGAATTCCTGCGCGAGGGCGCGGCGATCGAGGATTTCATGAAACCCGACCGCGTTGTGGTGGGGGTGCAGTCCGAGCGCGCGGCCGAGGTCATGGCCGATATCTACCGCCCGCTCTACCTGCGTGATTTCCCGATCCTGACCACCGATCTTGAATCGGCGGAGATGATAAAATACGCCGCCAACGCGTTTCTCGCCACCAAGATCAGCTTTATCAACGAGATGGCGGCGCTCTGTGAGCGGGTCGGCGCGGATGTGAAGGAAGTGGCGCGCGGCATCGGGCTTGACGGGCGCATCGGCAACAAGTTCCTGCACGCAGGCCCCGGTTATGGCGGGTCGTGCTTTCCCAAGGATACCACGGCGCTGGCGCGCATCGGGCAGGAACATGCGGTGCCGCAAACCATCGTCGAAACGGTGATCCGCGTCAATGACGCGGTCAAGCTGCGGATGATCGAGAAACTGCGCGATCTCTGCGAGGGCAGTTTCAACGGCAAGGTGGTGGCGGTTCTGGGGGCCACCTTCAAGCCCAATACCGACGACATGCGCGACGCGCCCAGCCTGACCATCGTGCCCGCTCTGGTGGGCGGCGGGGCCAGGGTGCGCGTGGTTGATCCCCAAGGGCGGCGCGAGGGCGAGGCGCTCTTGCCCGGCGTGCACTGGAGCGAAGACCCCTACAAGGCCGCGCAAAAGGCCGATCTGTTGGTGATCCTCACCGAATGGAACGAGTTCCGCGCGCTTGACCTGAAGAAGCTGGCGAAGAAGATGGCCACGCCGCGCATGGCCGATCTTCGCAACATCTATTCCGCCAAGGACGCCAAACGCGCGGGCTTCGATGCCTATGTAGGGGTCGGGCGCTGATGCGGATCTTCGTCACCGGAACCGCCGGGTTCATCGGGTTTCATCTGGCCCGGCTTTTGCTGGCCGAAGGCCATCAGGTGGCCGGCTTCGACGGGATGACGGATTATTACGATATCCGGCTGAAAGAACGCCGCCATGCCATGCTGCTCGAAAACCCCGCTTTTTCCGCCACGCTAGCGATGCTGGAGGATGACGCGGCGCTTTCATCGGCGGTGGCGGGCTTCGCGCCCGATGTCATCGTGCATCTCGCCGCGCAGGCGGGGGTGCGCTACAGCCTCGAGAACCCGCGCGCCTATCTTGATGCGAATGTCATCGGCACGTTTACCGTGATGGAGGCCGCACGCCGCCTTGGCGTGCAGCATCTGCTGATGGCCTCGACCTCGTCGGTCTATGGGGCCAATACCGAAATGCCGTTCATCGAGACGGAAAAGGCCGACACGCAGCTGACCATCTATGCCGCCACCAAGAAGGCCAACGAGAGCATGGCCCATGCCTGGGCGCATATCCACGATCTGCCGATCACGATGTTTCGGTTCTTCACCGTCTATGGCCCCTGGGGGCGGCCCGATCTGGCGCTTTACAAATTCGTCGATGCGATCCTCGACGGGCGGCCCATCGACATCTACAACCACGGCGAGATGTGGCGCGATTTCACCTATGTCGACGATCTGGTGCGCGCGATCCGCCTGCTGATCGACGCCGCCCCGCAACGCCCCGAGGATGGGGTGGTGCCCGAGGGTGACAGCCTGTCGCCGGTCGCACCCTGGCGCGTGGTCAATATCGGCAATTCCGACAAGGTGCGGCTTCTGGATTTCGTCGACGCGATCGAGGACTGCCTCGGGCAGAAGGCGATCCGCAATTACATGGGAATGCAGACCGGCGACGTGCCCGCGACCTGGGCCAATGCGGATTTGCTGAAGACATTGACAGGCTACCGCCCCCAAACCGATTTCCGCGATGGCATCGCAAGGTTTGTGGAGTGGTATCGGGAGTATTCTGGAAAATGACATCTGACATGAAAACGATTGCCATCATCGGCCTTGGCTATGTTGGCCTGCCGCTTGCGGTGGAATTCGGCAAATCGCGGCCCGTGATCGGGTTTGACATCAACGCCGCCCGCATCGACGCGCTGCGCGCCGGGCGGGACGTCACGCAGGAGGCCTCGGCCGAGGAGCTGGCCGCCGCGCGCCATCTCAGCTATACGACCGACCCCGCCGATCTGGCCGCCGCGTCGATCTATATCGTGACCGTGCCCACGCCCATCGACGCCCATAAACGCCCCGATCTTACCCCGCTCATCAAGGCGTCCGAGACGCTTGGCCGGGTGCTCAAGCGCGGCGATATCGTGATCTACGAGAGCACCGTTTACCCCGGTGCGACCGAAGAGGATTGCGTGCCGGTGCTGGAGCGCGTCTCGGGCCTCAGCTTCAACGTGGATTTCTTTGCCGGATACAGCCCCGAACGCATCAACCCCGGCGACAAGCAGCACCGCCTGCCCGATATCCGCAAGGTCACATCCGGGTCCACCCCCGAGGTGGCCGAAGAGGTGGACCGGCTTTATGCCAGCATCATCACCGCAGGCACCTACAAGGCCGAGAGCATCCGCGTTGCCGAAGCCGCCAAGGTGATCGAGAACACGCAGCGCGACCTCAACATCGCGCTGATCAATGAACTTGCCATCATCTTCAACAAAATGGGCATAGACACGCAGGCGGTGCTGGAGGCGGCGGGGACGAAATGGAATTTCCTGCCCTTCCGTCCCGGTCTGGTCGGCGGGCACTGTATCGGGGTCGATCCCTATTACCTGACCCACAAGGCCGAAGCGATGGGCTATCACCCGCAGGTGATCCTTGCCGGGCGGCGGATCAATGATGGGATGGGGGCCTATGTGGCCGGGCAGATGATCAAGGCGATGCTCAAACGCCGCATTCAGGTAGAGGGTGCGCGGGTGCTGGTCCTTGGATTGACCTTCAAGGAGAACTGCCCTGACCTGCGCAATACGCGCGTGGTCGATGTCATCGCAGAGTTGCGCGATTACGGCGTCATCGTGGATGTGCATGACCCTTGGGCGAATGCCGATGAAGCCCGGCACGAATACGGGCTCGCGCCGGTGGCGACCCCCGAGGAGGGGGCTTATGACGGCATCGTGCTGGCGGTCGCGCATGATGAGTTTCGTGAGCTTGGCGCGGCGGGTTTGCGGGCATTCGGGCGGTCGCCGCATGTTCTTTATGATCTCAAGCATGTCCTGCCCGCTGATGGCAGCGATTTGCGTCTTTAAGCGGGAGATATTGCAATCATGAAACGTTTTGCTCTGATTGGCGCGGCCGGCTACATCGCCCCGCGCCACATGGGCGCGACCCGCGACACAGGCAACGTGCTTGTCGCGGCGCTCGATCCCAGCGACTCGGTCGGGATCATCGACAGCTTTTTCCCCGACGCGGATTTCTTCACCGAATTCGAGCGCTTCGACCGCCATATCGACAAGCTGCGGCGGCAGGGTGCGGGCGTGGATTACGTCTCGATCTGCTCGCCCAACTACCTGCATGACAGCCACATGCGCTTTGCCCTGCGCTCGGGCGCGGATGCGATCTGCGAAAAACCGCTGGTGCTCAACCCCTGGAACATCGACGGGCTACAGGAGATCGAGGCCGATACCGGGCGGCGCGTGAACACCATCCTGCAATTGCGCGTGCACCCGGCGATCATCGCGCTGCGGAACAAGGTCGCCGCCGAGGCGCGCGATGGCAAGCACGAGGTGGATCTCACCTACATCACCTCGCGCGGTCACTGGTATCTGCAAAGCTGGAAGGGCGACGAGAAGAAATCGGGCGGCATCGCCACCAATATCGGCGTGCACTTCTTCGACATGCTGCATTTCATCTTTGGCGCGTTGCAGGAAAACCGCGTACATCTGCGCGAGGACACCCGCGCCGCGGGCTACCTGGAATATGAGCGCGCCCGCGTGCGCTGGTTTCTGTCGCTCGATGTGGGCGACGTGCCCGAAGGGCCGCGCAGTGCCGGGCAGCGCACCTATCGCTCGATCACGGTGGACGGCGAAGAGATCGAATTCTCGGGCGGCTTCACCGACCTGCATACCCTCAGCTACCAGGAAATCCTTGCCGGGCGCGGCTTCGGGCTGGAGGAAAACCGCGTGGCGATCGAGACGGTGGCGCATATCCGCAGCGCGCCGGTCGGGACGGGCGGCGAGGTGCACCCCTTCGTGGGGAAGGTGCTGGCATGAACTATTCCGTGCATCCAAGCGCCATCATAGATGACGGTGCGCAGATCGGCGCTGGCAGCCGCGTCTGGCATTTCGTGCATGTCTGTGGCGGGGCGCGGATCGGGGCGGGTGTCTCGCTGGGGCAGAACGTGTTCGTGGGCAACAAGGTGGTGATCGGTGACCGCTGCAAGATCCAGAACAATGTCAGCGTCTATGACAACGTGACGCTGGAGGAGGGCGTCTTTTGCGGCCCTTCGATGGTCTTCACCAATGTCTACAACCCGCGCGCGCTGATCGAGCGCAAGGATGAGTATCGCGACACCCTGGTGCGGCGCGGGGCGACGCTGGGGGCCAATTGCACGGTGGTCTGCGGCGTGACCATCGGGGCTTTCGCGTTTGTCGGGGCGGGGGCGGTTGTGACACGCGACGTGCCCGATTTTGCCCTTATGGTCGGAACGCCCGCACGCCACATCGGATGGATGAGCGCCTATGGTGAACGTTTAGCGCTGCCGCTTGAGGGCGAAGCCGAGGCGTTTTGCGCCGCCACGAATGATCGCTACGTCCTGCGTGGCGGCAAGCTCACCCGCGAGGAAGCCACATCATGATCCCCTTCGTTGACCTTGCCGCGCAGCAGGACCGGCTTCGCGCCGAAATCGAGTCCGGGATCGCCCGCGTTCTGGCGCATGGGCAATATATCCTCGGCCCCGAGGTGGCAGAGCTCGAGGAACGGCTTGCCGCCTATACCGGGGCGGCCCATTGCATCACCGTGGCCAATGGCACCGACGCCTTGCAGATCGCGCTGATGGCGCTGGGCGTGGGGCTGGGGGACGAGGTGATCACGCCGGGCTTCAGCTATATCGCGACGGCCGAGGCCGTGGTGCTGCTGGGGGCCAAGGTGGTCTATGTCGATATCGACCCGATCACTTACAACATGAACCCGGCCCTGCTGGAGGCCGCGATCACCCCGCGCACCAAGGCGATCATCCCGGTATCGCTCTACGGTCAGCCCGCCGATTTCGACGCGATCAACGCGGTTGCCGCGAAACACGGTATCCCGGTGATCGAGGACGGCGCGCAAAGCTTCGGTGCCAGCTACCGGGGCCGCAAATCCTGCAACCTCTCGACCATCGGCTGCACCAGCTTTTTCCCGTCCAAACCTTTGGGCTGCTATGGCGATGGCGGCGCGATCTTCACCTCGGACCCACAGCTTGCCACCGTGCTGCGCCAGATCGCCCGCCACGGTCAGGACCGCCGTTACCACCATATCCGCGTTGGCGTGAATTCACGTCTTGATACGATCCAGGCGGCGATCCTGCTGCCCAAGCTTGCCATCCTCGATGACGAGATCGCGGCCCGGCAACGGGTGGCCGAGGCCTATGACGCGGCGCTCGTCGGTCTGCCCACGCCGCACATCGCGCCGGGCGGCCAGAGCGCATGGGCGCAATACACCATCCGCGTGCAGCAACGTGACCAGTTGCAGGCCACGCTGAAAAAGGCTGGAATTCCGACCGCCGTGCACTACCCCCTGTCTTTGAACCGCCAGCCTGCGGTCGCCGACCCCAGCGCTTCGCTGCCGCAAGGTGATCAGGCAGCGGACGAGGTCGTCAGCCTGCCAATCCACCCTTACATGGACGGCGAGACTATTGATCGCGTCGTAGAAGCTGTTGCTGCATGTTGAATGCACTGCCAAAACGCCTCAGAGAGCTGAGACATGACAAGTTCCTTCGTGCTGCGGGTGTCTTGGTCGGCGGTACCGCCGCGGCTCAGGGTATCGGCCTGCTTGCCCTGCCGCTGCTCACCCGGTTCTATTCGCCCGAGGATTTCAGCCTACTGGCCATTTATGTGGCGATCCTCACGATGTTTGCGGCAGTGACCTGCATGCGTCTGGATACGGCAATTCCCTTGCCCAAAAAGGATGACGATGCCGCCAACCTTCTGGCGCTAGCCCTGAGCAGTGTCGCCATCGTCACCGTGCTTTGTGGACTCGTGGTGTGGCTTTGGGGACCGGTTCTGGCCGAGTTTGCGGGGCGTCCGGAAATTGTGCCGCATCTTTGGCTTGTGCCTTTTGGTATCAGCCTGATGGGACTTTATTCAAGCTTTCAGTACATGGCCATGCGCCAAAAGGCGTTCAACCTGATCGCTCGCACCAAGATTACTCAGGCAGTGGTCGGCCTCGGCTCGCAAGTTGGAATGGGATGGGCGGGGGTGGTTCCGCTGGGGCTTCTGCTCGGGCATGCGTTGATGTCAGGTGCCGGGGTCGTGGCCCTGGCGTTGCGAACCTTGCGGCGATCAGCGGGGGGCGTGTCGCTGATGGGCGTCAACTGGCCCCGCATGCGCGAGACACTGCATACCTATCGGCGCTTTCCACAATATTCGGTCGCCGAAGAGCTCAGCAACAACGCCGGAATTCAACTGCCGATCCTGTTAATAGCGGCATACGTCGTCGGACCCGAGGCCGGATTTCTGTTTCTTGCCATGCGGGCGGTCGGCACGCCGATGACCATTGTCGGCAGCGCTGCGGCACAAGTCTATTATTCCCATGCGGCAGAATACGCCCGAGAGGGGCGCCTTGCCGAAGAAACCATGGCGGTAATCAGGCGGTTGTCGCGTATGCTGGTCATCCCGATGCTGATCATAGGTCCACTTGCGCCGGATTTGTTCCGGGTTGCCTTTGGCCCGGAATGGGAGCGCGCCGGGGTCATCGTGATCATGATGCTGCCATGGTACGCGTTCCGCCTTATAGCCTCGCCGATTTCGATGGTGATGCACGTGCGCATGCGTCAGCGGCTGATGCTGATGCTGACTCTGGCCGGCTTAGCCGGTCGTGTCTTGCCACTATTGGCAGTGCTGTACTTCGCGCCCGAACAGGCGACACTCGTCTTCGCGATAACCAGTGCGCTGTTCTATTTCTCGATCGTTGTCGTGTTTATGACGATTGCCGGGGTCACTGTCGCGGCCCTGACGCGACTCGTAGCTACCGAACTGGCCTTGTGGGGGGGGAGCGTAACTGCCGCTTTCATCGTTCTGAGGGTGATTGAATATGCGTAGTCTGGCTCGGGCAGTCTTTGCCGCAATTGCGCCGATCATCGGAGCCTTCCTGCGCCTGTTCTTCGAGAGCCAGTACCTGCGCGGACGACATTTCGAAAGATCTTTTGCCGGGCATCTCTGGGGTTTGCGAGCGGTCTGGACGCGCAACATCCTGCGGCTGGACAAAACCTATCCCTTTCCAGTCGCTCTGGGCGTTCGCATTTCGAATGCGCAGAATATCACCTTTCACCCCGATAATCTTGACAACTTCCAGTCGCCTGGTCTGTATTTGCAAAATTTCGCAGGTCACATTACGCTTGGGCATGGATGCTATCTGGCACCCAATGTTGGCATCATCACAGCCAACCACGACCCGTTGAATCCTGACAAGCATCTTGATGCGCAGGACGTTGTGATTGGAGACGGGTGCTGGATTGGCATGAATAGCGTGATCCTGCCTGGAGTTGTGCTAGGGCCGAAAACCGTAGTCGGCGCAGGCAGCGTTGTGACAAAGCCTTTCGTGGATGGACATGCCGTGATCGCTGGTTCACCCGCGCGTCTGATTAAATCCCTCATCACCGAACGGAAGGCTCCATGACAATCGATACGGCTCCTGTCATCCGGATCGTTGACTATGGCCAGGGCAACCTGGGTTCGATCCGCAACATGCTGTCGCGCATTGGCGCGCGAAGTGAAGTATCCAGCGACCCCGACGAGATCGGCCGGGCGACGCATCTGATCCTGCCGGGGGTGGGCGCCTTTGATCGGGGAATGAAAGCAATTGCCGACCGTGGCCTGCGTGAAGTTCTCGATCAGCAAGCGCTCGAAGTCAGGATTCCCGTGCTGGGCATCTGCCTGGGGGCGCAATTGATGACCAGGGGCAGCGAAGAGGGCGACCTGCCCGGCTTGGGGTGGTTTCCGGCCGAAACGAAGCGCTTTGTCTTCGAGCCTCCATTACCGAAGCTGCCGACACCAAATATAGGCTGGCGGGACGTCCGCGCGGCCAAGCCGAACACGCTGGTATCTGGGCTTGAAGACGAGTGCCGCTTCTACTTCGTGCATTCGTATTTCATGGTGTCCGACGACGCCGCCTCCGTCGCGCTGCAATCGGATTATGGATACGAATTTACAGCGGGACTGCAACGGGACAACCTGTTCAGCGCCCAGTTCCACCCGGAAAAGAGCCACCGCTTCGGCATGCAGTTCTTCAGGAATTTCTTGAATGCTTGAGACCAGAAAACGCATCATTCCGGTCCTGCTTCTCAAGGGGCAGGGGCTGGTCAAAACCCGCAAATTCGGGTCCCCGACCTACCTGGGCGACCCGGTCAACACGGTGCGGATTTTTAACGACATGGAAGTCGATGAAATCGTGCTGCTCGATATTTCATCGACAGCCGATTGCAAAATGCCGCAAATAGAGCTGTTGAAAGAGATCGCCGCCGAGGCCCTGTTTCCGCTCGCCTATGGAGGTGGGGTCGTTGATCTGGACGTCGCCGCCCAGATCATTGAATCCGGTTTCGAACGCATCGTTGTCAACACGGCCTGTTCGACGCATCCCGATTTCGTCGCCAGAATGTGCCGCGAGCTGGGTTCATCGACTGTGGTCGGTTCGATGGATGTCAAAACGCGGCGGCTGCGCGGTGAAACCGTGTTCGTCTCGGGCGGCGGGATTGCCGTCAAATCGTCGGTCCTAGACTGGGCGAAACGGCTCGAAGACCTGGGTGTCGGCGAGATCATGGTGAACGCCATCGAGCGGGACGGCGAAATGAACGGTTACGACCTTGATCTGATCCGCCGCGTGAGCGACGCGGTATCGGTCCCGGTCATCGCCTGCGGCGGCGCACAGTCCTTTCCAGATCTGGCCACGGTTTTTAGTGCCGGGGCCTCGGCCGCAGCCGGTGGTGCGGTCTTCGTCTTCAAGGGAAAACACCGCGGTGTGCTGATCCAGTACCCGCGTCCATCAGATCGGATCGCAATCAAATGAGCAACCTATCCTATCAAATCTGCAAAACCTGCGTCATGGACTCCACGATGCCGGGCACGGTTTTCAACGAAGAAGGTATCTGCAACAACTGCACAGAATTCCCGGAAAAAGCCGCAGTCCACTGGAAACCCAACGCCGAGGGCGCGGCGCGGCTGAATGCGATCCTAGCCAAGATCAAGGCGCAGGGCACGGGCAAGGAATACGACAGCATCTTGGGATTGTCAGGTGGCGTTGACAGCTCGTTTCTTGCCTTTAAGGTCAAGGAATGGGGCCTGCGTCCATTGATCCTTCACGTTGACGGCGGCTGGAATACCGAGTTAGCTGCGGCGAATATCCGCCGCGTGGTCGATGAGAATGGCTATGACTTGGTGACCGAGGTGGTCGACTGGGAAACGATGAAAGACCTCCAGCGGGCCTATCTGCGTGCTGGGGTCGCCAACCAGGACGTCCCGCAAGATCATGTGTTCATCGCATCGCTGTTTCATTATGCGCGCAAGCACAAGATCAAGGCAATCATCAGCGGCCATAATTTTGCGACGGAATCGACGCCAATGCGTTGGCAGCACCCGGCGATGGATCGTATCAATTTGCGAGCAATCCACAAAGCGCATGGCGAACGTCGGATTCAGGGATACCGTACTATTTCGGCGCTGGAGTTGTTTCTGTTGACGCCGCTGTTTAGACGGATCAAGTTCTACCAACCTCTCAATCTGGTACCTTACGACAAAGAAGAAGCAATCGAGTTTCTTGAAATCAAGGGCTGGCGCAAGTATCCGCGCAAGCACGGCGAGTCGATCTTCACCCGGATTTTCCAAGACTATATACTGCCCAAGAAGTTCGGCATCGACAAACGCCGCGCGCACCTGACCAGCCTGATCCATGGCGGTAGCATGTCTCGAGACCGCGCTTTGGCCATCCTACAGGAACCTTTATATGATGAAGCTGAAATCCGGCGCGAAATCGAGTTCTTTTGCAGGAAGGTTGGGGTCAGCGTCGAGGAATTCGACCGGCTGATGCAAGAAAAGCCTCACAGCCACAAGGATTACAAGAACTGGGATCGCTACATCAAGATGATGCAACCTTTCAAAAGCGCAGTGCTTCGCCTGCGCGGTTAACGACAGAGTCGAGAGTGAAGATAATGAAACTCCTCACCATCATCGGCGCGCGTCCGCAATTCATCAAGGCCGCCACCGTCTCGCGGGTGATCGCTGGGCGGGATGACATCACCGAAATCCTTGTCCATACCGGCCAGCATTATGACGCCAACATGTCCGACATCTTCTTCGAGGAGATGCATATCCCCAAACCCGACCACCACCTTGGCATCGGGGGCGGCGGGCACGGGCAGATGACCGGGCGGCAGCTTGAGGCGATCGAGCGCGTGCTGCTGGAGGAAAAGCCTGATCGCGTGCTGGTCTATGGCGATACCAATTCCACCCTCGCGGGCACCCTGGCGGCGGTCAAGCTGCATATCCCTGTCGCCCATGTCGAGGCCGGGTTGCGCAGCTTCAACCGCCGCATGCCCGAAGAGATCAACCGCGTGCTGACCGATCACGCCGCCGATCTGCTGTTCGCGCCGACCGAAACTGCGGTTGCGAACCTGCGCGCCGAGGGGCTGCCCGCCGACCGGATCAAACTGCCCGGCGATGTCATGTATGACGCCGCACTCTTCTATCGCGGGCTGGCGCGGCGGCCCGACTGGTTTGCCGGGCACGGGCTGAGCGAGGGCGCATTCGTGCTGGCCACCGTGCATCGGGCCGAGAACACCGACGATCCCGCGCGGCTGGCCGGGATATTCGCGGGGCTTGCGCAATCGGCGCTTCCGGTCGTGCTGCCGCTGCATCCGCGCACGCGCGGGCGGCTGGACGCAGCCGGGATCACGCCTGCGCCGAATATTCACATCGTCCCCCCGGTCGGGTATCTGGAAATGGTCTGGCTGGAAGCGGCCTGCCAGATGATCGCGTCCGATTCGGGCGGCGTGCAGAAAGAGGCGTATTTCCATGGCCGCCGCTGCGTCATCCTGCGCGACGAGACCGAATGGGTGGAACTGGTCGAGGCAGGCTGGAACGTGATCGCCGGGGCCGATACCGCACGCATCGCGGCGGCGCTGGCAGACCCGCCGCCGACGGGAGAGACGACGCAGCTCTACGGGGCGGGCGACGCGGCTAGTCTTACCCTAGACATCCTTGTCGACATGACGGTTAGCGGAGGCTGATAATGAGAATTGCACTGTTGGGCGATATTGCGCCGTTCGGACGCTATTGCCTCGCCCAAAACCCCAATTTGATTGATCAGGTTTCATCGGTTAGGGATTACCTGAGACAATTCGATTTGGTGGTTGGCAATCTTGAAACGCCTTTTGCGACGGACGAGCCTCCGATCAGCGGCAAGTCCGCGACAATTAAGGCTGATCCTGTCAACATAGCGCTCTTATCGGCGCTCGGGATCAGCCACGTCACGCTCGCCAACAATCACATTGGAGATTTCGGTCAACGGGCCTATGAACGCACAAAGGCATGCCTCGACGAAGCAGGTATCGGCTGGTTCGGCACTGAGGGAAAGCAAATCACACTTGATCTGTGCGGGGAAAAGATCGCGTTGCTCGGGTTCTGCTCTTACAACACCAACCCTTCGCCGGTTGCCGCCCGGACCGGTAAAGGCTTGAATTATCTTGATGTCGAAGACGTTTGCAAAGCGCTTGGGGACAATGCTGTCCACGGATATCTAAGCATTCTTGCCGTGCATTCCGGGCAAGAGCACGTCCACATGCCCAGTTCGGATGATGTCGCGTTTGCCCGCGGCTTGGCCCGCAAATACGACTATGTCTACTTCGGCCACCACCCGCATGTCATCCAAGGGCATGAAACAATTGGCAGGTCGGCGATTTTCTACAGCCTCGGCAACTTTGTCTTCGATGATGTCTACACGCCGCGCGACCCTGATGAACCGCTTATCCGGCTTTCCGAGGCGAACAAGACTGGCGGGATTGGCACGTTGGAGATATCCGACGGGTGTATCGTGGGCTCGGGCGTTATACCGATATACATGGCACCCGAACGCATGCTGATCGGTGAGGAGGTTTCAAGCTTCGACATTAATATGTTCAACGGGCACCTTGCGGATGCTGGCACGCCGGAATACGATGCCCGACGTTCGTCGACTGTCGCTGAATTCATCAGTGGCCGGATAGAGATGCGCAACCTGAAGTGGTATATGCGCCGTTTGAACCTCAATTCAGTCGGGATAATTCTTAAAGCCCGAAAGAATACCAGACTGTATCGGAAAGCATTTTCCACCAAATTGAAGCTCCTGGAGGGCAGGCTATGAAGCATCCTAGTGTTGCCATTGTGAGATCCGATTTCCACGACAGGCATTCAACGTCTTGGGGCCATGTCTGGCTTGAGTATTGCGTCGATGCCGACCTCCCGCATAGCTTGATCGATTGGCGCGGGCTCGGAGCGTTCGAAGCGTTGGCAAAGCATGATATCGTGGTGTGGCATTACAGTCATTTCTCTCGAGACGAGATGCTTTTTGCACGCAGCATTTTGGTAGCGCTCAAGGCGGTCGGATGCCGGGTCTTTCCCGATGTCGCGGATTCCGATCATTTCGATGACAAGATCGCGCAATCCTATCTTCTTAAGGCACTCGGCATCGCGATGCCGAAGGACTACCCGATGCATTGCAGGAGTGCTGTGGACGAGTGGATTCGCGACGTGGGCGAGTTTCCCGTTGTCGCTAAGCTGCGCACAGGTTCTGGCGCCAGCAATGTCCGCCTCATCACCAGCGCGGACGAATTGCGGCACTACGCGAAACGCATGTTTGGGCGTGGTTTCAGCGGCAAGCCCGACACGGTGTTCAAGATCAAATCCAATGTAGCATCGGCGCGATCGCTCAAAGATATCGTAAAGCGTCTGAAACGCGCGCCCGAGTTCTTCTTCTCCCTCCGCAACGCGCGCGGCCTGCCGCGAGAGCGCGGCTATGTGTACCTGCAGGAGTTCATGCCGGGCCTCGACTACGATCTCAAAGTTGTTGTTGTCGGCGATCAACTCAGCTTCATCGGTCGGAGCGTGCGAGCGGGCGATTTTCGCGCATCGGGGGGGGGGGGCCTGTTTTATGAACGCACCCTTATCGATCAAACCATCATCGACTCTGCGTTTCAGGCTGCCGACACCCTGCGTTCGGATTGCACTGGTTTCGACATGATCAAGGATCCGCGGAACGGACAGCCGGTAATCCTCGAGGTCAGCTACGGCTTCTCGCACACTGCACTGCTCGGATCCGGCGGTCATTTCGATCGCGAGGGGAACTGGCACGACACTCCCCTGAACGCGCCCCGTGCGTTGCTTGATCGTCTGGTAAAAGAAGTAACAGGTCAATGAAAGTTCTTTTCGTCGTTACGGCATTTTACCCGGAGCAAGCTATCGGTTCTGTTCGCACAACGAAATTCGCCAAGTATCTCATGCGCGCCGGCGTGGACGTTTCGGTAATTTCGCTTGCTCCTCCCCCTTGGGCTGCAAAGGACGACTCACTGTGGTTTCCCGAACTGAGTGAAATACGATGGGATACGGTCGATCAATCGACGTTATTCACGAAAGTGTTTCAGCGCGCACGAATCGCAACAATCGGAAAAGGTTCAGCCGTTGGAGGAGCGTCGCCGCAGGAAGCCCGCACGACACTGAAATCCCTCGCTCGACAAAATGCGCAGTTGGGGTATACGCTGTTGAAGGCTTTCGATTGGAAATTTCGTGTACGCAGCCATGTGCGAAAGCATTTCGCGAATGAGCGTTTCGATATTATTTATTGCAGCTACCCAAGTCTTGCATCGCCGTTCACCGGCATCATGCTGAAAAGAATGGGGCTTGGGCGGCAGGTCATAACGGATTTCCGAGATCCGGTTTGTGTAACAAACACAGGTTTATTCAATGTCCGACGGTGGATCCAAAGATATCTGATTCGTAATAGCGATCTTCGATTCTACATTTCCGCCGGCCAAAGAGATGGGATGGTTGGCCAAGGTTGTGAAATGCGGGATAAGGTCTTGAACAATGGATACGATCCTGAGGATGTGTGTAAAATCAATGAACTGTCCACGTCAAATGAAGAAGGTCGAACGCTGCGGTTCGTCTATACTGGGACGGTGTATGGAGGAAAACGGGATCTTGGCCCTTTTTTCTCCGCTATGTCAGAAGTCATTCGCAAAACCAATCACTCGGCAGAAGATGTTGTTTTCGAGTATGCGGGTAGTGAAGGCGAATTGTTTAAAAAATATGCGGAATCCGTTGGGCTGGGTCAGCGCGTGATAGATCATGGCCGATTGACGCGAGCGGGCTCTCTCCGGCTCCAGAAGTCTGCGGATATCTGCCTTCTCGCGACTTGGAACACCGATGCTGAACAAGGCGTCCTGACCGGCAAGGTGTTCGAGTATTTCATGCTGCGCAAGCCAATTTTGGCGATCGTCAGCGGAAATCGAAGTGGTAGCGAAATCGGCGACATGATCGACCGTCTGGGTGCCGGGCACTGTTTCGAATGCGCGACGCCGGAGCGCCGAGCGGATATGGAAGAGTGGCTTTCACAAGCTCTGGATGTAAAGATTCTGAAAGGTAGCCTACCATTTAAATACAACGAACGCGTGGACGAATTCGGAATGGATAAAATATCCGAAAATCTCCGGCGGGAGATGGCAACAATGCTCAAATCTGGATCATGATCTTCAAGGCTAGGGTAATACGCGTCGCTCCGACACTCCTTTTTTGGGGATTTTTCTTCACACCCTTCACGTCGCTCCGCTTCGGAGTCGTCGGTCCCGGTGAGATCATGATCGTTGTCGCTGCAATAGTCATCTTTTTTGCATCCCACGGCAGGATTGCGATAGATGGCCGGCTCCGGATTTTGTCAGGTTTTTGGGCACTGTTCCTGTTGGCGTCACTCTGCGGTCTTTTCTACAACGCCTTGGTTCTCGGCTTTGCAAGCGGACTGCCCTTTAGCCCCGTGTTTGATTTATTCGCGTATTTCTTCATTCTTCTCTCTATCCTGATCGTTGGCCATCTGGCGCAGAACAACCAGATTTCCGCTGCGTCTTTCTTCACGAAGTTATTTTCTCTCTGGGCTGTAACCTATTCGGCGCTTTACGGTTTGAGTTTCGTCACAACCTCAATATTTGGCATGCCCCTTCGTTATTATCATTTTTTTTCGCCACTGGTAGATAACGTTCACCAAGCGGCCAGTATAACATGCGTTATGGGTTTCATAATGTTCTTCCTTGCGCTGAGAGCAAAAAGTGTTCTGGCTCGGCTACTGTATCTGGTATCGGCGGTATTATTCGCCAAGATGGCGCTCGACAGCGGTTCGACCAAGGCATTTCTCGGCGTGCTGTTCGGGGTCGTTGTCAGCGTCGTTTTTCTGGTTGTGTATCGACCTTCTGGCCGCAACAGGTTTGTTTTCAACATATTAGCATTAACAGGATTTGTAGCAGCGATTTTTGCCTTTATTATCGCGAGGGGTGATTTGGTGGCGAATGTCGCGATCCGCTTCTTCATGGAAAGTGATGGTGGCGGCGCGAGAGAGGCGCTTTATTCCGTTGGGCTCGCGCACGGCATGAAAAGCTTTCTCGTAGGTTACGGCCCCGGGTCTCACGCACCTTACGGAGGAGGGTTTTCGGACGCGCACAACACAACCTTGACGGTCTTCTTGCAAGGAGGGCTGGTCGGTGTGTTGGCTTTGGTGGCACTGGCCGCGCGATTTGCCCGGGAGTTGACCGTGAGCCCTGTGCTGATAGGTGCAGCCACAGCAATCGGGATGTATTTCCTAGGCGGTGATATTCTGCGGCGACTACCAACGTGGATCATGATGATCGGCGTGGTCTATTTCGCGAGGGAAATTCACTTGGCGCGGAAATCGCGAGCGCTGGGAACGGGTCATGAGATCCACTCTGACCCGCGGGTTCCCCACGGTCAGAACGCCAGCCGGTTTGACAAGGGGCGTCCTGTAAACCAATTCCCGCAAGTAGTGAAAAATCGTTAACGACTTCCATGCACCTCCTCCTCCTCGCCTCCTACGCCCCGTCGCTGATCAATTTCCGCGGTCCGCTGATCCGTGATCTCCGGGCTGCGGGGCATCGCGTGAGCGTCGGTGCCCCCGACATCTCCGCCGACCTGCGCGCCCGGCTGGAAGCGATGGGGGCAGAGGTGCATGAGACGCCGCTGCGGCGCACCGGCACCGGTATCCTTGCCGATCTGCGCTATGGCCGCGCCCTTTACCGCCTGATGCGCCGCATCCGCCCCGACATCGTGCTGACCTACACGATCAAGCCCAATATCTGGGGTGCGTTTGCCGCCCACCAGGCGGGCGTGCCCTCGGTCGCGATGGTCACCGGGCTGGGCTATGCCTTCACCGATGCGGGCGCGGCGTCGCTGCGCCAGCGCCTCGTGCGCGGTGTCGCGCGGCGGCTCTACCGCGCCGCCACCAACCGCAATGCCCGCGTGATCTTCCAGAACCCCGACGACCGGGATGATTTCCTGGCGGCAGGGTGCCTTGCCGACCCCGCCAAGATCGGCATGGTCGACGGCTCGGGCGTGGACATGGCGCATTACGCGCGTGCGCCGCTCCCCGATGCGCCGGTCTTCCTGATGATCGCCCGGCTGCTGCGCAACAAGGGCGTGCGCGAATATGCCGAGGCGTCGCTGCGTGTGATGCAGTTGCATCCACAGGCACGTTGTCTGCTGGTTGGTCCGTTCGATGAAGGACCCGATGGCATCGCGCGCGCCGACCTCGATCGTTGGGTCGCAGGCGGCCTGGCCTATCTCGGCCCGCTCGACGACGTGCGCCCCGTTCTCGCGCAGGCCCGGATTTATGTGCTGCCCTCCTACCGCGAGGGCACGCCGCGTTCGGTGCTCGAGGCCATGGCGATGGGACGCGCGGTGATCACGACCGATGCCCCCGGCTGCCGCGAGACGATCCGCGACGGCCAGGAAGGTTTTTTGGTGCCGGTGCGCGACGAAGCGGGCTTGCGTCGGGCCATGGAGAAAATGATCGTGGCTCCGGAGGCGGCCGCCGCGATGGCGGACGCCGCTCATGCCCGGGCGCGCGAAAGATACGACGTCCAAATCACGAACCGCAAGATGATGCAGCTGATGGGGCTCTGTGATGACGCTCAGGGCACCGTCTCTTCTGTCTCGTGAAGGCCCAGCATCGTCAAGGCCTGCCGACCGGATACCGCGATCACCCTGAAACAATGTGGACAGGTCCGACGGGTCATACCAGGCCCCGGCTGCACCATTCTGGAACAGTCCTTCCGGGCCCCACCCTCGGCGCGGACGGGCTGAGGTCGCGCTGATATCGGTGACAATCTTCATGCCAGAACCAGCGCGTGAATGCCGGTGGCCGTTGTCCCGGTTGCGTTCACCCGCCGTACCCCGATCGGCAGGATCGAGAAATCGGCCACGACGATGCTGCGCGTGGACCCGGCGACGGTGACAAAGCTGATGCTGCCGCCGGTCTCGACATAAAGGCCGATGGCCACATCGGGCAGGTCAATCGTGTCGGACGGGGTGACCGGCAGGGCGTCAGTTGCCGGGCCGGACAACGCATGGCTACGGTTTTCAAAAGGGTTCATGTCAGCTCCTGTTTGCAAACGCCCGCCAAGATCAATGACAGGTCACGCGCAAAGAATTGTGCAGGGCAGGTTTCCACGGGCTGAAGGCAGCGTGCTTTACCCCGGCAACACCCCCGTTCAGGCTTGTCACCGGTGCCGTCAACCTGTATCGAGTGGCCAATGTTTCGCCCGTCAAACGCTGTTGAAACCGAGGGTGTCGCAGTGCAGATGTTTCAGATTTATCAAGTGAAATCATGATAATAGATAATGACACGGAAACTACGGCTGCCCTGATCAAACTTGTCGGGGATATTTTCGGCCCCGCCCCTACCCCGCTGCACCGTCCGGTCTTCGAGGGTAACGAGCGCGCTTACCTTGTTGACACGATCGACTCGAATTTCGTGTCCTCGGTCGGGGCGCGGGTCACCGAGTTCGAGGACCGGATCGCGGAATTCACCGGATGCGCGCGCGCGATTGCCACCATGAACGGCACGGCGGCGCTGCATATGGCGCAGCTTGTGGCCGGGGTGCGTGCGGGTGACGAGGTGATCTCGCAGGCGCTGACGTTCGTCGCCACCTGCAACGCAATCAGCTATATCGGCGCGCGCCCGGTCTTTGTCGATGTCGACCGCGACACGATGAGCATGAGCCCCGCCGCCCTGCGCCGCTGGCTAAAGGAAAATACGCGGCGCGACGGGGCCGATACCGTGAACCGCCGGACCGGCGCGCGCATCGCCGCCTGCGTGCCGATGCACACGTTCGGCCTGCCGGGCCGCATAGCCGAGATTGCCGACATTTGCGACGAATTCGGGATCACCCTTGTCGAAGACGCCGCCGAATCTCTGGGCAGCTATGTCGGCCCCCGCCACACCGGCAAGTTTGGCAAACTTGCCACGCTCAGCTTCAATGGCAACAAGATCATCACCACCGGCGGCGGCGGCATGATCGTGACCGACGATCACGCTCTTGCCGACCGCGCCAAGCACCTGACGACCACCGCCAAGGTGCCGCACGCGTGGGAATTCGTGCATGACGAGGTGGGTTATAATTACCGCTTGCCCAATCTCAACGCGGCACTTGGCTGTGCGCAGATGGAAAAGCTGCCCGCAATGTTGACCATAAAGGCCGATATCGCGGCCCGTTACCGCGCCTTTTGCGCCGAACACGGTCTGCATTTCGTCGATCCCATCGACGGCACCACGGCGAATTTCTGGCTGAATGCCGTGCGGCTGAAGGATCGCAACGCGCGTGACACATTTCTTGAATATACCAATGCGCGGGGCGTGATGACCCGCCCGATCTGGGCCCTGATGTGCGACCTCAAGGCGTTCGCCGATTGCCAGACGGACGGGCTTGAAACCTCTCGCTGGCTGGCGGACCGGATCGTCAACCTGCCCTCCAGCGTTCCCGAAAGCGAATTCCACAGGCTTGCGACATGAATATTCTCGATCTCATCGGCCGTGACCGGGCGCTGTTCGATACCGATATCGCGCGCCATGATGCGCAATTGCGCGATCTGGTGGGCGCGTCGCGGTTTCTGGTGATCGGCGGCGCGGGCTCTATCGGGCAGGCGGTCACCCGCGAGATATTCAAGCGCAACCCGCGTGCCCTGCATGTGGTCGATATCAGCGAAAACAACATGGTCGAGTTGGTGCGCGACATCCGCAGCACGCTGGGCTACAACGATGCCGATTTCCGCACCTTCGCGATTGATTGCGGCAGCCGCGAGTTTGCGGCGCTGATGGCCGCAACGAGCGGCTATGATTACGTGCTGAACCTCTCGGCGCTCAAACATGTGCGCTCCGAGAAGGACCCGTTCACGCTGATGCGGCTGATCGAGGTGAATATCCTCAACACAATCGCGACCCTGCACGCCGCCCGCGACAAGGGCGCGGCCAAGTATTTCTGCGTCTCGACCGACAAGGCCGCCAACCCCGTCAACATGATGGGCGCGAGCAAGCGGATCATGGAAATGTTCCTGATGCGCGAAAGCCTGACCATGCCGGTTTCCACGGCGCGCTTTGCCAATGTGGCCTTTTCCGACGGCTCGCTTTTGCACGGCTTCAACCAGCGCTTTGCCAAGAACCAGCCGATTTCCGCGCCCAATGACGTGCGCCGCTATTTCGTCACGCCGCAGGAATCGGGCGAGCTGTGCCTGATGTCCTGCATGACGGGCGGCAACCGCGACATCTTCTTTCCCAAGCTGAGCGAGGCGCTGAACCTCACCCGGTTCTCGGATATCGCCGTGCGCTACCTGCACGCGCGCGGGTTCGAGCCGCATGAATGCGCCACCGAGGACGAGGCCCGCGACCGCGCCGCAGACCTGATCCGCTCGGGCAAATGGCCGGTCTATTTCTTTGCCTCCGACACCACCGGCGAAAAGGATTTCGAGGAGTTCTTTACCTCCGCCGAAACCCTCGACATGGACCGTTTCGACAGTATCGGCGTGATCCTGAACGCGCCCGAATTTGATCCCGCCAGCCTCGATCATTTCCTGTCCGAGATCGACCGCATCCGCAACGCGACGACCTGGGACAAGCCCGAGATCGTCGCGCTGTTCAACGCCATGATCCCGGATTTCGACCACAAGGAAACCGGCAAATACCTTGACGCAAGGATGTAGGCCATGTTGCAGCGTCTGCTTGATATTGTCTTGTCCGGTGCGGCGCTGATCGTGCTCGCCCCCATCCTTGTGCCGGTCGCGCTGATCCTGCGGTTTTCCGGCGAGGGCGAGGTGTTTTTCGGCCAGAACCGCGTCGGGAAGGGTGGCGGCTATTTCAAGCTGCTGAAATTCGCCACCATGCTCAAGGACAGCCCCAACATGGGCACCGGCACGGTCACGCTCAAGGATGATCCGCGCGTGCTGCCGGTGGGAAAATTCCTGCGCAAGACCAAGATCAACGAGTTGCCGCAACTGCTCAATATCCTCAGGGGCGACATGAGCATCATCGGCCCGCGCCCGCAGACGAAGCGCTGTTTCGACGCCTTCCCCGAGCGCTCGCAACGGGCCATCGTGACGGTGCGGCCGGGCCTGTCGGGGATCGGCTCGATCGTGTTTCGCGGCGAAGAGGACATGATGCACGCCGCCAATGACCCGGACCGCTTTTATGACCATGTGATCATGCCCTACAAAGGCCGGTTGGAGGAATGGTATGTCCGCCACCAATCCATCACCACCTATCTCGCGCTGATCGCGCTCACCGTGTGGGTTGTGCTCAACCCGCGCTCGGGCATCGTCTGGCGCATATTCCCCGATCTGCCCCCCCGCCCGAGGACATCGCGGGCGATGTGAACTGGCCCCCCGCGCGCCATGCCGCATGATACGCAAGATAGTGTCCAAGTCAGGATTCCGACATGAAGCCAGCATTCGACGAAGCGTTTTTCAAGCATATAAACGATGCAAGAAACGCCGAGACAGGCCATGCATCCACGCTGTTAACAGTAATCGAAAAATGGCTTTCCAAGCCTTTTATCAAGATTCCGCTCGCCGTTTTTGAACGTATCCTGACCATCATCCTGACCCTTCCCATACCGGTCTATTCCACGCTTGTTTACATGTTCGTGAACAATATTCCGGGGTTGCCAAGCTTTTCCGGGGTTTACCTCCGCGCGTTGTATTATCGGGGCCGGATCGGCACGATGGAATCAAACGTGATGATCGAACAGGGTGTTTTCATTGCATTCCCGAAAAATGTCGTGCTGAAAGAATTCTGCTTCCTCGACAAGAACGTGATCATCATGGCGAAATCCGCGCAGGTTGGTCGCCGGGTTCACATAGCTCCGAATGTTTTTGTCAGTGGCGGCGGCGATTTCATTGCGCGCGATTACAGTTGCATTGCGACGGGATCACAACTGATCACATCCACCGAGGTTCTCAAGGGCGGTGCCCGGTGCTCCGGTCCTATGGTTTCTGCGGATCAAAGAAACGTTCTTCGCGGCAAGGTTGAACTGATGGAGGATGTGTTCGTCGGGGCAAACGCAACGATCCTGACCAATGTCACCCTTGCACAAGGCTCGGTGGTGGGGGCCGGGGTCACGATTGCAAAGGACACCGAGGCCTGGGGCATCTATGTAAACGACAAGCCTCGGCTGGTTGGGCACCGCGAGGCTGTTCGACATGAAAATAATTGAATTCTGCAATCAATCGACAACGCTACCGGTAGTGCTGGTCAACAGTGTTCAAGACGCTCGGTTTCGTGCATCTTGGTAGGGTTCTGCTCGAAGCCATGACGCGGTTCTGATCGTCGAGGCCGACGGCAACGGCGTGATCGGCTTTGTTACCGGCGGCAGCGGCATGGGGCCGATCTATCGCCAGATGATCCGCGATTGGCCCAACCTTATCGCGGCCCTGCTGCCGATCATGTTTCAGCCGCGCAAGGTTTTGGGAATACTCGAAATCCTCAGGCGCCGCGACAAGGATGATCCGGGCGGCGACCTGCCCCGGCATGAGCTGTTCAGCATCGCCGTCGCCCCTTCCGCGCGTGGCACAGGCGTGGCGGAACGTCTTTACCACCGCCTGACCACGCATTTTCTTGCCCGCAATGTGCCCGCCTTTCGTATCGTCGTCGGCGAAAGCCTGACCCCGGCGCACCGCTTCTACACCCGCATGGGGGCCAGGCCAGTGGCGACGCTGCGCCTCCACGGCGATGCGCTATCCACCGTCTATGTTCAGATCACCGGAGCCGAGCGGTCCCGTTCCCCGCGAACCCAGGCGTAATCGCTCAAGCGCCGCCCTCACGCTGCCTTACCTTTCCTCTGCGTTTCGGCGTCTGCCATTTTCGGGATATGATCGCGGGATGGCAGGGACGCGGGGATGGATGTGATGCTGGCTGCGCGTGATCCCACAGCCTTGCGCTTGGGGTGACAAACGCCCGTTTGCGTGAAGGATATCGCCGCTTGATTTCGACGCCAGAAATGTCAATTCACGCCGCTCACCCGACCTTGCAGCCCCAGAACGACGTTTGCTCGGCGGCGAAAAACCCATCCGCGACCCGGAAATACCCCTGCAACTCGACGACATCACCCGCGGTGAGCGCCACCATGGTTTGCAGCCAGAGCGCGGTGGCGAGCGAGACGTGGGTGGCGGAGATTTCGCCGAGGGAGCCGCGGATTTCGGTGGTCCCGTTCAGCACGAGCCGCCCGCGCATGCGGGCCGTGGCGCTGGCGTTGATCTTGTACATGAGCGTCGCGCCGAAGAGGTAGGTGCCGTCCACGGGTGCCACGAAATGGTTGTTCGCGGCGTCGAAGGTGCCCTGATCGTTATAGTCGGTGTTGTTGATGGCGATCTTCGTCCAGGTATCGACGCCGACATAGTTGTCGAAGTTGGTCCATGCCTTGAAGCGCGGCAGCCGGGGCTGGTCGACGATGCCGGTGGCGTTGTCGACGATCAGCCCATCGAGGAAGGTGCTGCCATCGACCGAGACCGCAAGGCGGAACCGGTCCGTCCCGAAGAGGCCGAGCAGCACCTTGGTCACGAAGCCGGTCTGCAGCGTCAGGCCGAGATCGTCGCCTGCCGCTTCCTTGTTCATGGTGTAGAACAGGTCGCCCGTGCCGCCCTCGGCCACGGTCTTCGCCGCCCAGAGCGCGGCGTTGAGCTTGGCCGAGAACGGGTTCGAGGCGTCTGCGGTCGTGCCCAACCCGAGCAGCGCAAGGTTCTGCAGAGAAGATGGGGTTGTGCCGACCCAGCCAGTACCGTCGTAGACCAGCAGCAGAGCCTCGTCCTCGACCCATGCGCGCCACCCCGTCCGCGGCGGCAGGCGCAGCCATGCGCCATCGGTCCAGAGCGCGACGTTCAGGTCCCACCCCGCCCAGTCGCCGGTCGCACCGCTCGCCACGATGTAGCGGTCGCCATCGGCTGGCGAACCAGGCGGCGCAGTCAGGTCCCGGTCGAGAACCGAGAGCTGGACGAGCCCGTCCAGCAGGCGCAGCGACTCGTTGTGGGTGACATGCTTCTGGGCCTGCGCCGCCAGGATATAGGGGAGCAGGAGATGGGTCGTGGCGTCGGACATGGGATGGCCTTCAGAACAGGAGCGTGACGGTCTTGGGCGCGCCCCGCCCGACGAGGGCGGAGAGCTGGAAGATGCGGATGTCGAGCGTGTCGCCCGGCCCGAGCAGCGCGCCCCAGTCGGCGGTCTGCTGAGCGGCGCTGTAGACTGCGCTGGTGGTGGCCGTGCTCAGCACCCGTTTCACCGATGCGCCGTCGAGGATCTCGACCTCATAGGCTTCGAGTTCCTCGCCGAGCGACACCTCGAGCCCGCCCCAACTGTCGGCCGCCAGCGCGCGCGACCGGCGCGTCCAGCGGATCGTCAGATCGCCGGGCGTGCGCGGCGTTCGCCACGGTTGCTCGACATGGGCGACCGAGTATGGCCGCAGCCCGACGCCCTTGGGCGTGAAGGCCTGCGCGACATAGGTCTCGTCGCTGACCGGGCGGCTGGCGGGGCCGATGCGCCAGTTCCAGGGCAGCCCGAGATCGGCCTCGGCGATGGGCAGGGACGCAAGCGCGGTGTCCAGCACGACGATCCGCGCGCCCGCAGGCACCGGGTTGCCCATCGCGCCCTCGGTGCCGCGCTGGCCCCGCAGGAGCCGGGTCAGGCGATAGCGACCGGGGGCGATCAGTTCCGCCGCGCCCGCCTGCACGATCTCCCACACGCTCGGCGCGGTTTCCACCGCCAGCGCGTTCGCCCCGCCAAACAGCGTGAGGTCGGTGACGCTTTCGAGCGTGCCGGTGAGCAGATCGACGATCAGGACGTTGCCCAGATCGAAGCGCGAGGTCGGGCCGGGCCAGAAATCCGACACCAACGCCCCGATCCGCGCCCGGCCGCCAAAACTGGTCAGCAGATCGAAGCCATCGGTCGATGGGCTGCGATAGACCGCCATCTCGCCGGGCCAGGGAACGGCATGGGCCGCGACAAGGGGCCGATGCGCGGGCTGGTCTTCGGTCAGCTGCGGCAGGTCCATGAGCACCGCCACGGGCGGGCCGAACACGATGGCCCTTGTGAGCGCCGTGGTCCGGGCCTGCCCGGGCGGCAGGTCGTAGGCCTCGCGGTCCTGGCGCACCGCCTCGATGCCGCGCGCCCCGGCGTCGGCGATGGAGACGAGGCGCAGCGGGACGGACCGTCCGTCATGCTCGAGCGCCAGCACATCGGCCGGATCGAGGGCCAGCCGGGAGGGCGGCAGGCGGAACGCGGCGCCCTCCCGGCCCACCCATGCCTCCATCAGCGCACGGCGGGTGCGGCGCTCGGCCTCTTCGGGCGGCACCGCCATCGGGAAGGTCTCGGAGGCAATGCGCGTGGTGTCCACGGTGATACGCCGCGCCTCGAGGACGGCGGCGTCGTAATCCTCGTCCGCGCGCGCGACATGCCATTTCAGCGCCTGCGGCAGTTCGGTTTCCTGGCCCCGGGTCAGTTCCAGCACATCGCCGTCACGGGCACCGCTGCCTGCGCTCAGAGCGACCAGATCGTTGGGCGTGACGCTGGCAACTGCCGCCCGGCCGCGCATCATGAACCGGATCACGCCCTCGGTCTCGACGGCATCGAAGCCGAAGTGGCGGGCGAGCGGGGCGATCGAGGCGCGCGGGGATTCGAGTGCGGTGATGACGTAGCCCTCGACAGCGCCCCAGAGGCCGGAGACATCAATCCTGGCCTCGGGCAGACCGGCGCGCAGACAGAGGTGACGCACGAGGGCGGCGAGCGATACCGCGCCGAGCCGACCCGTGAGCCAGTGGCCGCGCCGCCAGTTCGCCCCGTCGGTCCAGACGTCGGCGAGTTCCGGAAAGAACGGATAGGGCCGCGCGTCCCAGGTCCAGGCCGCGCATTCGGGGATATGCACCATCGGACTGCTGTAGACGCCGGAGACCGGGTTGTTCGCGGCCTCGCCCCACCAGAGATATGTCGCCTCGAGATAGGCCCGCTGGATCGCGTCGTCGCGCCAGCCCCGCGAGAAATACGGCACGGCGCTTTCCGCCGACTTCGGATCGACGAAGACATTGGGCTGGTTGGTGCCGCGGTCGATGGCCGGGCAGCCGAGCTCGGTGAACCAGATGGGTTTGGACTCGGGCACCCATGCCGTGGGCACAGCACTCTCCACCCCGCCCGGACGATCGAAATGCGGGTTCGACCACCAGGCGCGCAGATCTTTGTAACGAAAAACCCACGGTCTGGGGGGAGGGACCATCTTCTGGCGCAGCCATTCGCGTAAGGCAGCGAAATCACCGAACGTGCTGCGCTCGACCTCGAGATAGCCATAGACGCGGTAGGAGCCGGGTATGACGCTGCCGTATTTCCCGAAGGTTGACCGAGTAGAATTGAGATCGGCAAAAACGGTGTTGTTTTGCGACGCGATCACGGAGAAGCGCTGATAGATCGCAGCATGCAGAGCGGTGCGATCTGCCTGAACAGGCGCACCATCAACCGTGATGTCGCCGCCCAGCACGCTGACCGGTCCCGTGACAGTGGGGTGCGCCAGGCCGGTGTAGAAACCCAGGACGCCTTCAGACGAACGCATGGCGCTCCATGTCAAAGCGTTCTTGTAACCGGCCATGGCGATGGAGACCGCAGACGAATAGACACCGGCCATGTTGAAATACACAAAGCGGTTGGAGGTGAAATCGAGAAAGAAGGCTGCGTTCTCTCGCCCGAGAATGGGCCTGAGCGCAGGATCAGGCTGGATGGCGTGACGACCATTGCCGCTTTTGTCGTCTATACGCGCGACAAGCTGTCCAGTGGTGGTCACAGGGATTGTGCCGTCCACGTCCTGCCAAAGCGTTGCCAGGTCGGACGGGTCAAACCAAGCGCCCTTGCGGCCAGTGCTGAACTCGGACGCAGGGTTAAAGATCGACGGCTCCGCACCATCCGAAATCGGCGAACGAACTTGTGCATTGCGATCAGCATCGCTGGCGTAGAACCACTCGAACCCTTCGCCGCCCGCGATGTTCGCCTGCAGGTATGCCCGGTCGTAGATGGCAGGCCAGCCTGCTTGAGCATCCGCATGATCAAACCCGTCGCGCCAATCGGAGAGCGGCATGTAGTTGTCGATGCCGATGAAATCGATCACCGGGTCCGCCCAGAGCGGATCGAGGTGGAAGAACGCATCGCCGCTGCCGTCGCCCGGCTGGTGGCCGAAATATTCCGACCAGTCGGCGGCATAGCTGATTTTTGTCGACGCCCCGAGGATCGAGCGCACGTCAGCTGCGAGCATCTGAAGCTCCTGCACCGCCGGATAGCTGTCGGCGTCCGCGCGGACGGTGGTCAGCCCGCGCATCTCCGAGCCGATCAGGAAGGCGTCGACCCCGCCGGCGGCGGCGCAGAGATGGGCGTAATGCAACACCATGCGGCGCAGGCCCCAGTCGTCGGGGGTGCCGGTATAGCTCACCGCTTCTCCCGCAACCGCGAAATCGCCGACCGCTGCCTCCCCGAAGAGCGCCGAAACCTGGCCCGCCGCCGTGGCGGTCCTGTCCACGGTCCCGGCAAAGCCCGCCGCCGGGGCGACGGTGATCCGCCCGCGCCAGGGGAATGCGGGCTGGCCGATCCCGGCGGCATTGTCGGAATACGGGTTCGGAGCCAAGTTGCCGGGCGGCACGTCCATCAGGATGAACGGATAAAAGGTTACGCGCAGGCCCCGCGCCTTCATCTCCTGAATCGCCTGCACCACCGCGAAATCCGCCGGCGTGCCGCCGAACATCGGCCGGCCCTCGATGTCGCGACTGACCAGATGTGCATTGGCGCGGGAAACGCCGTTCACCACCCATGTCTTCGGTGTCGTGGTCTTCGCCGCCAGCTCGACGCCCGGCATGATCCGGGCCGCGCCCGCGCGCAGGTCGTCGCCGAACCAGGCGACCACGAGGCTCACGCTCTCGACGCCGGGCGCGCTGGCCTGCAGCCGGTCGAGCGCCACCACCATGTCGGCGGTGTCCGGCAGCGCGTGCAGGTTGTCGGGGTCCGAGGAATCGCCGCCGCCCTTGCGGATGCCTTGCGTCGCATAGACGAACTCGCCCGAGGCCGGGATCATGGTGACCGCGCGGGTCAGCCCTTCGGCGGTGTCAGGATCGGCGAGCGGTCGGAACACCTCGAAAGAGAGCTGCGGCAGGCGGTTGCCGTAGGTCGAGAGCGCCAGTTCCTCGAACACCACATAGGCCGTGCCGCGATAGGCGGGCGTGTTGGCGGAGCCCATCTTCGCCGCGATGAACGGATCGGCGTTCTGAGCTTCGTCGCCCGGATACCAGCGCCAGGTGACGCCGGAGAGGTCCATCGGCTTGCCGTCGGCCCAGATGCGCCCGATGCCGGTGATTCCCCGCCCTGCCGGGCCTCCTCCGCCTCCATTCTCTCCACCGGAGAGAATGGTCCCTGCGGGACCGGCTTCGGAGCCCTCGCAGAGCGCCACGGCGAAGGAGGCGTAGTACAGATACTCGGTGGTCTTGACCTTGCCGCCACCGCCACCGCCCTTGCCGCCGCCTTGGGTGGTGGTCTTCGTCTCCTCGCGGAAATCGGTCGCCCAGATGATGTTGCCGCCCATCCGCATCCGGCCGTAGAGACGCGGGATGACCGCGCCCTCGGTGGCCGAGGTGATGCGCAGCGTGTCGAGCCGCGCGCCCTCGATGCGCTGGGTCGGCGCCAGCGAGGAGATGATCCAGCTGTCGACGACCGAGCCGATGCTGGAGCCGATGAAGCCGCCGATGGTCGCGGCGCTGACGCCGAGGATCGCGCCGCCGATCGAACCGCCGATGGCGGCGCCAGCAGCACCGAGAACGAGGGTGGCCATGTCGGGGTCTCAGCGTTGCGGAAACAGGAAAGCGAAGGCGATGCGCCGCCGCCAGGATTGCGTGAGCGGTTCCTCGATCACGCCGAGCCGCTCACAGGCGTGGAGGAAGCTGTCGGGGCCGGTGAGGATCCCGACATGCTTGGCGATGGCGCGCGGTTTCATGCGGAACAGGACCAGCGCGCCGGGACCTGCCGCCGCGGGTTCCACCTCGATCATCATGCGCCGCGCGCCCTCGGCCAGAACCTCGTGCGGCCCTGTCTCGCCCCAATCCCGGCTGTAGGGCGGGATCGGGAACGGCTCGGGTCCCACGACCTCGCGCCAAACCCCGCGCGCGAGGCCGAGGCAGTCGCAGCCGACGCCCTTGAGGCTGGCCTGGTCGTGATAGGGCGTGCCGAGCCAGCCGCGCGCCGCGGCGATGACGCGCCCGGGATCGGCGGCGGTCACAGCACCGCCCCGTCGTGTCCGCCTGACGTGGAAGCGTAGCGCAGGATCGTGTCCTGGCCCGGGATGTGCGGAAAGCCGCGAAAGTTCACGACATTGCCGAATTTCACGGCACAGGTCTCGATCCGCTTGTCGCAGCCCGCGCGCGCGATGAATGCGTCTCCAGCGGCGACCGGCCGGACTGGCGTCTCGAGCAGGGTCAGCACCGCGACGCCGGAGGTCACATCGTGACCCAGCACCTCCGTCTTGCGCCCGGCATTCGCGCCGCTGGTCCACTCAATGGTGCCAAAGGCGAACCAGCCAGACGCGAAGCCACCAAGCCCCGAGGCGGTGAAGGCACGGTCGCGCAGCAGATCGAGCACCGCGCCCGTGCCCTTGAGGGCCGGGTCCTCGAGATCGACGCCGCAGCGCGCGTCCCCAAGCGCGGCGTCGCAGGTCGCCTGGAAGGTCCGCCCGACCGTCTGGCCCAGCACATGCGCGAGCGAGCGGACCTCAGCCACGAAGGCCAGCCGCCCGCGTCTGATCTGGCCGATGGCCCCGCGCCGCATCAGCACTCGCTGCGTGGTATCGGCCCAGTTCACCCGCCAGACCTCGACTTGCGCCGCGTCCCAGCGGCCGTCGAGAATGTCGGTCTCGGTGATCCGGTCCGAGGTCAGCACGCCTTCGGCGTCCTGCGCATCGACGGACAGGTCCGAGCCCGAGCGCACCTCGGAGGCTGTCAGCCCGCTCTCGGGTTCGAAGTCCGTGCCGTCGAAACTCAGCGTCCGGTCGTGATCGGTGAAACCGAAGGTGACGCCATCGGCACGCGTGATCCGCCAGCACCAGGCGAGCGTCGTCGTGCCCTCGTCGAGGTGGGATTGCAGGGCGGGCGAAAGGGTTTTCATCGGCAGGTCCCCGTCATGCGGTCGTCGAGATCGGCGATCCAGGTCGCCCAGTCTGGGGGCACATCATCAACGGTCTCGGCAGGCGGCCGGGCGAGCCGCGCCTCGGCATAAGATGCACAGCCCGCCTCACCAGCGCCCATCGTTGCGGCGCAGGCGCTCAGCAGGGCCGCCAGCGCTGCGGCCATCGCGAACCGCGTCGCGGCCCCTTCCGACGCGCTTGCTCTTGTCTTCCATCGCATCGCGTTCCGCCTCCCGTTTGCCTTCGTGCTTCCCTTCGACGCGGCCCCAGAGCCGGCCGAGGACGACGCCCCCGACCGCGCCGAAAGCTGCAACCACCCAGATCAGGAGATCAGTCATCGTCCCGCTCCCCGCGTGCAGCTGCGACGCAGAGGGCGGCAACGAAGACGCCGAGGCAGCCGCCCACGATCAGACCGGCGAGGAACTCAAGCATCGCCGCGGAACCCCCGCTCGATCCGGTCGCGCAGACCGATCAGGCCGAGCCCGAGGAACATGAGCCCTGCCGGCGAAGCATCGCCCGAGCCGGCAAGCAGAGCGACGAGGCGGAACAGCTCGCCCAGCGGCCCGGTCGAGGGCAGCGCAAGCGAGGCGATGCCGGTGAGCATGGCGAGGAGCCCGGCCCACCAGGTGAGGGAATTGGGTCGAATGTAGCGCATGGGATCAGGCCCTCCGGATCAGGGTGGAGAAGAAGGCGGCCAGCCGGGCGAGCCAGCCGGTCGGCGTATCGGGTTCAGGATTGACGACCGGCGGTCGCGGTGTCGGAGGTCGCCGTAGCAGGGCCAGCGCCTCGCCTTCGGTGAGGCGACGGATGGGCCGGGAGAAGTCGACGCGGCCGGTGCGATCCACGGACCAGACCGGGATGGTCCCGGCGGGATAGCGGCCATGGCAGAACAGGTCCTGCTCGGCCTCCCGGCGCGGAATGATCGATGCCGGTCGCCGCCAGTTCAGAAACGCGTCGGCGGCTGCAACGCGATTGCCGTCGTTGAGGTGTCGGGTCAGCGCAGCCTTCGCGATGCCGCCGGTGTTGTAGTGGAAGGAGACCAGCGCATCGAACTCGTGCGGCTTGAGCGGTACCTTCACGGCGCGCAGCACCTCCGTCTCATAGCGCGCGAGATCGGCGCGGAAGACCCGGAACGCCTCGCGGACGCGCGCGTCGAGATCGGCGGGCATGCCGCGCGGCATGGTGGCCGGATCGGGCGGTCCGGCTGCGGCGGTGTGGCCGATGCCGAAGGTCCAGACGGCCTTTGCATCGAGATAGGGTCCGGGCACGAGTCCCTCGTGCCGGATCAGGGCCAGAAGCCCCCGGTCTGTCATGTGCATGGGATTATCCGATGAACGAGAGGATCAGGATCAGCGTCGCGACGGCGAGGCCTACCGCCAGGCGGTGGCGAAAGGCCTGCCAGGGATCAGCCGGGTCGCAGCGGAGGGCGCGCGCGAGGCGGAGAAGCTCATTCATCGCCGTCGCCCTGCTTGGCGCGGTGCAGCCGGGCGAGGAGCATCTCGATGAAGGCCGGGCCGAAGACCCCGACGAGATAGGCGGCCGAGCCTGCCGCCCCTCCCGCAGGGATCGCCTCGGGCGGCAGACCCATCCAGCTGGTGATGACCGCCATCGACAGGCTGCCCATTCCGGCCGCGATCAGCCCGCCGAGCAGGATGTGCCGCAGCGCATCGCGCAGCCGCATCTTGGTGGTCAGTGCGTTCGTGGCACCGCCGAGCGCGCCCCAGGCGGCGAGGATCACCGCCGTCGAGGCCGCGAGCTCGCGCAGGACCGTGGCGACAAAGCCGGGCTCATTGTTCATCGCCGGATCTCCAGAAGCGGGATGGAGGTGATCGAGCCGAGCCGCTCGAGGTCGAGCGTCACGTCGAGCGCATCGGTGTCGAAGCGGACGGGCACGTCGAACTCGAAGCCTGCGGTGATCGCGACGCCCGCCGCCGGGGCGCTGTCGAAGGTGACGACCCCAGTTGTGGTGTCGACCGTCCAGCCCGACGGCTGCTCCACCCCGCCGAACGCAATGCGCACGCTGCCCGCGACGGGCTTCGTGATGTTCCGCGACCAGGATTGCGCGCCGGAGGCGTAGTGCTTCACCAACGGGAACGCAGCCGTCGCGCCATCGCCGGTGCCGATCGCCTGGTCGGTCGGCGATGGCGTGCCCGAGGGCGGGCTGGACTTGTGGTCGCCCCAGTCCTTGAAGCGAAAGCCGTGCAGGCGACCGTTGCGCGCCTCGAAGAAGGCGACCACCGCCGCCAGATCGTCGGCGCGGCGGATGCCGTAGGCGACGTCGTAGCGCCGCCGCGAGTTCGCCCAGCTGGCGTTGCGCTCCTCGTCGCCCGAGGCCAGTTCGACGATCTGCGTCCGCCGCTCCGGCCCGCCGCGCGCGCCCCGACTGATATTGTCGGGGAACTGAACCTCGTGGAACATCACATGCCCCTCCGCCCGAGCGACACGGCGCGGGCAATATCCGCAGCGACCTGCGTGCGGGACTGGCGGAAGCTCTCGGCGTCGCGCGCCATGATGGTGACATTGATCCCGCCGCCTGCGCCGTAGCTCTGCGCCTCGCGGCGCGACAGCACCCGCTCGCCGCGCTGCAGGATCGCGGGCACCTCGTCATGGCGAAGCCCGGCGACACCGCCGCCATGCATCCGAGGCGCAGCCGCAAACGCCATGGCCGGGACCATCCGCGAGGGGCCAGCGGAGCCAACCATGCCGCCCGCGTGCAGGATGTTCGCCAGTATCCCGCCCGCGCCACCCGCGCCTCCAAGCGCGCCGGAGAGCGCATTGGCGATCGGCCCGAGGATGAACCGCCGCGCCGCGAGCTGGGCGAGATCGGCGAGCAGCGAGGTGACGAGATCGCGGAAGTTCAGCTTGCCGGTCTTCACGAACTCGCCGACGGCGCTCTCGGCCGATTGGAAGGCGCCGACAAGGCTCTGGCCGATATCGCCGCCGATCTCGCGTGCGCGGCTGGCGTAGTCCGACAGCGCCGCCGTGACCGCCTGCCAGCCGGTGACGGCGGCCTCGGTCGCGGGCTTGGCGGCCGCACCGGCACCCGTGGCGGCGCGCCCGGCATCGTCAAGGGCGGTCTCCAGCCGCTCGGCAGCGCCGGTGGCCTCGGTCAGCGCGTCCGCGCCATCCTGGTCGCTCCCGCGCACCGCATCGCGCAGCGCCTGCCAGCTTTCCAGCGGCGCGCGCACACTCTCGGCCAGGTCGCGCGCCGCCCCGCGAGAGCGGTTGGCGGACTCGAGCGCCCGGTTCGCCGCCTCGGTCAGACCAAGGTCGGGCGCGGAGAGCGGATTGTCCTCGAAGGCCCGCTCGAAGGCCGCCTGCGCAGCAGTCGTGGCCGTGCTGGCCGCGCCCTCGAAGCGGTTCTCGATCTGCCCAAGATCGAGGTCGGGCACCAGCGAGATGCGCCGCTCCGAGCCGAGCGCTTCGAGGCCGGCGTTGATCCCGCCGATGAAGCCATTGATGCGCGAGACCACGCCGTTCAGCATCGCCTCGACACCGTCGACCAGGCTGTTCGCCGCCTGGAACGCCAGATCACCGATGGCGGCGGGCAGCAGACCCCAGATCGCCTTGATCGCATCGAACGCCCCCTCAAAGGTGTTCGCGGCGGTGTTGCCAAAAGCCACCACACTCTCGATGGCGCTCTGCATGGCCGACGCGGCGTCCGCCTTCAGGTCGAAGAACGTCGCCGTGGCCGCGGCACCCGCCGCAGCCGCCCCCAGCTTGATGCGTTCCCAGACCTCGACCGCAAGGTCTTTCAGCAGCGACATCGCCTCGCCAAACCCGCCCGCGCCCGACACCAGGCGGGTGAACTGAAACACAAGCTCGCCCGCGCCGACGATCAGCGCCCCAATGCCGGTGCGGATCAGCGCGCCACGCAGGACGACGAGCGCCGTGGCGAGGCCGCGCACGGAGAGCGCCGCGGCGGCCATACCCGCCACCCAGCGCCCGGCCAGGAAGGCGGCGAAGGTGGCAGCAATGGAGATCAGCCGCCCGATGTTGTCGAAGAGGCCGCGAATGGCGATGCCGAGCGGCCCGGTGCGGCTGGCCACGGCGGCGATGGCATTCGCGACGGCTTCCAGCGCAGGCGCCGCTGCGACCGCAAGCTGGTTCGACAGCCCGCGCCAGATCAGCCCGAGCCGGGAGATCGCATCGTTCGTCCGTTCGATCTGGGCCGCGTCCTGGTCCGAGACCACCACTCCGAAGGCAAGCACATCCTCGGTCGCCTGGCGCAGCGTCGCCGTGTCGATCCGCGTGAACACGAGCGCCGCCCGATCGCCGAAGAGCTGGGAGGCCACGGCCGCGCGCTCGGCCTCCGGCACATATTGCCCCAGCGCCTGCTGGATCGCGGCGATGCGCGCATCGAGCGGCAGGCGCTGCAGATCCTCGGCCGTGAGCCGCAGGCGGCGCAGCGCCTCCACCGCGGGGCCCGTGCCGGAAGCAGCCTGGCTGAGCCGTCGGGTCAGCTGGACCGTGGCCTGCTCGACCTGACCCATCGACACGCCCGCCAGATCGCCCGCGCGTTCGAGCACCTGGATGCTGGCGACGGTGGTGTCGAGGGAGGTCGCGAGCTTGGCCTGAGCATCGACCGTCTGGAGCCCGGAGCGGATCATCGCCACACCAGCGGCGGCAGCGGCTGCCACGGCTGCCGCCGCCGCGATCTTCACCCGGCGCGAGAAGGCGGCCAACCGGGCGTTCGCCGCCTCCATCTCCCGGCTCAGGCGTCCGAAGCCGCGCGACCCGGCTTCGCCCACGCCTTCCAGTTCGGCGCGCACCTGCCGTCCGCCGACCGCAGCGAGGCGGACCGAGACACGTTTTTCGGCCATCGCTCAGGATCCTTGCATTTGTCGCGTGGGCGTCTTACGTTTTTGGCATCGATCAACAGTGAGTATGACCATGCCGGAGACCGCGACCCTCTCCTCGAAGTTTCAGATCTCGATCCCGAAGGCGATCCGCGCCGCGCTACATTGGGAGGCGGGGCTGACCTTCGCCTTC
The DNA here is from genome assembly GCF_040547535.1 of Roseovarius sp. MBR-78. Lineage (NCBI taxonomy): Bacteria > Pseudomonadati > Pseudomonadota > Alphaproteobacteria > Rhodobacterales > Roseobacteraceae > Roseovarius > Roseovarius sp. MBR-78. The sequence continues at coordinate 42,876 of NZ_JBEPPX010000011.1, forward strand.
ATCCCCAAGGGCACCGGCGTGCTTCTGGTGCCGGTCCCGAAGCGGGAGAGCCTGAAGGGCCTCGCGCGCGGTGCGTCCGCCACCGATTATCGCGACCGCTCGGACCGCTTCTGATGGTGCTGGTCGACACCTCGGCCTGGATCGAATGGCTGATCGGCTCGCCGACCGGCGACACGCTGGCCGGGCATCTGCCCGATCAGGCCGAATGGCTGGTTCCGACCATGGTCCAGCTGGAACTGGCGAAATGGCTCACCCGCGAGGTGGGCGAAGACAAGGCCGATCAGGTGATCGCCTTCACGCAGGTCTGCCATGTGGTCCCACTCGACACCGAGATCGCGCTGGTGGCGGCGGAAGCCTGCCGCGAGCACAAGCTCGCCACCGCCGACGCGATCATCTTCGCAACCGCCCGCGCACAGGGCGCGACGCTTCTGACCTGCGACAGGCATTTCGAGGGGCTGCCCGGCGTCACCCTGATCGAGAAGATCAAGGACTGAGACCCGGGCCGCCATTCGCCACCATCTCCTCGTTCAATCTTCGCACCATCACCGCCTCGATGACCGGCAGCAGTTCGGCCATGGCGAGCGGCGGGACGCCGAGGGCGTCACCGAGGGCCAGCGCGGCCGACATGTCCCAGCCGATCACCGCGCCGGGGAGTACACGAAGCTGACCGCCGAGACGGCCGACGAGATCCCAGACCTGCCAACCCTCCGGAGTTTCCGGACGGTTCAGCCGCGCCGGGCAGTCCGGGCAGGCTTGCGCGCAGGCTTCGCAATATCGCTCGCCCCCGCCGAAGAACCATTCGGCGAGAGCGCGGAGGCGTTTTTTTCCTGTTCCAGCAGCAGGCCCTTCGAGACGTAGGTCAGCTGGAAAGCCTCGAAGATCGGCCAGACGTCGAGCAGCGCGTCGATGGCCTCGGGGCCCGGATCGATCGGCTTGCCGTCGGCGTCGCCGATGCCCTCCCAGGCGAGCACGGCGCGTCGCGCCAGTGCTTTCGCGAAGGCGACCGCGCGTTCCTCGTCGGAAGCCTCCTCGGAAACCGCCTCGACAGCTGGATCGCTCCGGGTCGCCACCATCAGCGCGGTGGTCAGCGGGCGCAGCTGCACCCGAACGCCGGGCGAGAGGTCATGCCAGCGCGGGGCGTTGGTCAGGTCGAGCGTCAGCATCTCAGTAGGTCTCCACGTCGTTCACGAGGGTGGCTGTGCACATCCGGCCGACGACGCTGTCGCGGGCAGCCTGCCAGTCGAATGTCGCCTGCACCCCCTGCGGCCCGGAAATCTCGATCCGCGGGCGCGGCAGGTAGACGGCGTGCACGGTTAGGCGCAAGCTCTCGCCCGAGGGCAGGACGTAGGCGAAGGTGATCTCGCAGGGATCGCCATTGATCGCCTGCGTCACCAGCGTTTGGTCGGCGAAGCGCACCTCGATGGAACCGGTCAGCGCGGCGATGGAGGGGTCTGCGCCGTCGATGCGGCCGTCCGAGCGAATGGTTTCGATCCGGTCGAGGTTGTTGGCGTAGGTGATGTCGGCTGAAACCACATTGCCGAGGGCGGAGCCATTCCGCGTGATCGCCCCGTTGAAATGGCCGAAGCGCTTCAACTCGAGCGCAGCCGGTGTCCCGGCGCTGGTCGTCGTGCCTACTGTCTCGCCCTGCGCCACCAGCCGGGCCGTTGCGGTCAGCAGCCCCGAGCGCTGCATTTGCCAGTTAATCTGGTCGAGCACGCAGCCGGAATACATCGCGTAGCGCGGCACCTCGGGCATGCCGGTCTCGATGGACATGCTGGGCAGCGTCCAGGACCCCGACTGGAACTCATGCGTCCAAGGGCCGGTGCCGGTCGTGGTTGGGTCACCAAAGGCTGCCTTCAGCCAGAACCCGAAAGCTTCCGCATCGAGCGGCACGACCACATCGCCATCGGCCGTCACTGCGTCCTTGATCGGCGCTAGCGGATCCCGGCCGTAACCCAGCAATTCCGAATTGAGCAGTGGTTGCTCCGCCCCCAGCGAGGTGCTGGCGAAGGGCATCTTGGTGAAACCGCCCACGGGCGGCGTTCCATAGGTCGTCTCGAACGCAAGCGCCATCTGCGCCCGCGCCCCCTGGGCTCGTCCCATCGTGTTCTCCTTGGATTGTCGGGGTCAGGCCAGCGGGTCGGCCGTCGAATAGTGCAGTACCACCGGCACGACGGCCGCCTTCAGGCTCGCCGCGCCCTCGACCGGCAGATCGACTGGCCGGGGCGCTTCGGCCTCGATCCAATCGCAGAGGCCGCCCAACGTGCGGTCGCCAGCAATTGCCGCACCGATGCTGGTGGTCAGGGTATCGAACGCAGCGTCACGCGCCGCGCCTTGGACCACCGCCTCGATTTCGGCGCGGTGCTGGTAGTGGTAGCGCAAGGGCGACAAAGTCACCTCGGGCTCCCCCGGCTCGCCGTCGCGCAGGATCAGCAGGCCTTCGGCCGGGACACGCTCGGGCAGCACCTCTCCGCGCAGGGCGGTGGCGGGCAGCGCCGAAAGCCGCGCGTGCAGCGCGGTGAGGATGGTTTCGCGGGGGCTGGGCATTATGGATGCTCTTGCTGAATTGTGACTTCTACGAGAGGTGTTGATGTGCTAGAGGTAATACCTGTGAATACCCGCGTGGAGTCATCCCCATGAACGCCGTCCGCCCAATTGCCGTAAAACTTGATCAGGACACCCGCGACCGCCTCAAGCGGCTGGCGGAGGCCAGAGACCGCTCCACTCACTGGATGCTCCGCGAGGCCGTGGCGCAATTCGTCGATCGCGAAGAAAAGCGCGAATCGTTTCGCCAAGCCGGGCTTCAGGCATGGGAAGAATTTCAGGCCACCGGCAAGCACGTCACGCATGACGAAGCCGATGCCTGGCTTGTCAGGCTGGAAGCGGGCGAAGATGCGGACGCTCCTGAATGCCACGACTGATCTGGTCTCCCGCAGCTCTGCGGGACGTTGAGCGGCTCTACAGATTCCTTGCCGATAAAAACCCCGATGCAGCGCGCCGCGCGGCCAAATCCATTCGCGAGGGTATGAACATCCTGCGCGACCAGCCGGGGGTCGGTCGCCCCGTCGAGGCGATGGCCCCGGAATTCCGTGAGTGGTTCATCGCGTTCGGTGACAGCGGGTATGTGTCGCTCTATCGGTTTGACGGCGAAACAGCGGTGGTCCTGGCCGTTCGTCATCAGCGTGAAGCTGGGTATTGAGGGTGGGCGACCGGCTACAGCCTTCCGCCCACCCAGTTCGCTAAGATCAAACCCGGCACCGCGTCATGCGCCCGCTCCGCATCCCGCGCGAGGTCGAGCCGCTTCGGCAGCTTGACCTGCGGCACCAGCAGGAAGATCGGCGCAGTGACCCTTCCGCGCCCGGTCTTCGAGCGCGACACGACCGCCTGACCCTTCGTGTTCAGCCGTCCCTCCGCCACCAGCAGGCTCGGGCCCGTGCGGCGATAGACGAAGCGCAGGCGAAGACCGCGTCGCCGTTCCCATTCGCCGGGCGTGATCCGACCACCCCGCGCGGATTTCCCGGCGGCCTCGGTCGGGATCGCCAGCCAGAACCCGTTGCGCGACCGGATCAGCGGGCCGGTATCATGCGCATTGATGATCTTGGGCGCTTTTGACCAGACCAGGGCTGCGGCGTTCAGGCTGGCTTTGCCTTTGGGATATTGCTCGGACCGGATCGTGCGCGCGAGCCGGGTGCCCAGCCCCGCGCCGGTGATCTGCCCGCGCCAGGCGGTCTTGAGACTGGTCCCGGCCTCGCGCGTGGCGGCGGTGACAGCCTTCTCGCCAGCCCTGATTTCGGCCGCCATCATTGCAGCGAGGTCGGGCGTTACGTCGAGTTTGAGCTTCATCCTGGCCTCAGATCGACGGTCCAGACCAGCCGCTCGCGGTCCCGCAGAGGCTCGCCTTGAATGAGGAATGCGTCGCCATCGATCTCGATCCGGTCACCGGGGCGCGGGTTCGCCACTTCGGCGACACGCAGATCAACGCGTGTGGTCTCGGACCACATGCGCGCCTTGCCAAAGCCCGTGACCTCGTCCGCGCGGCGGGTGACCACGCGGACGAGAACCGGGTTGCCGCCGTCTGCGATCCAGGTGGCATCGCGCGCGATATCGGGATCGGCGAAGAGCGTCTCGATGGCGGCGGCAAAGATGGACACGTGTCAGCCGTCAGTTCGAGCTGTGCAGCCGGATCGCGAGGCGCGGGCGCTTGTTGACCGGCAGGATCGAGGCCTCGGTCATCAGATCGATCCAGCGGCCCTTGGCATCCATCATCTGCCGGGCATAGAGCGGCAGGCCGATGGTATTGGCGGTCTCCAGCAGGTTGGCGGGGCCGCCATAGGTGGTGAAGGTGTCGAAGGTGCCCAGCGGGAAGGCGATGCCCTCGCCGGTGGGGATCAGCCGCTCCGAGGTGCCGTTCGAGAGGGTGACCGAGCCGTTGTATTCCTCGAAGAGGATGCCCGCGAAGGGAAAGGCGCGGCGCATGTCCTCGCGCAGCGGCTGGCCGCCCGTGGCCGAGAAGAACTTGTAGGCATCCTCGGTCTTCGGGTGGCTGATCAGCTTGTCGAAGAACTCGGAGCTGACCAGCGCATGGGCGGTGGTCATGGTCTCGCCCTTGAGGTTGTCCTCGATCGCGCGGAGCGTGGTGCGCACCTTGCCCTGAATGTTGGTGCCTGCCGTGCCGAAAACGAAGTCGACCGAGATCTGCGCGAGCCCGAATTCGGTGAAGTAGTTGTAGAGCGTGGTGCCCGCGCCGTCCTTCACGATGCCGCGCAGGGCGTTCATCTCCATGTATTCGCGGGTCTGGGCATGCTTGCGGCGCATCAGCGTCAGCTTGCGGTTCATCACCTCGACCAGCGGATCGGCGGCGTCCGAGACGCCCAAGCTCGGCATGCCCTGAATATCGGCGGGCAGGATCACGTCGTCATGCGGGATCCATGGCAGCGCGAAGCTGCGCATCGACCGCTGCTCGCGGTTGCCGACGGTGGCGGCGGCACCGAGCGGCACCGAGGGCAGCAGGCTGAGTACACCTTCGCGCTGCTCGATGACGATGGAGCGTTGCGTCACGCCCTCGAATCGAAAGAGCCCGATCTGGCCGAGCCGGGTGTAGAGGTTGGGCAGGATGTTGATGGCCTGCGTCATCTCGGCGAGCGAATAGCCGCCCGCGTCGAACGGGTTGCGGGTGAGGGTCATGGGGATCTCCGGGGAAAGGGGGGGGGCGGGAAAAAGGACTTTGGTGCGCGCGCGGCCGGATCAGGCGGTGTCGCGCGGGATGATCCCGAGGGCGGCGATCTGGCCGATCTTGGTGGTGATCTTGCCTGTGTCATCCACGGTGCCGTCGTAGGCCAGCGCCGCGCGCGAGACGATGGCAGGGCCGCGCACGAGCACCACGCCCACGGCATCGGCGAGGGTTGCGTCGACGGCGTAGAGCAGCACGGCGGCGGCCGTCTCTGATCCATCAGTGCCGGTGTCGGGGGAGAGCGTGTACTTGCCGCTGGCGGTGACGCGCCCCAGCACGGAGCCGACCGGATAGGGCATGCCCGTCAGCAGGGTCACGGTCTCGCGGGTGTAATTCGGGTTGACCTCGTATTTGAGGACGTCGCCCATGCCGGGCGGTTGGGTCAGGACAGTCATGATGGCGCTCCATGCGAAGGGGGCAAAAGACATCTCCCGCCGAAGCGGTGCGACGGAGGATCAGGTGAGCAGGCGAGTGTCGCGAGGGTGTCAGTGGCTTTGACCGGGTGATCAGGCTTTCGTGCCGACCGCAGCCGCGCGTTTCGCCGCTGCCACGATCGGGCTTTCCGCCGCCTGCGGCAGGACCGGCGAGGGCGGGGCGGCGACGATGTCGCGCGCGTCCGACGCGGCGCTGGCGCGTTCCAGCACGAGACGGCGCAGGGCCTCGGGCGTGGTGCCCTCGCGCAGCGCTTTCGCCGCGTCGATGGCGATACCGAGGCGGCCCGCCTGCGCCGCGATCTCGGCGATCTCCGCTGCCTCGCGGCGCAGTTGCGCCGAAAGCTCGGCCAGATTGTCCGCCTGCGGGGTGGTCGGCGCGGCGGCAGTTGCTGCGGCAGCGGGCGGTTGAGTTTCAGAGGGGGATGGCTCGGCAACGGCAGGTGGGTCATCGGGGGCATCCGTGTCGCCGTCCTCGATGTCCGTTACGTTCACTCCCACGTCCTGTGGGCTGTCCTCGGTGTCGTTCTTGGTGGCCATCATTGCCTCCTGTCTGGGGTGGGAAAGGGATGCGCGCCGGGTGCGCGCGGGGGATAGGATCGGGGTGCGGATCAGCATCTGCCGGAATGCCGAGAACCCACGCGCCAGATCGGAGACCTCGTCAGCAAGGCCTGCGGCGACGGCATCCGCCCCGCGGAAGGTGGCCGCCTCGGTCGCGAGCGCTGCCTCCTGGCTCAGCCGCCCGGCGCGGCCGGCCGCGACGGTTTCCGCGAAGAGAAACCGCAGCACGTCGATTTCGAGCTGGATGTCGTCGCGCACGGGATCGGGCAGGGGCTGATAGGGATTGCCATCGACCTTGTGGCGGCCGGAATGGATGAGGGTCACGCGCACGCCGTCCTGATCGAGTTGGCCGCTCATGTCGGCATGCAGCACCACGACCCCGATGCTGCCCAGCGCGCCGGTGCGCGGCAGGATGATGCGGTCCGCCTGAGATGCCAGCGCATACCCGGCCGAGAAGGCATGTTCGGCCACGAAGGCCCAGACCGGCTTGTTTTGGCGCAGCGCGCGGATGCGGTCGGCCAGATCGAACACGCCCGCGACTTCACCGCCGAAACTGTCGATCTCCAGCGCCACGCCACGCACCAAGGGGTCGCTTGCTGCGGCCTCGATCTGCGCGGCGATCCCCTCATAGCTGGTCTGGCCCGAGGACTCCCCGATCCAGCCGCCGCGATGGATGAGCACGCCGGAGATTTCGATCACGGCGATACCGTCCACCAGCGTGTAGGGCGCGTCGCCCTGCTGACGCAGGCTCTCGGCAAGACCGCCTGCGAGGATACCGGCGCGGGCAGGCAGGGCGGCAGTGCCGGGTGCGTCATGCACATCATGGTCCGCCAGTTCGATCTGCCGTCCGAGGATGCGGGGGCCGAGACCGGACAGAAACGCCATCGCCTTGGACGGCTCGACCAGCAGCGGCGTGTTGAAGGCGCGCGCGGCAATGCGGGCGTGGAGCATCAGGGCTGGTCCTTCGCTTGATTTTGCATTTCCGATCTCCACATGGTAAGGAGAAGGCGGAATATGTAAGGAATGTGCCGATGCAGGAATCGACAGTTACGGTCAAAGGCCAGACGACCTTGCCCCGCGATGTCCGGGCGGCCCTTGGCCTCGCGAGCGGCGACCGGGTGCGCTACGTCATCCTCGACGGCGAGGTGCGCCTCCTGAAGGCGCGCTCGGTCAAGGAATTGCGCGGCGCTCTCGCCCGTCCGGGCCAGAGGCCGGTGTCGCTCGACGCGATGGAAGAGGCGATTGGCGCAGGTGCCGCAGAGAGCGGAACCTCCGGCGCATGATCGCGCTCGACACCAATGTGCTGGTGCGGTTTCTCGTGCAGGACGACCCCGGGCAAGCGCAGGTTGCGGGTGATATCATGGATCGGCTGACCGATGCCGATCCCGGATTTGTCGGCCGCGAGGTTCTGGTCGAACTCGTCTGGGTGCTCGAGCGCGCCTATGGTTACGGGCGCTCCGAGATTGCCGGGGCGCTGGACGGGCTGCTGTCTTCGACCGAGTTGGTGATCGAGGCGGCTGATGATGTCGGCCTAGCTGTCGATCGCTATCGAAACGACGGCTTTGGCTTCGCCGATCTGATGATCGCCGCTGCCGCCCGGCGTGCCGGGGCCTCCGAATTGGTCACATTCGACCGCAAGGCGGCGCGCCTGCCCGGGGTGCGTCTGCTCGGAGGCTGAGGGCGGCTAGCCTTCCTCCTGTGTTGAGGGTCTGTTTTCCGCGTCCGTGTCCTCGGGTTCAGCATCATCCTGTCCGGACGGCACCGCCTGCACACCCTGCGCGGGCGAGCCTGGTCGGCGGAAGTCGAGGCCCAGCGCGCGCTCGCGGGCACGCTCAAGCGCGATCTCGCGGTCGACCTGCTCGGCGTCGTAGCCGCGCTCGGCGATGGCTTGCGTGCGGGATTTCAGGCCGGCCTCGATCTGGGCGATCTCGGCATTGGCGTCCTTTAATGGGTCGACCCAGTCCCACTTCGTGGGCAGCCAGTCGGCGGTCAGCAGCCGCGCGCGGTTGGCCTCGTAGCCTGGCAGGGTCAGCGCGCCGGACAATACCGCCGTATCCATCCAGCGCGCCCAGACCGGTCGGCAGAGCTGCCAGACCATCACCGAATGCTGCCAGGCCGAGACACGGCGGCGGAACTCGATCAGGGCGAGGCGCGAGTTCGAGAAGTTGCCCTTCACCATGTCATTGGCGAGGTAAGGATAGGGGATGCCGAGGGCTGCCGAGATTTGCAGCAAGGTGCGGTACTGGAACGGCTCGTAGGTCGCCCCGCTGTCGGCGGGCTGGCCGACGGTCACGTCCTCGCCCGGATCCAGCCGCACGATCTGACCGGGGCTGATTTCCACGCCAGCTGGCACATCCTCATCCTCTGGGGCGGTGAGCGGGTTCTCCGGTGCCGGTGAGGTCACGAACATCGCATACATCGCCGCGACCTTCTTCCGGTCCAGTTCGGCGTCGTCATACTGATCGAGCAGGAAGAGCTTCACGATGGCGGGGGCCAGTTTCGAGACGCCGCGCAACTGCCCGCCCTCGACCGGGTCGATCACATGGATGACCTCGCTGGCGGGCACGCGCACCACCTCGCCCGTCAGCCCCGGATCGGTGCTGTCGCCCGGGTGGCGGCGCAGGAAGTGATAGGCGACGCGCCGCCCGATCCGGTCGAATTCGATGCCCTGCCGGATGGCATTGCCGTTGGCGGCGGTGCCGCTTCTCTCCAGGGGCAGCATTTCGGCGGGCAGCATCTGCAACTGCAGCGGCACCGTCAGCCCATCGCCTGCGCGCCGCATCCGGATCCGGAAGAACACCTCTCCGGCCATGAACACTTCGCGCGCGGCGCGGCGCTGCAACCCGTAGAAATCTGTCAGCCCCTCGGCATCGGCCTCGTCGGTCCAGGCGAGCCAGAGCCGCTGCAGCTCTTCCTTGCGCGCGGCATCGCCGATTTTTGATATTGGCTTGATGCCGTCGCCGACGGTATTCGCCGCCCAGCTTTCGACCGCATTCACGGCATAGCCGTTGTTGCGCACCAGCCAGCGGGCGCGGGCGGTGATGTCGGGTCCGGCGGCGGCGATCAGCGCGTTGACATGGGCTCGTGTCGCGCGGAAGCCGCGCAGACGACGATGGTGCTGACCGGCATCGAACCCGCCGATGAAGGCCCCGAGCCGCTGTCGCCAGTTCATCACAGATCCTTCACGGCATGGGGGCGCAGCACTCTGCGACTGGTACGTTCCAGCGCCGCGATCCGGCGCTCGATATCGGCGATGGCGGCGGCCAGTTCCGCGTCCGAGCCATAGTTGATGCTCTTGCCGTCATAGCTGACCGACCGCGTGCCGCTGTAGCGCGCGGCCAGCAGGGCGCTGTGGCGGGATTTCAGGTCATCGAGGGTCATAGGTGTCTCTTGATGCACACACGAAGCGTGTGTATTCCAATTGTGTTGATGGAGGGTCCGATGCCGCAGAACAGCACCGAGAAACAGCGCACGAATGTCTCGCTGACCGCCTCCACCCTCGCCGCCGCGCGCGAGTTGGGCCTGAATGTCTCCGCGATCAGCGATGCCGCGCTCGCAGAGGCCGTGCGTACGGCGAAGGCCGAGGTCTGGGCGCGCGAGAATGCCGAGGCGATCGCCGAGCGCCGCGCCTGGATCGAGGCCAACGGCACCCCACTGGCCGATCTCCAGGTCCTGAAGCTCGACTGATGGCGCAGTTCCATGTCTATCGTGTGCCTGGCGGCCGGCTGGTGCTCGACCTCCAGACCGATCTGATCGAGACCGGCACCCGCGTGGTCGCGCCGCTGGTGCCCGCCGCCTCGGGACTGAGGGCCATCGGGCGGCTCGAGCCGGTCTTCGAGATCGAGGGTGCCACGCATGTGCTGCACACGGCCGAGATGGCCGCGATCCCCTCGGCCCTGCTCAACGCACTGCCCGTCGCGGACCTCTCGCGGTTCGACTACGAGATACGGGGCGCCCTCGACATGGTCTTCTCGGGGTTCTGATCACTCCATGTATCGGGGCGTGCTGATCTTCCAGCCACGCCGCCGGGGGGCGGTAATGCGCCCGGCTTGAGGCTCGGAGGGTTTGTCGTTTTCAGGCTTTGCAGCTGCTGTGGCGGTTTCTACGCCGGCCTGCTTCTCCAGCTGCCGCCACATGCGTTCATCAAAGCGATCCGCGCCGAGGATCCATGCTGCGGCGCGGGCATAGATGCGGACGTCCAGCGCCTCGTTGCGCTCGCGCAGCTTCTGCCATTCCTGACGGGCATAGCCGCGTTTGTCACGGATCGTGACCAGCTGCTCGGCCACCAGCTGTTTCAGCCATTCGCTGTCCGCCCAGTCGGGCAGGTGGATCGTGCCTGCTGGATTAGATGCGCCCAGCGCGCGATCTTCATCAGAGGGTCGCTCAATGCGCAGGAACCGATAGGTCTCAGCCTTGAATGTGGCCGTGGCCACGGTCCAGAGCCGGGCCCCGCGCTTGAGTTTGCGGCCATTCACCGTCGCATCGACGAAGGTCGGCCCGGACACCGGCGTGGCCCGGTTGAAGCCTTCGAGCCCCTTCACCGGTGCCACCTGTGCAATCCCCTGCTTGCGGGACCAGGCATAGACGGCGGCGGACTCGTAGCCGGTGTCGATGGCCAGCTTCGCCAGCGTCATGACGGCGCCATGCTCGTGGACCCAAGTCTGGCCGAGAAGGGCGGTCAGCCTCTCCCAGCAGGCCGGATCATCCGGCCCGCCCGGAATGACGATGTGATCGACGAGCCAGCTCTCCAGCCCGCGCCCCCAGGCCCAGATATCGACCTCGATCCGGTCCTTCTGCACGTCCGCCCCGGCGGTGAGGAACAGTCCGCCTGCCGGGATCTGCGCGGCGAACACCGCGCGCCGGTCGGCCAGGCGCTGCCATTCCGGGGCCTCGCCCGACTCGATCCAGGTCTCGCCCAGCAGCGTGTTGCGCGCGGCGCGCAGCATCTCGTCGGAGCCTTGGGCCGCCAGCCAGTCCCGCGCGATCTGCTCCCAGCTCTTCCAGCCAATGGGCGAGTAGAGCGCCGAGAGGTGGAACCCGATGGCGGTCGGGTCGGTGGCTGTAGCGGTCGCCCGCCACTCGCCCAGCGCCAGCATCTCCGTCTTGTGGTGCTCGGCGATGGGGCGCTCGCAGCCTTCGCAGTGATACGCCGCTGTTTCCGGCTTCCCCTTTGCCCAGCGCAGCCGCTCGAACTGGAGCCACTGCATATGGCCGCACTGCGGGCAGGGCACGAAATAGCGCCGCTGGTCGCTGGCCTCGAACTCGCGCTCGATCCGGCTGAGCCCCCGGATCGTCGGCGTCGAGACCATGAACACCTTGCGCCGGTGCGCGAAGGTGGTTGTGCGGGCCTCGGCCAGCGTGACCGGATCGCCCTCCTCGTCGGCCGAGGCGGGATAGGCGTCGATCTCGTCGAGGAACACATAGCGCGCGGGCATCGAGCGCAGGCCGGTGGCGCTGTTCGCCCCGGTCAGCACCAGGATGCCGCCCGGAAACTCCTTCGACAGCATCGAATTGCCGGCATCGCGCGAGCGGGCGGGGCTCACCCGCTCCTTCAGCGCCGGGCTGTCCTCGATCAGCGGGTCGATCCGCCCGCGCGAGGTCCGCTTGGCCATCTCGACCGTCGGCAGCACCGCCAGCATCGGGCCCGGCGCATGATGGATCACGAAGCCGATCCAGTTGTTGCCCGCTTCCGTGGCCCCGACCTGCGCCGCCTTCATGAAGCTGATCCGCTGCGCCGGGTGGTTCGGGGACAGCGCATCCATAATGCTGCGCAGATAGGGCGTGCGTGTAGTGCGGTACCGTCCTGGCTCCGCCGAGGCGCGCGAGCTGAGCCAGCGGTGCGCATCGGCCCATTCCGACACGGTCAGGTCGGCGTCCGGTCGCATTCCCCGCCGCCAGGCGCGCAGGACGTCTTCGGCCCCGTCAAAGCCGAGGTCGAGCCCCTCGGTCAGGTCGTGATCGTCTTCTCCTTCATGCAATGCTGACCCGAAGGTCGGCGAGGGCGTCGAGCTGCTCTCGGACATGGGTTTCCAGCACCCTCTGCAGGATCGCAGTCTCGATCGTCACGGGTGTGCCCGAGGCCTTCTCCATCTCTGCGGACAATTGCGCGGCCATCAGCGCGGCCACGCGGGTGGGCCAGGTCACCCATGTATCGCGTTCCTGGCGCGCGAGGCGAAACACCAGCGTTTCGGCGCGCGCGCGGTCGACCAGCACGCCCTTCTTCTTCTGGACCGCGATCTGCTTGTCCTGAGCGGCATAGACTGTCAGCAGCGTGCGCGCCTTGACGTAGGACGCGGTCTCGCCCGGCCCGCTGATCATCCCGTCGCCACCCCGCGATCGCATCTGCTGATCCGGGTCGGTCATCGCGCTGCGGCGCGCATCGGACGCCACCGCGTTGATCGAACCGTCCGGGTAGAGCACCAGCCGACCGTTCTTGCGCGCCTTTTGCACCGCCCCGCGCGAGAGGTTGGCGTGCTCGGCATAGGCGCGCTCGGACATGCCTTCCATGGCGCTGTGGTGACCTTCAAGATATTGGAATTAAACGTAAAGATGGCATTTATTCAGTTGATTACACTTCCCGACAGAGCGAATCTCGGATCATGAAGCGGGTGCATCGCGCACCGCCAGAGACAGCACGGAGACAGCCATGCGCAAAAACCCTGATCCAACCGATGCTCGAGATGCCCTGCTGCGCGACATCGCCGAGCGCCATCTCTTTCTTGAGACCCTCGAGACCCGGAACGCCGACGGTCTCGATTTCCACGACCACGCCGTCTGGGCGATCCGCTCCGCGCTGGAGGCGGCCTTTGAAGCCGGGCGCTGCGCCGCCACCAATTCCTGAAAGGACACCCACATGACCGCCATCACCACCATTCGCATCGACCATGCCGCAGTGCCCGATCCCCTGAACAGCAAGAATCCGGACGCGGTCGCCGGCATGATCGAGGCTGCGCTGCGCGACGAAGGCATCACCGCCGAGGCTTCCGACGTGATCTCGCATATCAAGATCGAGCTGCCGACCACCCAGCTTGCCGCTGCCAGCGCGTTTCTGGTCAGCTTGCACCTGCTCTGACGGAGGTGGTCATGAGCACCCGCGCGCAGATCGCCATCCAGACCGGGCCAGATGAGTGGACCCACATTTACTGCCATTATGACGGATATCCGTCGCATATGCTGCTCGCGCTTGCACCGTGGACGCCCCAAGACATCCTTGCCGCCAAGGAAATCCGGCAGGTCCGGGCAGACGTGCTCGACTGTTTCGATCCGCCCCGCGAGCCACCCATCCTGCAACAGCCAACCCGCGAGTTCTGCCACCTCTACGTCTGGCAGGACGGGGCATGGGTCGAGGTCAATCCCGATACCGACTGATGACCTCCTGCTGAAAGGGTCCCTCCATGACCGATCTGTCCCCCAATTGTCTGCCCGAGGGCGAGACCCTCGACGACATCGTGCGGCGCAACTGCGCGATCGGTTTCGACCTGCGGTTCTGCCGCAGCGTGGCCGTGTCCGAGCACGACCGCGATACCATCACCTGTGACCCACCCGAGGCGGAGTTCGCCACGCTCTTTGCCCTCACCGATCTGGGCGAGGCCATCGCCATTCACGATGTGCAGCTCACCAGCGCCGGGGCCGGCGAGGTGGCGGCCGTCAGCCGCGCGCTGTTCATGGCCATGGTCAACGCGCATCGCGATCCGCCCGACGCGGCCCAGCGACACGAGGCCGAACAGGCCGCGCTCACCGATCATGATCGGATCGGATGATGCTCGACGGCTCGATTATAAAGACCTGATATTGCTCAGAATTGCCTACGATAATCGGCCCGGCAGAGCGATTGTGATGACACGGAAACGATGCAACTCACCTCAAGGAGCCACGTCATGATCAGCCCGAACCAGATCACAACACCCCGCCATCAGCTGCGTGCCGAGAAGGCCCGCAGGAATAAAGAAGCAGCGCTCGCCGCCTTCATCGCGAAGAAAGCCGAGATCGACGAGAGGCTCACCCGCTTGGCACAGCTCAGCGACGATCATTTCAACTGCGCCCCCGACGAGGTCGGCTGGGCGATGGTCGGCACGCTCGACCACTACGCCGGGCTCCTCAAGCGCATCACCGACAGCGCCTTCGGCGAGGGCGAACACGCTGAGTGACCCTTCCGGCCCGGCTTTGGGGCAGCCCGTCATCATGGCGGGCTTCACCCGGTAGAAGGCGGCGCATTGCGCGCTGTCCGAGCCGACCCGGAGGTTCCCATGCCAAAACTCACCGATACCCAGACCATCATCCTCAGCCGCGCGGCCACCCGCCCCGGCAATCTGGCCATGCCGCTGCCCGACGGGCTGCACGGGGCCGCCGCCAGGAAGGCCGTGGCCGCGATGATCTCACGCGGCTGGCTCGAGGAGGTCGACGCCGACCTGCGCAAGGGCGAGCCGCTCTGGCGTGAGACCGGCGATGGCCATGGGACAACGCTGATTGCAACCGAGGTCGGGTTGGATGCCATCGGGATCGAGCCGGTCGCGGTCAGTGCCGTCGCCAGCGCGCGAAAGGCAAAGCCGCAACCGGACGCGGAACCCGCCGTGACAAAGGGGACTGAAGTCTCGAAGCGCATCACCATCCGCGCCGGCACGAAGCAGGCGCAGATCATCGCGCTGCTGCAGCGGCCCGAGGGGGCGTCCATTGCTGAGATCGCCGAGGCGACCGGCTGGTTGGCGCACAGTGTGCGCGGCCTGGTCTCTGGCGGGCTCAAGAAGAAACTGGGCCTGCCCGTAAGTGCGGAGAAGGTCGATCAGCGCGGCACCGTTTACAAGCTTGACGCCGCCTGATCCTCGCAGTTATCGCAAACGCTCAAACAGCCTGCGCAGCGTGTAGCTGCGCAGGAGCGAAACGCCGGTGAAGACCCCGCCCAGCGCCAGGTTGTCGCCAAGGCTCGCCTGCAGGCCGAACCACGGAAACACAATGATCTGGATGGCCACTGCCAGTGCATAGCCCACGGCGACATTGGTGAGCGCCTCGATCAGCGACATGCGGCGTGATTGGCTCATGCGCGCTTTCTCGACCGGCGCGCGGGCTTCTGGTCTCCCTCGTCCATGACAAGGCGACTGGCTGTCCGCCCCGTGGCCAATTCCCAGCGGCGCACAGCGACGTCGCAATAGACAGGATCCAGCTCCACCGCGTAGCACCGCCGACCGGTGCGCTCTGCCGCGATCAGCTGGGTGCCCGAGCCGCAGAACGGCTCGAAGACCAGGTCGCCCGGATCGGTGAAAGCCTCCAGAACCGCTTCGACCAGCGCCACCGGAAACACCGCCGGGTGCGATCCGGCCGCGCCCAGCCCGCCCTTGTGGCGCATGATGCGGAACACAGAGTCGGGGATGCGATGGCTCTGGATCGTGTTGCCGGTGCCGGTCTTGGGCCTGACCTGTCCGTCGGTGGTGCGCAGGCCGCCGCCGCCCAGGGTCTCGCCCGCGTGCTTGCTTTCCACCGTCTTGTTGGGTTTGCGCGGCTGGCGGTTGAAGTGGAAGATGAACTCGTGCGAGGGCGCGAGCCGCCCGTTCCAGTCGCCGGGCAGGCCGGGGCCCTGGTCCCAGACATACCACCCAAACCGCCGCCAGCCCTGCGCGTGCATCCAGTCCACCCAGCCCTCCCAATACGGGATCCACTCGCCGTCGCGATGCACGAGGCCGAGATTGACCAGTAGCTGCGCAGCCTCGGCGACCGGTGCCACGGCGAAGACGCCTTGGATCAGCGCATCCCAATCGCCGACCTTCTCCTTGGCCGCGCCATAGTCGCGCTGCTGGGCATAGGGTGGGGAGGTGAAAATCAATGTGGCCTGCGCCCCGTCCATCAGACGCGCCGCCACGGCGGGGTCGGTCGCATCGCCGCAGATCAGCCGATGATCGCCCAGCGCCCAGATGTCGCCCGGACGTGTGATCGGCTCGGCCGGGGCCTCGGGGATCGCGTCGGCGGTGTCATCGTCAACGGGCGTGCCGTCGTCGTCACCGGCATCGTGCAGCAGAGTGTCCAGCTCATCTTCGGGGATGCCGATCAGCCCGAGGTCGAAATCCTCGGCCAGCAGCCCGCGTAGCTCTTCCAGCAGCAGAGCGTCGTCCCAGTCACCCAGCTCGGTCAGCTTGTTGTCGGCGATCCGATACGCCCGCCGCTGTGCCTCGGTCAGGTGCCCCAGCACGATCACCGGGGCCTCGGTCAGCCCGAGGTGGGCGGCGGCCAAGATGCGGCCGTGGCCCGCGATCAGCTCGCCATCGGACGCGACGAGACAGGGCACGGTCCAGCCGAACTCGGCCATGCTGGCCGCGATCCGTGCCGCCTGATCGGCGTCGTGCGTCTTGGCATTGCGGGCATAGGGTTTGAGCCGATCCAGCGGCCAGAATTCGATCTGGCTCGGGCGTAAATGCGTCGTCATGCGGTGAGCCGTTTGGCCTTGAGGGCGGCAAAACTCTCGCCGGTTTCCACCAGCACTGCCTCCTCGCCGGTGAAGGACTGCCAGCGCTCGATGGCGACATCGACATAGGCCGGGTTCAGTTCCACCCCGTAGCAAACGCGCCCCGTGGTTTCCGCCGCGATCAGCGTGGTGCCGGAACCCATGAAGGGCTCATAGACCGCCTGACCGGGGACCGAGTTGTTCAGGATTGGCCGGCGCATGCATTCGACGGGTTTCTGGGTGCCGTGCACCGTGTCTGTGTCCTGATCCTTGTTCGCGATCTGCCACAGCGTCGTCTGCTTGCGATCGCCCGCCCAGTGGCCCTTGCCCTTGGCGCGCACCGCATACCAGCAGGGTTCATGCTGCCAGTGATAGTCGCCACGGCTCAGCACCAGCCGGTCCTTGGCCCAGATGATCTGCGACCGGATGGCGAAACCCGCCGCCAACAGGCTGTCGGCCACGGTGGCGGCATGGAGCGCGCCATGCCAGACATAGACCACATCGCCCGGAAACAGCGCCCAAGCCTCGCGCCAGTCGGCGCGGTCGTCGTTCAGCACCTTGCCAGTGCGCTTGGTCCTGGCCGCGCCCGCCTGGTTGCGCCAGGATGGGTCATAGTCCACGCCATAGGGCGGGTCGGTCACCATGAGGAGTGGTCGCACATCACCCAGCAGCCGCCCGACCACATCGGCGGAGGTGCTGTCGCCGCAAATCAGACGGTGCGATCCCAACTGCCACAGATCGCCCGGTACCGAGACCGGCGTGACCGGTGGTTCGGGAACATCGTCCTCGCCCTCGACCGGGCCATCCCCGCCCAGCGCCTCGGAGTCCTGCAGCAGCGCGTCCAGATCATCCTCGCTGATGCCCAAGAGCGACAGGTCGAAATCCTCGGCCAAGAGCCCCGCGATCTCGTCGCGCAAGATCGCCTCGTCCCAGTCGCCCAGTTCCGTGAGTTTGTTATCGGCGATCCGGTAGGCCCGGCGTTCGGCCTCGTCGAGATGGCTGAGCCGGATCACCGGCACGTCCGTCAGCCCCAGCATGGTGGCCGCCAGCACCCGGCCATGCCCCGCGATCAGCTCGCCATCGTCGGCCACCATGCAGGGCACGGTCCAGCCGAACTTGGCCATGCTGGCGGCGATCTTCGCGACCTGGTCGTCGCCGTGCATCCTGGCATTGCGGGTATAGGGGCGCAGCCGGTCGATTGGCCACGTCTCGATCTCGCTTGGCGCGAAGACAAGGTCCATGAGGCGGGTCTCAAATGTGGAGCAGGGCGAAAACGTGCACGCGCGCCGCGAGCATGTTCAGCAGCGGGAGCGGGGTCCGCGATGTGGGGAAAAAGAAAACGCCCGGAAGGGTTTCTTCCGGGCGCTATTCTTCGATGATCAATGGGTACGTCAAGGGGGCTAGAAATGTCAAACCATTTTTGCGCCTGGAATCAACACGTTCCGGTTCGCCCGAGCGCAGGTGACTTCCTGACGCGGCGGCGGTGGCCGGTGGATTCCGTAAGGTGGATTCCCTGGCTTCCCGGTGGACTCCACCTGAGCCAGTTGGGTGCTTGCGTAAGGCTTTGATATTGAGTCAGAATTTCCAGCAAGGCCGCTGCGGTGGCTTCCGGGTGGATTCCCCGGTGAGGAATCCAGTCGCTGGCGAAATGGCGCGCTCAGCCCCCCCGTATACAGATCCGGCCTGGGAGGAACCATGCCGGGGGGGATCAAGGATGATCAGGCGTTTCCCTCTTTTGTTTCCAGGTGATACGGCTTGATCAATGCTGCGGCCGGGATTTTCCAGCTGGTGTGGATCTTCTGGATCATAGCCAAGGTCAGCGGGCGTTTGCGGTTCATGATCTCGGATGCACGGGACTTTCCGCCGACCAGTTCTGCCAGATCACTCTGACGTCTTTGCTTTATGTCCATGAATACCTTTAGCGTCTCGATCGGGTCGAGTTCTTCAATTGGGTATTCTCGGTTCTCATAGGCTTCGATCAGATCGGTCAGGATGTCGAAACGATCTGCTTCCGTTGTTCCGGGCTCAGGTGGAGCGTCGAAATACTGCTCGATTTCCGCAAGTGCCCAGTCCAGGTCTGCATCCGTCCGGATAGCGCGCAATTCCATCAGATTTTCTCCACATCGATCTTATCGTATTCGGCATGCGTGCCGATGAACTTGATCATCACACGGTAGTACGGTCCATAGGCAACGCGCGCGACGAGGCGGAATTTGTTACCACCGATATCAAATACAACACGGCTATCCCCAACGAAGTCTACTGATGTCCCGAACATTTCTTTTACGTCCTGTGGTCGTTCCCATTTGGCCTTCTCGACCTCGAGATACCAAAACTGAAGCGGTGCTTTCGCAGATGCATGCCTGGTCCAATACTGGACAAGTGCACGCTTCGAAAGAACTCGCATAGGGCCCTTTCCCGATTTCCGTAGTGACATGGTTACATGAAAGTGTTCCCAAGCAGGGAACTTGTCAAGGCCTGCGAACCTGTGATCTTTCCCACGGCTGCACCTTTGGCATCACCGCCGTCACCTCCACCTCCCTCAGCATCCGGCCCGCCATCAGCCCGTCCCGCACCCAACCCAGCGCCCGCCACCATTCGTCATAGGCGCGCCGTGCAGAGTCGATCTGCTGCGGGTGTGGTGAGAAGGTCACCGGGCAGGCACGGACTTCGAGTGTGCGCCATTTCCCACGGATGAGAACCCGTTCCGTCCCGACCACGATACTGGCCGCGCGATCACCATGGCGATTGCGCTTGATCTCGACGGGCACGCAGCGCGGCACGGCCCCCGGCATCCAGTCCGGCGTCAGACCTGCCCGTGCCAGTTCCGCCACGCGGATCGCCATGCGCTTTCCGCCGAGTCTGTCGGGCATCCCGGCGACGGTGGCGGCGATCACCTCGGCATCCTCGTGGGTGTAGCTGCCCATCTTGTGTCGGCCACCGTCGACCTTACAGCCCAGCGCGGCACGCTGCATCAGGACATATTCGAGGCCAAACCCGAAGCCTTCCTCGACCACATCCTCTGGCGGCGGCAGGTCCAGCTGTGCCTTTTCCACCCGGAACGCCCATTCCAGCGCCGCCTGCACGCCCAGCGCGCGTTTGACTTTTGCACCACTCGTGCGGGTAATTCGTCCCTGCATGCTCACGGCTGCAATCCTTCAAAGAGGTTCATTTGCACCGGGCCTGCCGGCTCCTCGCTCGCTCGCCAGATCCACGGGCCCGAGGCCATGGGCAGCTGCGAGAGAGCGCCACGCATGCGCTGCTGCCAATGGGTGAACGCCGTTGCCGAGCAGGCGCAGAGCGCGTGCCCGATGGGCCAGCCCATCAGCCATCCGACGAAGAGCGGGTTCAGCCGCCGCCGTGACCGGCCCTTCAGGATCCGCCGCGAGACGGCGCGCCCATGCGAGGCAATCATCGAAGCCCAGAGCGGGCGCGAGATCGGGGCGTGCGGCGAGGACCGCGGCCCATCCGGCGAGGTCGCCAGGGCTGGGCGGGTGAAGCCCTGCTCCGCCCGATAGTGCAGCAGGTCCATTCGGGATTTGCCGTCGGTGCGCGTCACGCTGGCCGGACTGCTGCCCTTCCAGTTCTGCGCCGCCGGTGTCGGCCATTGGATCGCTTGCGCCGACAGCTTCGGCTCGCCACGACTGTTGATCTTGCCGCGCAGCCGATCCATCTGGTCGTCGGCCACCGGCGTTTGCCATTGCGCCGCCTGCGTCGGCAGGGGCGGCATTCCGCCCGAGCCATAGCTCTGACCCGGCCCGCCCTTCGCGCCATCTGTGGCCTTCGGTGTCGACCAGTTGGTGATGCCCAGCGCCAGCGCTTCCGCCTTGCGGGTAAAGTCGCTGTTGCCCGCCGGGTTGTAGCGGGTCGTGCCGGGATGCAGGCTCATCGGTGTGGGCCAGGATGAAGATCCGGAGCCGCTGGTGCGGCGCGCCAACCTCTGCCGCGCTGAACAGACCCGCCGCAGGCGTGTAGCCCAGGCCCCAAAGCTCTCGCAGGACGGCTTCAAGGCCGAGGGTGACGTGACCTGCGACGTTTTCGAGGAACACCCATTCGGGGGCGCATTCCCCGATGACGCGGGCGACGTCGGGCCAGAGATGGCGGGGATCGTCGGCCCCTCCACGCTTTCCGGCGGCGCTGAAGGGCTGGCAGGGATATCCGGCGAGGACGGTGTCAAACGCCCCGCGGAAGGGGCGGGCATCAAAGCTGCGCAGATCATCCCAGATCGGGGCCGGGGCGAAGTACCGCGCGGCTTGGGCGGCGATGAGCACGGCGCGGGGCCAGTCCTCCCATTCGACGAAGCATCGGGTGTGGTATCCCGGCTCGGCAAGCATGAGGCCCAGATCAAGGCCTCCGCCGCCAGCGCAGAGGGACAATCCGTGCCGGGGACGTGACACCATGGCATTCACAGCACCCCCCTCTGCCGCAGCCGCTGGGGCGTCACCAGTCCCCGCGCCAGCATGGCGTGGCACATGGCGTTGCTGATCATGCTGGCGGGCAGGTATTCGTCGGAATTGACCTTGGCCGCGTAGAAGGCCGCAAGCTCGTCATCGCCGGGCCTGGGGCCATCAATGCGCTTGCGGCGTCGGGTGTCGCCGCTGCCGTTTGCTGAGCCCCTTGCCGCAACCGGTGCGCCGCACTGCTTCAGGCGCCCTGCCGCTCTCTGCATGGCCCGATCGAGCGCCTTGGGTCCATCTGGCGGCTCCGGATGGTCCCGCCGCGAGGCCTCTGCCACCGCGAGGATCGCGTCCTCGTCGAGACCGAGATCGTCGCGCCAGCGCCGGACATGTTCGCGCGGTGGCCAGCCCTGCCACCAGCCGGGCAGGGCGGCGGGATCGAGGCCCAGCGCCCGGACCAGCTCCCCGAAAAACTCCTCGGAGATCGCATCGCGCGCCTGCGCGCCCTCCTCCTCCTTTACTGGTTTACTTAAAGGTTCCCTTACAGGGTTAGTGTCCGGATTCCGGACACGGGTCGGGGCATTTTCCGGACACGGCTCGGCCGGAAAATCGGACACGGGTCGGGCCTCACACCCGTGTCCGGTTTCTGGACACGGGTCGTCGTCAGCCTGCGCTTCTTCATCGAAAGGCGCTGGTTCAGCACGGCTTTCTTGCTGGTCTGGGTTGCCATGTCCGGTATCCGGACACGGGTCTGGCACATGCGGTGTGAAGCCCGCCTCGAACCCCAGAATGTAGCGGGTGGGCATCTGCCGCTTCGTGACCGGATGCAAGCGCGGAACACGGCGCAGAAGCCCGACGGCTTCGAGCTGGCCCAGATGCTCGTTCAGCGTCGATCGGCTGATTTCGCAGTCGTGGGCCAGGCGCTCTTGCGAGGGGAAGCAGCCATAGTCGGGATTGAACCGGTCGCACAGATGCCAGAGCACGATCCTGGTGGTGGGCTTCAGCCCGCGCTGCCTGATCGCCCAGTTGGTGGCCTCGTGGCTCATGGGGCGGCCCTCCGAACCGGGGCCGTCACGCGGGTGGTGAAGCCGTGCTCGGCCAGCGCGCCCAGCGCATCGTCGAGCGAGCGCACCAGCGCCCAGCCAAAGCCCTGCGCCAGCACGGCATCACGAAACGCCTCCTGCGCGGGGCTGAGCCGGCCCTTGAGGGATTTCAACTCCAGAAACAGGACGCGCCCCTCAACGAGCACCATCAGATCGGCGAAACCGGCATGGACGCCCATGCCGACCAGGATCGCCTGGCGCTTGGCGCCGCGCGGACCGGGTTCGGTCACCTCGTTGGCGCAGTGGTGGATGATGGCCGTGCGGGGCAGGGCAAAGCGCAGCGCCTGCACCACCGCGCGCTGCAGATCGGCCTCGGGTGTGCCGCGCCGCTTCATCGGCTCGCCTCCGGCGCATCATCGTGATCGGTGCGCTGAGCGTGGCGCAGGCGCGCCGGGCAACGGGCATCGATCACAAACAGGAGGGCACGGGCATCGCGCCGCTCCTCTTCGGTCTCGCCATGCCTCGTCAGCACATTGCAGGCGAGCCGGATCAGGTGGTCGGAATGATGCGCGACATCGGCGATGACGGCGCGCGCCTCGGCGACGCGGTCGGTGGGCCAGGCTCGTCCTTCACGGCTCGCCCGAAACGGGCCGGGTTCATGCTCGGTCATCGACGGCCTCCCGCGCGGGCGCGCCGGGGCGACACCTTTTCCTGCGTCTCGAGCCATTCCAGAACTGCCGCGCGTCGGTAGAGGATCTTCCTGCCGGCCTTCACGAAGGCCGGGCCGCGCCGGGCATCGGCCCAGCGCCGAAGCGTTTCCTCGCACACGCCGAGTTCGCGGGCGAGATCGGTGCGGCTGATCCAGCCCTGCAGGAGGGCTGCGGTGTTTGCGCCGTAGGGCGCGGTGGTGGTCTGTTCGCCTGGTGTCATCTGCTTTCTCCCGATTGTCGCCCGGTGAGGGCGAATGTCGTCTCGCAGCAGAAGCACAGGCCCGGGGGTGGCAGGGTGGCAGTGACCGGCAGTGGCTTGCCGCCCCCCGTGCCACCCCTTGTTTTATTGAAGCTTCATGATTTTGCGCTGCGGCGCAGCGGGATTTGCAGGTCTTGCAAAGTCGCCTAGGGCCAATTTCGCCGCAGACAGCACCGCCAAATCCGCGCGCAATCGGTCACATTCGGCGATTTCGGGATGTTTTGGACGACGTTCGGCCAAAGTCAGGGGGTGGCAAGGGTGGCAGTGACCGGCAGTGAGTTGCCGGTTTGCGTGCCGGTCTCTGATTTCATTGAGCTTTTTCCGGGTCCGCCGACATTGGGCGACCTTTTTCCGGGTCCGCCGACATTGGGCGACATTGGCCCAAGGTGCACGGCCTCGGCGTCGAGCCGGGCGCGGCAGCCCTTGACGCGAATTGCCAATAAAACAGGGGGTGGCGCGCACTGGCGACGGCACTGCCGGTCACTGCCACCCTGCCGGGCTGGCGCCAGGATTACCTTGCCTGTGCCGCGAATCTACGCGTCATGGACAGGGAAAGGAGGTGCCTCGATGCCGAAACGGGTCCGCTTGAGCGAGAAGGTTCTGCGCGATGCCATCCCTGCCGAGGGGCGCGATTACCAGATCTTCGACGATAATGTTCGCGGCTTCGCGGCCTGCATTTACCGCGGCGGCGGGCGCGCCTTCACCCTCGATTATCGCCATGCGGGACGGCAGCGCCGGATGACCTTCGCGCGCTGGCCCGAATGGTCGGTGTCGGCGGCGCGGGATCGCGCGCGGGAATTGCGCCGCGATGTCGACCTTGGCCGCGATCCGCTGGCTGAGCGCGACCAGAGCCGCGAAGCCCCTCGCGTGCAGGATCTGATCGACCGCTACCTCAAGGAGCATGTGACGCGGCTCTCCGACCTGAACGCGGCCGATCAGAAGTCCATGATGACCAAACTGATCGCCCCGCACTGGGGCAAGAAGCTGGTCACCGACATCACCAGGACCGATGTCGAAAAGCTGCTGGCGAAGATCGCCGAGGGCAGGGCGCGGCCGCACAAGGCCAGGCCCAACAACCGCGCCCGCAAGCTGCAGGGGCCCAAGCCCACGCCGGTGCGCGCCAACCGCGTGGGCGAGGCCCTGCGCAAGATGTTCAACCTCGCCGTCGAGTGGGGCATGTGCAAGGAGAATCCGGCCAGCGGCTTCTATCGGCGCGTCGAGAACCCGCGCGAGCGCTTCCTGACCAGAGAGGAGATCGACCGGCTTTCCGCCGCGCTCGATGCCGATCCCGATCAGCGCGCAGCCGGGATCATCCGCATCTGCATGCTGACCGGCGCGCGCGTCGGCGAGGTGCGCCAGGCGCGGTTCGAACAGTTCAATCTCGAACTCGGCATCTGGTCCAAGCCTGCCGCCACCACCAAGCAGCGCAAGGTCCACCGCGTCCCGATTTCCGAGGATGTGGCGGCGATCATCCGCCAGCGCCAGCTGCTGGTGCCCAGGGGCAATCCATGGCTTTTCCCCGGCGATGTGCCCGGTCAGCCCGTCAAGGAAATCCGCCGCTTCTGGCAGCGGATCCAGAAGGCGGCGGGGATCGAGGATGCGCGGATCCACGATCTGCGCCATACCTTCGCGTCGCTGCTGGTCAGTGGCGGGGCGTCGCTCGAGATGATCGGCAAGCTGCTGGGCCATACTCAGATGCAGACGACGCACCGCTACGCCCACCTGCTCGACGCACCGCTGCGCGCCGGGCTCGATGCCGTGGCCAGTGCGGTCCGGCCACGGCTGAAGGTGGTTCACGATCAGGCACCGGATCAGAAATCCGCCTGATTGGACCGCCGCGTCATGCCCTCTCGCTGGTCCTGGTCAACGCGCGCCAGACCGGCGTGATCCGCCGACGGATGGAACGCTCGTCCGGAACGTCGTTGCCATCGGAATGCGCCACGAACCAGTCCTGCATCTCGGCCACCAGCTCGCCCTGCGAGGCGGGCACACCGCGTTCGTGAATGCGCAGGGTGAGGGCTTGCAACATGCCCTCCCAATCATAGGGCGAGATAGACCCGGTGCCGCCGCTCACGCGCGTGAACAACTGGTTCTTCTCTTCAAAGCGCTGGACCTGCTGCCCGGCGATCAGCAGATCGGCGATCGACACCTCGACGCCTTCTGCGGGGGCGGTGATCAGCAGCCAGTCGCTGTCGCTCCTGGTCCGAACCCTGTGCACCCGGGTGGTTTGCGGACCCGTCCCGCAGCGGCGAAACATCGGCAGGATGTCGAAGGCCGCGACGATCACCTCGCCCGCGACGATCCTGTCTCCGCACGTGGCAGGCGGGATCCCGGTCAGAATGTCGAGATTTCCCGTCGCCGACCACCCGGCGATATCGGCGATGGTGCAGCCCCAGCGCGCGGCAACTTCGTGGACGGTGTAGAATTCCCTTTGTGGCAGCTTCATGTGCGCTCCATTATTGTCACCGCGCCTCTGACGAGGCCCCGGAGGGCGTGGCGCAAGGTGATTGTTGTCATCAAGAGCACGGGCGTTGCGACCATAAGGAGACGAATCGCAAAACGACTCGCGCTCCGGTTTATTCTGCCCTAACACCCCCGTCAGAACCTGCCGTGGATGAACATCGGGATGGCATTCGAAAAAAGTCTTGATCTGATACGCCTCGCGGTGATGGCGGCAGCCCGCCACAAGGGCGTTAACCTCGTCGACGTGGTCGAGGTGCCGCGCGACAAACAAGGTGAGTTCGGCGTCAGCCAGCGCACCGCCCTGCGCATGATCCGGGGCCTGGAGATGGCCTTTCCCGGCGTGGTCTGGTCGACCGACCGCGAAAGGCGGCGCTGGTGGAAGCTGTGCGGCACGACCTCCTGCGCATGCAGGGTAGGCGTTCTTTCCTGCCCATCGCGGACTGGGCGCGCCGAAAACCATGTGCGGAAAGCGATTGCAGTCCGAGGATCATTCGCAGCCTCTACATCAACGCCACCTCAACAGTTGAGTGTTGTCAAACGTTTGTAATTGTAGTCGAAAGCAGGCGAATGTTGATGAGTGTCGCCTCGAAATTTTCGTGAAATCAAAGGCTTATCGGCTAAGCTATTGGTTTTGCTAAGCTATTGGAATCACTAGGGTTTTGGCTCATAACCTGAAGGTCGTAGGTTCAAATCCTACTCCCGCAACCAAAATTTACAGCATTATCAAATACTTAGAACCCTACCTAAACGGTCGGGTTTTGGCTTGTCCAAAACACATCAACGCCACATCAACGTTTGAAGAGTCGCGGTGAAAATGTGTTGGATAATCAATCGCCTAGCCAAACTCGCCTTTTTGCGGCCACCGATCCTTTGAGTCTGGTCCGGCCGAAATCCTTGTGGCAGCATCACGACATGATCAACTTCCGCACCCTTCCCGATGACCACCCCGACCTCGCGCATTCGCCCCTGTTGCGCGCGGCGCTGCTGACACTGCGCTACGCGCAGGACCACGGTGCCATCGGCTTGACCAAGACCAAGGCGTTCAAGCGTGTCTTCGTGCATTGGGCGGTCGAGAACTTTGACTGGCCTGGAAAGAGCGCGGAAGAGATGTTCCGGTACAACAAGGTCATCAATGAATACGAGTTTCCACCGCTCGAGGTGTTGCATTACCTGCTGATCTCCCTTCGCCTTGGGCGGCACTTCAAGGGCGAATTCCGGGTAACGAAACGTGGAACGGAACTGGCACAATCCCCGGGGCGTCTGTTCGCAGAACTCATCCCGTTCTTTGTGCTAGAGATCGACCATGCCTCTTACTCCCGATTTGAAGAACGCCCCTTCGGCAAATGGGATGTCTGGATGAACGTGATCAACGTCGAGGCGGACCATGGCACCACCGAGCGGGCGCTGTTCGCGGCATTCTATGGAAAGGAACACGACTGGGACAACGCTGGATGGCGCGAAATGGCCGCGTTCTCCTCTTGCGTGCTGCGCCCTCTGGAATGGTCCGGACTGCTGGTTCAGACCCGAGAAGAGCGCGAGGGCAAGCACATCCACCACGTGTTCAAGACACCGCTTTGGCGCAGCGCACTGAAACTGGACACCGATGCCTTGTTGCGGCCTGTGTCCGTAAATTAAACCGCTGGCTCACCCGACTTTTTGCCGTCGGTCTGGCCCACGCTCAGCCTTCTCCGAACCGGCCGTTCGCACCGGAAGCAGCGTAGGCCTCGAGACAGCCCCAGAGCGGACCCACATGCGGGATGCAGCATGTATCGGGGCATAAACACGCAGGGCGGACAGTGTGAGTTCGCTGCACCTACAGTGGGATCTTGTCCATTTCATGAAAGCGGTCATTCACGGCTCAGGTTCACCCCCCATGCAGCACCAGGCACCAAGGTCAGCAATGCGCAGGAAGCCGACCCTGCAAAGTTGCAGACCTTGGTCGCCCATCGAGGCATGACCGGCCCAGATCAGAGTCTCGTCTGGTCTGCGAACGCCGCGCTGAAATACGCCTCAGAAGGCCAAGGATGACCCCGCTGCTTGGCCTGAAACACCCACAATTGTACGTCTGGGCGAGGCCAAGCGAGGTCCGGAGCGAAGAAATGCTTGACCGCACGGCCCCGTCCGGCGATCTATCCATCAAGTGGCAGGCCACGTGGGGAATGTCGGCTTCAATGGGTGCCATGATGATTAAATACAAAATGATTACGACTTTTTTAGCACTCACACTCGCGGCAAGTCCGGTGTCGGCAGTTGATTTACGGATTTTTCGGTCAAACGCGTCCTCAACTGTTGTAATGTCCGGAACCATCGAAACCGGCGATGCGGAAGTCTTCGAAGACTTCTGGAAGGAGAAGGCTTACGACGCGTTTAGTTTCGTTATTGCAATGGATAGCCCCGGTGGCTCTCTGAGGGATGCTATCAAGATCGGCAGATTCATTCGTGAGACTGGAGCAAAAACGGAGATACGCAGGTTCGCCCCGAGTACAGAAGATGAAATCGTGATAGACTGGCCACAGGAACTGCCCGGGGCTGTCTGTTACTCCGCTTGCGCCCTTGCTTTCATGGGTGGGTATAATCGTGAAATCCAAGAAACTGCGGAAATCGGTTTTCACCAGTTCTCAGGCGGTCAATATTCCGATAGCGAGGATGCACTAATCGCTGGGCAAGGCGGTTCAGCAATCCTTGCTAACTACCTTCGTGAAATGGGGGCCAAACCAGAACTTTTTGAGATGATGGCCCTCACCGAACCAAACGAAATGTATGTTCCGACCCCCTTTGAGTTAGTCTCATTAGGCGTCATTCCGAGCACCACCTTCCACGACTTCGAGCTACAGCCTAGAGGTGGTTTAATCGTGGCTACCGCAACGAACCCTCGAAATATCAGAAGCCTCCAGAGGGTCTACGAGATTGAAACAATGTGCTGGAAGGGTACTCCAATCATCAATTTCTATGCACAGAGCAAAGATGATGGATTGAGTTCGGGATATGCAAATCCTGCTACCACCCATATGAAAAGCTTTCAAATTGTAACAGATTTCGGAAGCGTCAAATATGGGAACGACCGGTTGAGGCTATATGAAGGTTCGCGCATTCTTGCGAGCCTGCTCCTTGAACCGCATGTAGCGAGAGCTGTGGGAAGCGGGAACGCAACAGTTACGATAGATAGCTATACTGCTTCCGGGATATTCATGGGAGGCGAGATTACGGCACAGAACGGCGGCGATCCAGCGATTATAGCAAGTTGGCGAGATTGCATCTGATAAACGCTCCGAAATAAGCCTTGGAGGCGGTTGAGAAAGCGTAGGGTGGCTATTCTTACTGACCATCCCCGTCATTCCCGCGAAACCGGGATTCCCCCTCCCTCTCCGTCGCCCCCACCCCACGAGGTCTTTCCTTCTTGGCATTTTTTGCATGAGATTATTCGGACCCCGAAACGTCCCCAGCGTCAGGGGCGAATTAGGGGTATGCAGTGCATCCGCCGTTGACATGAGGGCGGCGCGACGGGCGCGCAGGCAGGTCCTCGCCCTGTGCGTCGGTCGACCTTCAGCGTATGGTTATGATGCAGCCTCCGCACGAGGTGCACAATTGTGCCCATTTCAGCGCACGACAGCCTGTCGTGCACCGTGCCATCATCATTGCGCAGGAAATCTCTGCCGCTTTTTGAAACCGTAAACTCATAAACCGGGCCGGGCGTGACGCTGCGGTCGAGGCGTCTGGCGCTTTCCATGCGGCGCATGCCCAACCCGCCCGTTACTTGCACGCGCGCACCTGATCGCGCAGAACGGCATAATCGGCCAGCATGCCGGTCAGGACCGCCCCCTCCGGCAAACCATCGACTTCATCCGCCGCGCGTCCCAGATCGGCCTGACTATACTCCACCACCGGCGGGCAGACACTTGTCGGGCGATCAAAACCGCCCGTCGCGCAGGCGGTCAGCCAGAGCATCGCGATCAGCGGGACGGCGGCTGGCGGCGTCCAGCATCTGGCGTTGGATTTCATGGGCTTTCTCCGATGTTGAAAGGCGCTCGGCCAGCCGCCCGGCGCGTTCCCCGGCGCGGCGGAGGTTGAGCAGGAACAGGACGACTGTGAGGGTTGCCAGCATGAGGCCCAGCGCCTTGCGCGCCGGGCCGCTGACGAGGATGGTGGTCCAACCGATCATCTCTGGCCCCGTTTCCAGTCGTCGATCCGGGCATGGATGGCGACCGCGATGCCGAGCAGGGCCAGAGCGATGAAGACCCAACGCAGGGTGTCAAGATAGGGCACCAGCGGCAGGAGGGCGGATTGGGTTTCCGCGAGCACCTCCTGCATCACCTCCACCCCGGCGGCACCGACCGTGGCCACCCCGGCCGCGCCACTGCCTTTCAGAGTGCGGCTGTCCGCCAGCACCTCGCGGGCAGGGGCGACCTCCGGCACGAAGGGTGTCGCGCGGGGCGGGAAGGGTTCGCCCCAGCTGCGGGCGGGTCCAAGGTCGATATGCATGAAGCCCGAGCGCGGATAATAGCCGAACCCGAGGAACCCCACCGCCCGCGCCGCCGTTTCAAAAGCCACCGGATCATGGTTCGACATGGCGATATCAAACGCTGTGCCCTGCATGTGTTTGGAGGCGGGCGCGCCGCCGACGGCGCGGTTATGCGCCGGGCTGCGATAGGCCGAGCGGACAATCAGCGGCTTGCCGAGGCGGTTGCGCAGCGATTGCAGCTTGTCCATGGCCTCCGTGTTGATCCTGATCGCGCCCTCCCCGCGCGACGCGATCTCTGCGGGTGAAAAGCTGGGCCAGCGCCAGTCAGAGTCTGGCACGTCGCGGTAATGGGCATAGGTGGTGGTCGGCATAATGGGTCTCCAGACATGCAAAACCCGCCTGCAGACGGCGGGTCGGGTGGGGTGGCTTGGTGATGGGCGCGACCGGTCAGTCGGTGCGGCCGCGCTGGAAGGCTTCAAACATCAGATCCCGCATGGCGCGGATGTCGGTCTCGATCCGCTCCAGCCGGTCGGCATCGCCCTTGCGGTCCTCGGCGCGCTGGCGGTCCACGCGGTCGCGCTCGGCGGCTAGTTCGCGGTCGAGCCGTGCCAGCATCGCGTCATTGGTGAAGGCGCGGCGCGTGACAGCGGCGAGAAGTGCGATGAAACCGCCGATCAGCGCAGTGATGGCGGCGGTGAGGCCATTGTCGCGCAAGGCCGCACCAACCTCTTGCAGGGGCGTTCGTTCTGTCATGATGCTGTCCTTTGGTCGGGGGATTGGTGTTGGTGTGCAACAGTGGTCTGCCGGGGGGCCTCAGCCGACCTTGCAGCCCCAGAATGAGGTGTGATTGGCGGCGAAGAAGCCGTCCGCGACCCGGAAATTCCCCTGCAACTCGACGGTATCGCCTTGCTCAAGCGGCACCATGGTCTGCAGCCAGATCGCGGTGGCGAGCGAGACATGGGTGGCGGAGATCTCACCTAAGGAGCCGCGGATTTCGGTCGTGCCGTTCAGCACCAGTCGCCCGCGCATGCGGGCCGTGGTGCTGGCGTTGATCTTGTAGAGCAGCGTCGCGCCAAAGAGATAGGTGCCGGAAGTGGGGGCCACGAAGTGGTTGTTGGCGGCGTCGAATGCGCCCTGATCGTTATAGTCGGTGTTGTTGATGCCGATCTTCGTCCAGGTCCCGACGCCCACGTAATTGTCGAAGTTGGTCCAGGCCTTGAAGCGCGGCAGCCGGGGCTGATCGACGATGCCGGTGGTGTTGTCGACGCTCAGGCCATCGAAGAAGGTGTTGCCATCGGTTGAGACCGCGAGGCGAAACCTGTCCGAGCCGAAGAGGCCGACCAGTGCCTTGGTCACGAAGCCTGTCTGCAGCGTCAGGCCGAGATCATCGGCGCTGCTCTCCTTGTTCAGGGTATAGAACAGATCGCCGGTTCCGCCCTCGGCGACGGTTTTTGCCGTCCAGAGCGCGGCGTTCAGCTTGGCCGAGAACGGATTGGCGGGGTCGGCGGTGGTGCCGAGCCCCAGCAGTGCGAGGTTCTGCAGCGCGGCTGGCGTGCTCCCGACCCAGCCCGCGCCGTCAAAGACCAGCAGCAGGCGTTCTCCGGGCAAACTCTCCCCCGGAGAGTTTGCTGATCCGTCGAACTCCTCGACCCATGCCCGCCAGCCGGGCCGCGGGGGAAGCTGCATCCACGCCCCGTCGACCCAATAGGCGATGCTGTTGTCCCACCCCGCCCAGTCGCCCGTTGCGCCGGAGGCTACGAGGAATCGGTCGCCATCGTTCGGGTCAGGCGGCGGCGCGGTACGGGCCGCTCCGCGAACCGACAGCTGCACGAGCCCATCGAGCAGCCGCAGCGCCTCGTTATGAGTGACGTGCTTCTGGGCCTGCGATGCCAGGATGTAAGGCAGCAGGAGATGGGTTGTATTGTCGGACATGGGAATGGCCTTCAGAAACTGAGGGTGACGGATCGCCCAGCGCCCCGGCCGATCAGGGCCGAGAGCTGGAAGATGCGGATAGCGAGGGTGTCGCCGGGTCCGAGCAGCGCGCCCCAATCGGCAGTCTGTTGCGCTGCGGTGTAGAGGGCGCTGGTCGTGGCAACTTCTATGGTTCTCCTGACTGTTGCCCCGTCGAGGATTTCCACTTCATAGGCCTCGCTCTCTTCGGCGAGAGGCACATCGCCCGCGCCCCAGCTGTCGGCGGCCAGGGATCGCGACCGCCGCACCCAGCGGATCGTCAGATCGCCGGGGCTGCGGGCAAAGCGCCAGGGCTGCTCGACATGGGCAACCGAGAAGGGGCGCAGCCCGACGCCTTCGGGGGTGAACTCCACCGCGGTGTAGGTCTCGTCGCTCACGGGCTTAGAGGCCGGGCCGATGCGCCAGTTCCATGGCAGACCGAGATCAGCTTCGGAAACTGGCAGCGAGGTCAATGCCGTGTCCAGCACCACGACGCGCGCGCCCGTGGACACAACGCTGGCGATGACACCTTCGGTGCCGCGCTGGCCGCGCAGCAACCGGGTCAGGCGGTAACGCCCCGGCGCGACGAGTTCGGCCGTGCCCGCCTGGACAATCTCCCAGAGCCCCGGACTGGTCTCCACGGCCAGCGCATTGGCGCCGCCCAAGAGGGCGAGATCGGTGACGCTCTCGAGGGTGCCAGAATAGAGATCGACCAGCAGCGCATTGCCGAGATCGAAGCGCGCCACCGGCCCGGCATGGAAATCCGCCGACAGCACGCCCATGCGCGCCCGCGCGCCAAATGTGGTCAGCAGGGCAAAGCCATCCGTTGCCGCACTTCGGTAGACGGCGATCTCACCCGGCCACGGCCTGGCATGGGCCGCGACCAAGGGCCGGTGCGCAGGCTGGTCGTCGCGCAGCTGCGGCAGATCGAGCAGGAGGATCTCAGGCGCGCCGAAGACCGTTGGAGTTGCGAGCGTGGTCGGGCGTCGCTCTCCGGGTGGCAGATCATAGACCGCGCGGTCCTGACGCACGGCGTCAATGCTGCGCAGGTCGGAGTCGGCGATGGACACGAGGCGCATCTCGGTCAATCGGCCATCGTGATCGAGCAGGATCACGTCAGCCGGATCCAGCGCCAGACGCGACGGCGGCAGACGGAACGCCGCAGTTTCGCGGCCAACCCAGGCTTCCATCAGGGCGCGGCGGCAGCGGCGCTCGGCCTCTTCCGGCGGCACCGCTATCGGGAACGCCTCGGAGGCGATGCGCGCGGTGTCCACCGTGATGCGCCGGGCCTCGACCTGCGCCGCGTCATAATCCTCGTCGGCGCGGGCGATCTGCCACTTCAGGGCCTGGGGCAGTTCGGTTTCCTGCGCGCGGGTCAGTTCCATCACGTCGCCCGATCCTGACGATGGCGCGACCATGCTGTCGGGGGTGATGGTCACGCTGCCAATCCGGCCGCGCATCAGGAACCTGATGCGGCCTTCGCTTTCCACCGCATCGAACCCGAAATGCCGCGCCAGGATGCCGAGCGAGGCGCGCGGCGCTTCCAGTGCCGAAATCACATAGCCCTCGACCGCGCCCCATAACTCGGAGACGTCGATTTGTTCCTCGGGCAGCCCGGCACGCAGGCAGAGCTGGCGCACCAATGCCGCCAGCGACACAGCCCCCAGCCGCCCGGTGAGCCAGTGCCCGAGCCGCCAGTTCGGGCCATCGCTCCAGACATCGGTGAGTTCCGGAAAGAACGGATAGGGCCGGGCATCCCAGGTCCAGGCGGCGCATTCGGGGACATGCACCATGCGCGCGCCATAGGCGGAAGACACCGGATTGTTCCTGGCCTCACCCCACCAGAGATACATGGCCTCCAGATAGGCGCGCTGGATCGCATCATCCCGCCAGCCGCGGGAAAAGTGCGGCACCTGGCTTTCAGAGGACTTCGGGTCGAAGAACACATTCGGCTGGTTGGTGCCGCGATCAATCGCCGGGCAGCCCAGTTCGGTGAACCAGATCGGTTTTGATTGCGGCACCCATGCGGTGGGCGTGCCGCTCTCGATGCCACCTGGCCGGTCAAAATGCGCATTTTGCCACCAGGCGCGCAGATCCTTGAAGCGGAACACCCACGGCTTGTCCTCGCCGCCATCGGTAATAGGCGTTCTGATCTGCGCCGCGCGATCAGCCGGGCTGGCGTAGAACCAGTCGAACCCTTCGCCGCCCGTGATGTTGCTCTGCAGATAGGTCCGATCATAAATCGCGGGGGCAAGGGCTGCATCGGCATGCTCAAA
Source organism: Roseovarius sp. MBR-78 (assembly GCF_040547535.1). Classification (NCBI taxonomy): domain Bacteria; kingdom Pseudomonadati; phylum Pseudomonadota; class Alphaproteobacteria; order Rhodobacterales; family Roseobacteraceae; genus Roseovarius; species Roseovarius sp. MBR-78. The sequence goes on from NZ_JBEPPX010000011.1 coordinate 77,084, forward strand.
CCCGTCGCGCCAGTCCGAGAGCGGCATGTAGTTATCAATGCCGATGAAGGTGATGCTGGGATCCGCCCAGAGCGGATCGAGGTGGAAATAGACATCGCCCGATCCATCGCTGGGCTGATGCCCGAAGTATTCCGACCAGTCGGCGGCATAGCTGATTGCGGTGCCCACCCCGAGGATCGCGCGCACGTCTGCGGCAAGGGATTTGAACGCGGTGACGGCGGGATAGGTCTCGGCCCCGCTCCGGATCGTGGTCAGCCCGGGCATCTCCGAGCCGATCAGGAAAGCGTCGACCCCGCCCGCCACCGCGCAGAGATGCGCGTAATGCAGCACCATGCGTCGCAGGCCCCAGTCCTCCAAGGGTCCGGCCCAGCTCACAACATCCCCCGACAGGCTGAAACTGGCGGGCGTGGCCGCGCCAAAGAAGGCCGCGACCTGTGCCGCGGCGGCGCTGGTCTTATCGACGCTTCCCGCGACCGCCGCCGCAGGCGAAGCGGTGATCCGCCCCCGCCAGGGAAAAGCTGGCTGGCCCGTCATCGCTTCATTGTCGGAATACGGGTCGGGCAGGCTGTTGCCGGGGGGCACATCCATCAAGAGAAATGGGTAAAAGGTCACCCGCAGCCCGCGCGCCCGGATCTCCCGGATCGCCTGAACCACCGCAAAATCCGCCGGTGTGCCGCCAAAGACCGGGCGGTCGTCGCTGTCGCGGCTGACGAGGAGGGCGTTGGCGCGGCTGACGCCATTCACCGACCAGGCGACGGGCGAGGTGATCTTGACGGGCAGCTCGACGCCGGGCCGGATCCTGCACTGCCCGGCCCGCAGGTCATCGCCGAACCAGGCCACCACGAGGCTGACGCTCTCGATGCCCGGAACCGAGGCTTGCAGCCGGTCGAGCGCCACGACGATATCGGAGGTGTCGGAAATCGCGTTCATGTTCTCGGCGCGGGTCGCCCCACCCGGACCGGAGAGCCGCCGGACGGGCTGGGTGGCGTAGATGACCTCGCCCGAGGCCGGGATCATCGTCACGGCCTTCACCAGCCCTTCGGCGGTGTCGGGATCGGCCAGCGGGCGAAACACCTCGAAGGAGAGCTGCGGCAGGCGATTGCCAAAGGCGGAAAGCGCCAGTTCCTCGAAAACCACATAGGCGGTGCCGCGATAGGCAGGAGTATTGCCCGCTCCCATCCTGGCGGCAATAAACGGATCTGGCTCCTGCGCCTCATCGCCGGGATACCAGCGCCAGGTCACGCCCGAGAGATCCATCGGCTTGCCATCGGCCCAGATGCGCCCGATCCCGGTCACTTCGCCCTCCGAGAGGGCGACGGCGAAGGAGGCAAAGTAGAGAAACTCGGTCGTGGTGACCTTTGGCCCGCCGCCCTTGCCACCGCCCTGACGGCTGGTTTTGGTCTCCTCGCGGAAATCCGTGGCCCAGATGATGTTGCCACCGATGCGCATCCGGCCAAAGAGGCGCGGGATGACCGCCCCTTCGGTCGAGGAGGTGATGCGCAGACTGTCTAGGCGCTGGCCTTCGATGCGTTGCGCGGGAGCCAGCGACGAGACGATCCAGGTGTCGACCACCGACCCGATGGATGAGCCGACAAAACCGCCGATGGTGGCGGCGCTCACGCCAAGGAGGCTGCCGCCGATGCTGCCGCCAATGGCGGTGCCGACGGCGCCGAGGACAAGCGTTGCCACAAGTCAGCCCCCCTCGGGAAAGAGGAAGGCGAAGGCGATGCGCCGCCGCCAGCTTGGGGTGAACGGTTGCTCGATCACACCAAGGTGCTCACAGGCGTGGATGAAGCTTTGGGGTCCGGTCAGGATCCCGACATGTTTGGCGATGGCGCGCGGGGCCATGCGGAATAGCACCAGCGCGCCGGGCGGCGCGTCGGCGGACGTGATCTCCGGCATCATCGCGCGTGCACCGTCGGCCAGCACTTCATGCGGCCCGGTCTCGCCCCAGTCCCGGCTGTAGGGCGGGATCGGGAAGGGCTCGTCGCCCACCACCTCGCGCCAGACGCCGCGCGCGAGGCCAAGGCAATCACAGCCAACCCCGCAAAGGCTCGCCTGGTCGTGATAGGGCGTGCCGAGCCAGCGGCGGGCGGTGGCGATGACACGGGCGGGATCGGCGGTCATCACAGGACTTCTCCCTCATGGCTGCCATCTTGCGATGCATATCTGAGGACCGCGTCCTGCCCCGGGATATGTGGGAAGCCCCGGAAGTTGGGGGTGTTGGCGAACTTGCCCGTGCAGGTGGCGATGCGCTTGTCGCAGCCCGCGCGCGCGATGAAACTGTCACCCTCAGCAATGGCGCGCACTGGCGCTTCCAAAAGGGTCAGGGTGGCGCTACTGCCCGCCAGCCCGTGCGCCAGCACCTCGGTGATCCGCCCGGCATTCGCCCCGCTGGTCCATGTGAGGGTCCCGGCGGCAAACCACCCGGCCTCAAACCCTGCGAGCCCCGAGGCCCGGAAGGCGCGGTCGCGCAGCAGGTCGGTCACCACGCCTGTGCCCTTGTAGATCGCGTTTTCCAGATCGATGCCGCAGCGCGCATCGCCAAGTTCCGCATCGCACCCCGCCTGAAACGTCCGCCCGACGGTCTGCCCCAGCACATGCGCGAGGCTGCGGACCTCGGCCACGAAGGCGATCCGCCCGCGCCGGATTTGACCCACCGCACCGCGGCGCAGGAGCACACGCTGGCTGGTGTCGGCCCAGTTCACCCGCCACAGTTCCACCGCCGCATTGTCCCAGCGCCCGTCGAGAATGTCGCTCTCGGTGATCCGATCCGAGCTCAGCACGCCACTCGCGTCCTGCGCATCCACCGCCAGATCAGAGCCTGCGCGGATCTCCGAGGCGGCAAACCCGCTTTCGGGTTCAAATGCGGTGCCATCGAACACCAGCGCGCGATCATGATCGGTGAAGCCCAGCGCCACGCCATCGCTGCGCGAAATCCGCCAGCACCAGGCGAGCGTGGTGGTGCCATCGTCGAGATGGGCCTGCAGGTCTGGGGAGAGGGTCTTCATGGATAAACCTTGATATGTGTCGCAACGGCAGCCAACTAACTGGGGACCCGAGTTGCGTGAGAGGGCGGTGGTGATGACGCAGGATATTCCCGACGACCCAGATGACGACAGCGAGGCCGCGCCTGCGGTCCCACTTGAGGATGCCGATCTGACCATTGATGTGGTGAAGGTTGACGCATTTCTGGACGCCTTGAAGCAGGCCACGCCGCCGGAGGAGAACCGGGTTGTGCCGCTGATCCGCAAGCCCGGCCCCCGAACCCGCTAACGACGACCGCATCCGTGAGGGCGCAACTGCCATCTGTGCGTGGCCTGAGCCGTGCCCCTACCGCCGGATCTCGATGAGCGGAATGGAGGTGATCGACCCGAGCCGTTCAAGATCGAGGGTGACGTCGAGCGTGTCGGTGTCAAACCGCACCGGCACGTCGAACTCGTAGCCCGCCGTGATCGCTACGCCCGCGCCGGGAGCGGTGATGAAGGTGACGCTGCCGGTGGTGGGATCAGCGCTCCAGCCCGACATCTGCTCGACCCCGTTCAGGGCAAGGCGAACGCTCCCCACGACCGGTTTGGCAATGGCGCGGGTCCAGTTTTGGGCACCGGAGGCGTAGTGCTTCAGAAGGGCGAAGCTGGTGACGGCCCCATTGCCGGTGCCGATCAGCTGATCGGTTGGGGCGACCGGCTGCGACGGCAGGGCGGATTTATAATCCGCCCAGTCCTTGAAGCGAAACCCATGCAGGCGCCCGCCTCTCGCCTCAAAGAAGGCCACCACCGCCGCCAGATCGTCAGCGCGGCGGATGCCGTAGGCCACATCATAGCGGCGGCGCGAATTGGCCCAGCTGGCATTGCGTTCCTCGTCACCGCTCGCCAATTCCACCACCTGTGTGCGCCGCTCCGGCCCGCCGCGTGCCCCGCGGCTGATGTTGTCGGGAAAGCGCACCTCATGAAACGCCATCATATGCCCCTCTGGCCCAGCGACACCGCGCGGGCAATGTCGGCGGCGACCTGTGTTCTGGACTGCCGGAAGCTGTCGGCGTCACGCGCGTTGATGGTGACATTGACGGCAGGTGCTGCGGACTGTCCCTGGCCAAAGCCAGCCGCCTCTCGACGCGACAGCACCCGTTCGCCGCGTTGCAGGATCGCCGGAACCTCGTCCGGGCGCAGTCCGGCAAAGCCACCCGCGTGCATGCGCGGCGCATTGGCAAAGGCCAGCGCTGGCACCATGCGACCGGGGCCCGGCGATCCGACCACGCCGCCCGCGTGCAGGATGCTGGCGAACAACCCGCCCGCACCGCCCAGCGCGCCCGACAGGGCATTGGCGATCGGCCCGAGAATGAAGCGCCGCGCCGCCAGTTTGGCCAGATCGGCGATCATCGACGTGACCAGATCGCCGAAGTCGAGCTTGCCGGTCTTCACAAACTCGCCCACCGCATTCTCGGCGCTCTGGAAGGCCCCGACCAGTGTCTGACCTATGTCGCCGCCAATGTCGCGGGCCCTGGCGGCATAGTCGGCCAGCGTGGCGGTGACGGCGGTCCAGCCGGTCAGGGCGGTTTTTGCGCCTTCAGCGGTCGCGGTCCCCGCAGCGCGACCAGCCGCCCCGGCGCGACCTGCGGCACCGCCAGTGTCGTCAAGTTCCTCGCCCAGCGCGGCTGCTGCGGCGGCGGCCCCGGCCAGCGCGGCGTCGGCCTCCGCCCCGCTGCCGGTCATCGCGTCGCGCAGTGCCTGCAGACTGGCGAGCGGTCGCCCGGCGGCATCGGCCAGCACGCCCGCCGCCTCGCGAAACCCATCGGCGCGGGTGCGGGCATCCTCGGCCATCGCGCCGAGGCCAAGATCGGGGGGTTCCAGGAAGCTGCGCGACAGGGCGGCCGAAAAGGCATCGGCTGCCGCAGTGCCCGCCGCTTCGGCAGAGCCTTCAAACGGATTGCCGATCCGTGCGAGGCCCACCTGATCCAGCGTGCCGATCCGCACGCCGCCCTCGCCGGTGGCCCATTCCGGCAGCAGGGCAAGGGCCGCGTTCAAGCTTTCGATGAAGCGGTTGATGCGGGTGACGACGCCGTTCAGCATCGCCTCGACGCCGGAGATCAGCCCGTTCGCGGCCTGGAAGGCGAAGTCCCCGATGGCACCGGGCAGTCGCTCCCAGATCGCCACGGCGGCATCAAAGGCCCCCTGAAAGATCGCCGCCGTCCGGTCGCCGAAGCTCACCACGCCTGCGATGGTGCCCTCAAGTGCCGACAGGCCGGATGCCTTCAGCTCCTCCCAGCCCGCCGCCATGTTGGCAAGGGCTGCGTCGAGCGCCAGTCCCATGCGCGACCAGACCTCTTTGGCGAGATCCCCCAGCAGCCGGAACGCCCCGCCCACGCCGCCTGCGCCCGCGACCAGCCTTGTGAACTGGAACACCAGCTCGCCCGCACCCACAATCAGCGCGCCGATCCCGGTGCGGATCAGCGCTCCTCGCAGGACGACCAACCCGGTCGCCAGCCCGCGCACCGAGAGCGCCGCCGCTGCCAGTCCGGCCACCCAGCGCCCGGCCATGAGGGCGGCAAAGGTCGCGGCGATGGACGCCAGCCGTCCGATATTGTCAAAAAGCGCCTTGATCGCAGTCCCCAGTGGCCCGGTGGTGCGCGCGACAGCGGCCAGCGCATTGGCGACAGCCTCAAGCGCCGGGGCCGCCGCCACCGCCAGTTGGTTCGAGACCCCGCGCCAGATCAGCCCCAGCCGGGAGATCGCGTCATTGGTGCGCTGGATCTGGCTGGCGTCAGCCTCCGAGACCACCACCCCGAAATCCTGCACATCTGCCGTCGCTTGCCGCAAGGTGGCCGTGTCGATCCGGGTGAACACCAGTGCTGCCCGGTCGCCAAAGAGCTGCGAGGCGACAGCGGCGCGCTCGGCCTCTGGCACAAACTGGCCCAGCGCCTCCTGAATGGTGGCGATGCGTTGATCCAGCGGCAGGCGTTGCAGATCCTCGGCCGAGAGCCGCAGGCGGCGCAGGGCGTCCACGGCGGGGCCGGTCCCGGCAGCGGCCTGGCTCAGCCGCCGTGTCAGCTGCACGGTGGCCTGTTCGACCTGACCCATCGACACACCCGCCAGATCGCCCGCGCGCTCCAGCACCTGAATGCTGGCCACGGTCGTGCCGAGCGAGGCCGCGAGCTTGGCCTGCGCGTCCACCGTCTGCAGCCCCGAGCGGATCATCGCGGCCCCGGCGGCGGCGAGCGCGGCCGTGACGGCGGCGGCGGCCAGCGTGGCGCGGCGGGCAAAGGCGGCAACGCGGGCATTGGCCAGATCCATCTCGCGGCTGAGACGGCCAAAGCCGCGCGCGCCAGCCGCGCCCACGCCCTCGAGCTCTGCACGCACCTGGCGGCCGCCTTCCGCCACGAGGCGGACGGACACGCGTTTCTCAGCCATCGCGGCTTCCTTCCATCTCTTCGTTGAGTTTGCGCACCATCACCGCCTCGATCTCGGGCAGCAGTTCGGCGGCGATCAGGGGGGCGATGCCCAGCGCCTGCGCCATCGCGAGGGCCGCGCCCATGTCCCAGCCCAAGACCGCGCCGGGGATCACGCGCAACTGCCCGCCAAGGCGGCCGACCAGATCCCAGACCTGCCAGCCTTCCTTCGTCTTGGGTCGGCTCAGTCTTGCGGGGCAGTCGGGGCAGGGGCCGGAACAGGCTGCGCAGTATCGGTCGCCCCCGCCGAAGGACCAGTCGGCGAGGGCGCGGAGGCGTTTTTTTCCGCGTCCAGAATGAGACCCCGCGCGACATAAGAGGTCTGGAACGCCTCAAAGACCGGCCAGATTTCCAGCAGGGCATCAATGCCCTCGGGCGTGACCAGCACTGGATTGCCTTCGTCATCGCCCACGCCCTCCCAATCCAGCACGGCGCGGCGGGCGATGGCCTTGGCCATGGCGAGCGCCAGGTCTTCCTGACTGGCATCCTGGGGCAGGGCCTCGACGGCAGCATCGGCGCGGGCCGAGACCATCACGGCGGTGGTCAGAGGGGCGACCTGCAGGCGCAGGCCGGGGGCGAGGTCCAGCCATTCGGGGCCGGCGGTCAGGTTCAGGCGGATCATCAATAGGCCTCCAGATCGTTGATCAGGGTTGCGGTGCACATTCGGCCCACCACGGTGTCGCGCGCCGCTTGCCAGTCGAAGGTGGCCTGCACGCCCTGCGGTCCGGAAATCTCGATCCGGGGTCGCGGCAAATAGACGGCGTGCACGGTGAAGGTGAAGCTTTCGCCCGAGGGGAGGACATAGGCGAAGCTGATCTCGGCGGGATTGCCGTTGATGGCCTGGCTCACCAGCGTGCTGTCGGCAAAGCGGACCTCGATGCGCCCCGTGAGGGCTGCGATGCTTGGGTCGGCCCCGTCGATCCTGCCGTCGCTGCGGATGGTCTCGATCCGGTCGAGGTTGTTGGCGTAGGTGATCTCGGCCGAGACCACGTTGCCCAGCGCCGTGCCGTTGCGGCTGATTGCGCCGTTGAAGTGGCCAAACCGTTTCAGCGCCAGATCGGCAGGCGTGCCTGCGGCGGATGTGGTGGCAATCGCCTCACCCTGCGCCACTAGCCGCGCGGTGGCCGTCAACAGCCCCGCGCGCTGCACCTGCCAGCTCAGCTGATCCAGCACGCAGCCGGAATACATCGCATAGCGCGGCACCTCCGGCATGCCGGTCTCGATCGACATCGAGGGCAGCGTCCAACTGCCCGACCGAAATTCGTGGGTGTAGGGCCCAATGCCAGTGCTGGTCGGATCGCCAAACGCCGCCTTGAGCCAGAACCCGAAGCCCGCGGCATCGATCGGCACCACCACATCGCCATCCGCCGTCACCGCGTCCTTGATCGGGGCCAGAGGATCGCGGCCATAGCCCAGCAGTTCTGAGTTCAGGAGCGGCTGTTCCGATCCCAGCGAGGTGCTGGCAAAGGGCATCTTCGTGAAACCGCCTACGGGGGGCGTTCCATAGGTCGTCTCGAACGCGAGCGCCATCTGCGCCCGCGCGCCTTGCGCACGTGCCATGGGGGTCTCCTCAATGTTGGGGGTGTCAGGCCAGAGGGCCGGTGGTGGAATAGTGCAAGATGACGGTGATCACCGCCGCTTTCAGCGCCGCCGCGCCCTCGATGGGCAGATCGACCGACGCCGGCGCTTCGGGTTCGACCCAATCGCAGAGGCCGCCGAGGGTGCGGTCGGCCTCCAACGCCGAGCCTATACTGGCGATCAGGGTGTCGAAGGCGCTGGCCCGACCGGTGCCCGCCTGGACGACGACCTCCAACTCGGCGTGGTGCTGATAATGGTAGCGCAGGGGCGACAGCGTCACCTCCGGCTCACCCGGCTGGCCGTCCCGCAGGATGATCAGACCGGCTGCTGGGATCCGTTCGGGCAGCACGTCATCGCGCAGAACAAGGGCTGCAAGCGGCTGCAGCCGCGCATGCAGCGCGGCGAGGACGGTTTCGCGGCTGGTGGGCATCCTATTCGTTCCTGTGCTTGCAACTCTGGAAAACCTCAATAGCGATGCCCACAAAGTCTCCTTCGGGATTCGTTCGCGTTTTGCGAAGTCTGTGCTATTTTTGGCAAAAAGGTGATTTGGAGCAGTTATGGCAAAGGGCGCAGCGTGGGTCCGGTCCGCAGGTAAAGATCAGGTTAGCACCGGAAATTGGACAACTGGCAAGAAGATGCCAAAGACCGCGTTTCCCCTTCGCAGCAACCACTCCTATCGTTTGGCGGGAACTTGGACTTGGCGTCTGATTTCGTTTGCGGTGAGCGGTGAGCAATACCGCGTTTTGCTTGCCCACAAGGCGGAGAAGCAGGAGTTCATGGCAATGCTTGGTCACTTGGTGGACCGTGACATGACCGTACTATGTCGGATCGAGCACCATGGATCGCATCCAGGTTGGCATGTTCACTACCAGCCGTATGAGACGAAACAAAGCGGCGTCGTCATCGGTGCTGATGCCCGGAAGCGGCCTTGCGGAGGAGATAGCCGGTTCGGCACCGATGTGATATCGGGCTTCGATGACTGGGCGATTTCTGTCGCTCACAGCCTTTTCAACCTGCCGCATGCACGCGGCGATAGCGACGAGCCCTTACTGTGAAGCAGGAACTCTGCAAAGCCTTTTGTGACAGTGTCAGCGTGACGGAGCTTCCTTGTGGCTTCGGCATCAGCACGACACTGTTTGAAATCGAAGGCGATCCAGCGGGTCTGTATGCGATCGGCCCCGACAGCACCGGCCACTGGAAACTGGAAGATGCCGGGCGGTTGCTGCCGTCACTGATCGCATCCGGCTACGATCTTGCGTCAGATCAAAGGAGGAAGGCGCTCGCGTCGATCCTCGAAACTGCTGATGCTGCATTCGATGAAGATGGACTGGAAATTTCGACAGGTCCAATCTCGAAATCCGACATTCCTGCGCACGCGATCCGTCTCATTGTGGCCCTCGTGAGGGTTTCTGATCTGGTACAGATGACGGCAGATCGCGTTCGCAGCACGTTCAAGGAAGACGTGCGGACAGCGCTTTCATCGTCATTGCCTTCAGACGTCGAAATACTGGAGAACGCTCCAGCAGATGAGCAAAGCGCAGATTTGCGCGCTGATCTGGTCCTGCGGCAAGCTGGCCGCGCCCCGGTGGCTCTGTATCTTGCGCAGAATGACCTATCGCTAGTTGAGGCTATGCTTCTTCGGTCCGAAACTCAGGGCGCCGGTGAAACCCGGCCGTTGGTTGCGGCGCTGCTGGAGCGTGAAAATGCTGTTTCCAAGCATACACGGACCCGAGCCATGAATAGGCTGGACTCAGTCGGCGTTTATGAAGGTGACGAAAGGCAGGCCGTCGCCAAAGTCGTCCAGTTTGTTTCGAGCGCCCCTAGGGTTGCAGCCTAAGGTGTTGGAATATTTACCTGATACAGTTCGCCCCTCTTGAGTCCATTGTTCAGGCTAGGTCTTGCCCTCAACCCACTTCGCCACGATCAGCCCCGGCACCCCGTCCACAGCGCGCTCCGCATCCCGCGCCAGATCCAGTCGCTTGCGCAGCTTGACCTGCGGCACCAGCAGGAAGATCGGCACGGTGGTCAACCCGCGCCCCGTCTTCGAGCGCGACGCCACCGCGCGACCCTTGGTGTTCAGCCGCCCTTCCGCCACCAGCAAGCTCGGCCCGCGACGACGAAAGACAAAGCGCAGCCGCAACCCGGTGCGGCGCTCCCATTCACCGGGTGTGATGCGGCCGCCTTTGCTGCTCTTGCCTGCAGCCGGAGTGGGGATCGCCAGCCAGAACCCGTCCTTGGACCGGATCAGTGGCCCGGTGTCATGCGCGCCGATGATGACCGGGGCCTTGGACCAGACCAGCGCCGCCGCGTTCAGGCTCTCGCCTGCCTTCGGGAAGGTCTGGCTCCGGATCGAGTTCGCCAGCCGCCTCCCCAGCCCCGCGCCGGTGATCTGGCCGCGCCAAGCGGTTTTCAGCCCGGTTCCGGCCTCGCGCATGGCGGCGGTGACGGCCTTCTCACCCGCCTTTACCTCTGCGGCCATGGCGGCGACGAGGTCCGGCGTGATGTCGAGTTTCAGTTTCATGATGGCCGCAGGTCCAGCGACCAGATCAGGCGTTCGCGGTCGCGGATTGGCTCGCCCTGGATAGTGAAGCTGTCGGTCCCGATCACGATCAGATCGCCGGGGCGGGGATCGGGCAGGTCGGACACGCGGGCGTCCACCATCATCGTGTCGCTGACAAAGCGCCCAGCGCCGAACTCGGTGATGCGATCGGGGGCGCGGCGGATGACGCGGATCGGGCGTTCCTCCGAGGTGGTGGCCGAGATCCACAGCGCCGCCACCGCCATGGACGGGTTGGCATAGATCCGGTCCATGGCGGTGGCGAAGACGGTCATGATGATTTCCGCCGCTGATCAGTTCGAGCTGTGAATGCGGATCGCGATGCGCGGCCGCTTGTTCACCGGCAGGATCGAGGCCTCTGTCATCAGGTCGATCCAGCGGCCTTTCTCGTCGAGGTGCTGACGGGCGTAGAGCGGCAGGCCGAGGGTATTGGCCGCTTCCAGCAGGTTCGCGGGGCCGCCATAGGTGGTGAACGTGTCCATGGTGCCAAGCGGAAAGGCGATGCCCTCGCTGGCCGGGATCAGGCGTTCGGTGGCCTTGGTCGAGAGAGTGACCGTGCCCGCATACTCCTCGAACACGATGCCTGCGAAGGGGAAGTTGCGCCGCACGTCCTGGCGCAAGGGCTGCGCGCCAGTGGCGGCGTAGAACTTGTAGGCCTCCTCGGTCTTGGGATGCGCGATCAGCTTGTCGAAGAATTCCCGGCTGACGAGGGCATGCACATCCGTCATGCTTTCGCCCAGCAGGTTGTCCTCCATGGCGCGCAGCACCTCGCGGACCTTGCCCTGCACGTTGGTGCCAGCGGTGCCCAGCACGAAGTCGACCGAGATCTGTGCGAGGCCAAATTCGGTGAAGTAATTGTAGAGGGTGGTCCCGGCCCCATCCTTCACGATGCCGCGCAGGGCGTTCATCTCCATGTATTCTCGGGTCTGGGCGTGCTTGCGGCGCATCAGCTGCAGCTTGCGGTTCATCACTTCGACCAGCGGGTCGGCACCATCGAAGACGCCCAGCGCGGGCTGGCCCTGAATGTCGCCCGGAAGGATGACGTCATCATGCGGGATCCACGGCAGGGCGAAACTGCGCATCGAGCGCCCCTCGCGCGTGCCGACGGTCGCCGGGCCCCCGAGCGGGACGGAGGGCAGCAGGTTCAGCACGCCCTCGTATTGCTCGATGATCACCGATCGTTGGGTGACGCCCTCAAAACGGAAGAGGCCGATCTGGCCGAGGCGGGTGTAGAGGTTGGGCAGGATGTTGATGGCCTGCGTCATCTCGGCCAGCGAATAGCCGCCAGCGTCAAAGGGATTGCGAACGAGGGTCATGGGGTACTCCGGGGGAAGGGGGGAAAGGGTGGCGAGCCAAGCGTCAGAGGTCGTGCGTCAGACGCCGTCGCGGGCGATGATGCCGACGGCGGCCAACTGGCCGAGCTTGGTGGTGATCTTCGCGCCGTCATCGACGGTCGCGTCGTAAGCGAGACCCGCGCGCGACACGATGGAAGGGCCACGGACCACAACAATGCCAACTGCATCGGCCAGCGTGGCATCGACGGCATAGAGCAGCACGGCGCTGGCGGTCTGGGCCCCATCGGTGCCGCCGCTGGTGGCCAGCTTGTATTTACCGCTGGCCGTGATCTTCCCCAGCACCGAGCCGACCGGGTAGGGCATGCCTTGCAGCAGGGTGATCACCTCGCGGGTATAGTTCGGGTTGACCTCATATTTGAGGACATCGCCCATGCTGGGCTGTTCCGTCAGGACGGGCATTGGTCAGTCTCCATGTTGGTAGGGGTGGGCTGGTCGGTGGCGCTGGTTCAGCGCTTCGCGTCGGTCGCGGCCTTTCTGGCGGCAGCGATGATCGGGCTGTCTTTTGCGGCGGCTGCGGCCGGGGCGGTGGCGATGATGCCTGCCGCATCGCTGCGGGCCGCAAGATCAGCAAGAACCCGGGCGCGCAGGGCTTCAGGTTTGAGGCCCTTGGTGACGGCATCGGCGGCGTCGATGGTCACACCAAGGCGCGCTGCCTGCGCGCAGACCTGCGCCACCTCGGCCGCTTCGGCGCGGATGGCGTCGGCGGTCATTGTGGTGGGCGCAGCATCACCCACCGCTGCCGGAATCTCTGGAGCAGCAGCGACGGTTGCTGTCGCGGCGGGAGCGGCGGAAATAGGAGCCGGGTTCGGCGTGTCAGTGGGCGTGGTGGTCATCTGTGGACCCTTTCTGCTGGAGGAAGTGGTGCCGCGCGGGGCGGCGGCGAAGGCGTGGAAGGCGGTGACGGGATCGGCGAGATCATCGGCCAGACCCACCGCGATGGCATCTGCCCCGCGGAAGACCGCAGCTTCAGTGGCCAGTGCCGATGCGTGGGTCAGCCGATCCCCGCGACCGGCAGCGACGGTTTCGGCGAAGAGGAAGCGCACGACCTCCAGCTCGCGCTGCATCTGGTCGTGCACAGCCTCGGGCAGCGGCTGGTAGGGGTTGGCGTCGACCTTGTGCGCGCCCGCGTGAATCAGCGTGACGGCGATGCCCTTCTGATCGAGCGCCCCGCTCATGTCGGTGTGCAGGGCCACGACGCCGATGCTGCCGACCGCCCCGGTGCGGGGCAGGATGATCCGGTCGGCCTGGGAGGCCAGAACATAGCCAGCCGACAGTGCGTGTTCCGCGACGAAAGCGTGGACAGGCTTCTGCGCCCGGGCGGCGCGGATGCGATCCGCCAGATCGAAGGCCCCTGCGACCTCGCCGCCGAAGCTGTCGATGTCGAGCGCGATGCCCCGCACGCCGGGATCCGCGAGCGCGGCGTCGATCTGCGCGGCGATCCCCTCATAGGATGTCAGGCCAGACGACTGTCCGATCCACGCGCCGCGATGCACAAGTGTGCCCGCGATTTCGATGACCGCGATGCCGTCAATCATGGCGAAGGGCTGGGTGCCATTGCGCCGATGACGCTGGGCGAGATCGTTCCCGAACAGCGAGGCACGGGCGGGTAGGCTGGCTGCTGTCTGATCAGCGGCGTCCACCTCCAGCCCCTGGAAGGTGATCTCCTGCCCGGTGATGCGCGGACCCAACCCGGACAGAAACGCCAGCGCCTTGGCGGGATCGACCATCAACGGCGTGTTGAAGGCGCGTTGCGCGATCTGAGCGTGATGCATCATGCGCCCTCCGATGCGTCGGGTTTTTCATAGTCATCTTCCGGCGCGTCGGCGTCGGCCTCATCATCCTTGGCGCTGTCCTGCTCCGCGTCTTTCGCCCCACCTTCGCCCGGTCCCTGCGCCGGGGATCCGGGACGGCGGAAGTCGAGGCCAAGTTCCGCTTCGCGTTTGCGTTCGGCGGCGATCTCGCGGTCGACCTGTTCGGCGTCATAGCCGCGCTCCGCCAGCGCCTGCGTTCGGGATTTCAGGCCCGCTTCGATCTGCAGGATTTCCGCCGAGGCGTCCTTCATCGGGTCAATCCAGTCCCATTTCGTGGGCAGCCAGGCGCAGGCCTGATATTGCCGCCGCTGGCTGTCATAGCCCGGCAGGTCCAGCGCGCCCGACAGCACGGCAGTGTCCATCCAGCGGACCCAGACGGCGCGGCAGAGCTGATAGACCAGCACGCCATGCTGCCAGGCCGAGATGCGGCGGCGGAATTCGATGAGGCTGATCCGCGTGTTCGAGAAGTTGCCCTTGGCGGTGTCGCCGGTCAGATAACCGTAAGGAATGCCCAGCGCGGCACCGATCTGCAGCAGGGTGCGGTACTGGAACGGCTCATAGGTGCCACCCGAGTCTGGTGTGGCGGGCGTCGAGACATCCTCGCCTGGATCCAGCCGCACCACCTGTCCCGGTTCGACCTCCAGATCCTCTTCGGTCGGTTCGAGGGGCGTTTCCGGGGCGGGCGAGGTGATGAACATCGCGAACATCGCCGCGATCTTCTTCCGCTCCAGTTCGGCATCATCATAGAGGTCCAGCGTGAACAGTTTCACGATGGCAGCGGCAAAGCGCGACACGCCGCGCAGCTGGCCCGCCTCGACCGGGTCCAGCACATGGATCACATCCGTAGCAGGCACGCGGACGGTTTCCCCTGCGAGGCCGGGGTCGGTCAGATCACCGGGATGGCGGCGCAGGAAGTGATAGGCCACGCGGCGGCCAATGCCGTCGAACTCGATCCCCTGCCGGATCAGCCCGGCACCGGGCAAGGTTCGGTTCATGTCGAGGGGCAGCATTTCGGCTGGCAGCATCTGCAATTGCAGCGGCACGGTCAGGCCGTCTTCCGCGCGGCGCGGACGGATGCGGAGGAACACCTCGCCCGACAGGAACACCTCGCGCGCCGCGCGACGCTGCAGCCCGTAGAAATCCGTCAGCCCCTCGGCATCGGCATCGTCGGTCCAGGCCAGCCACAGTGCTTGCAGTTCTTCTTTCCTAGCGGCATCCGCGATGGAACTGGACGGCTTGATGCCATCGCCCACCACATTGCTGGCGAAGCTCTCCACCGCATTCGCCGCATAGCCATTGTTCCGGACCAGCCAGCGGGCGCGGGCGGTGATCGTGTCGCCCGAGGCCGCGATCAGCGTGTTCACATGCGCGCGGCTGGCGCGAAACCCGCGCAGCCGTCGGTGGGCTTGGGCCGCATCGAACCCGCCGATGATCGACCCCAACCGCTGGCGAAAAGCCTCGAACGCCATCACAGACCCTTCGTGGCGACGGTGCCCCAGCGCCGACGCCGCGGGGTGCCGGTCGTGGCGGTGGCGATCCGGGTTTCCAGATCGCTGATGGCATTCGCGAGTTCCGCGTCCGACCCATAGTTGATCGATTTGCCGTCATAACTGACCGAGCGGACGCCCGCGTAACGCGCCTCCTGCAGGGCGGCCAGAAGCGCGCGCATCCGTTCCAGATCCATCTCAGTCCCTCATGAAGTTGGGTGTGTAAGCCCGGCGTTTGCGACGCGGGGTCGTTGGTGTTCCCGCCTTGGGCGGGGTGGGTGTGGTCGGCTCTGCGGCCCCACCTTCGACAGCAACCACGGCGACCGGCGGTCGGGTTTCCACCCCGGCCTGAGCTTCCAGCCGTCGCCATGTCGCCTCGTCCCAGCGATCCGCGCCCATGATCCAGGCCGCAGCCCGCGCATAGACGCGGGTGTCGAGCGCTTCGTTGCGCTCGCGCATCTTCTGCCATTCGGGGTGGGCATAGCCGCGCTTGTTGCGCACGGTGACCAGCTGTTCGGCCACCAGCTGCTTCAGCCATTCCGTGTCGATCCAGTCGGGCAGGTGCACCGTGCCGGGGGCATCGAGCACGCCCAGCGCCCGGTCTTCATCCGAGGGCCGCTCCAGCCGCAGAAAACGGTAGGTTTCGGTCTTGAATGTGGCCGTGGCCACCGACCAGAGCCTTGCGCCCCGGCGCAGACGTTTGCCGCCGATGGTCGCATCGACAAAGGTCGGCCCCGACACCGGCGTGGCGCGGTTGAAGCCCTCGAGGCCCTTGATCGGGGCCACCTGGTCAAAACCCTGCTTGCGCGCCCAAGCGTAAACCGCTGGCGCCTCATAACCAGTGTCGATGGCGAGCTTGCCGATCAGCATCACCGCGCCATTGGCGCAGGCCCATGTGCGGCCCAAGAGGGCGGTCAGCTTGTCCCAGCACGTCGGATCATCCGGACCACCGGCAATGACGATGTGATCGACCAGCCAGGACTCCAGGCCCCGACCCCAGGCCCAGACATCGACCTCGATCCGGTCTTTCTGCACATCGACGCCAGCGGTCAGGAACAGCCCGCCTGCTGGGATCTGCACGCCCGCGTAGCTTTCGCGCCGTTCCGCCAGCCGTTGCCATTCCGGCGCATCGCCCGACTCGACCCAAGTCTCGCCCAGAAGCGTGTTGCGCGCCGCGCGCAGCATTTCCTCCGAGCCTTGGGCCGCCAGCCACTCACGCGCGATCTGCGCCCAGCTTTTCCAGCCCAAGGGCGAATAGAGCGCGGAGATGTGGAAGCCGATCGACTGCGGATCCGTCGACACTGCCGTCGCCCGCCACTCGCCCCGCTCCAGCATCTGTGTCTTGTGATGCTCGGCGATGGGTTTTTCGCACCCTTCGCAATGATAGGCGGCCGTGTCGGGGCGGCCTTTGTCCCAGCGCAGGCGGTCAAACTGCAGCCATTGCATTGCCCCGCAATGCGGGCAGGGCACGAAGTACCGGCGCTGGTCGCTGGCTTCAAACTCCCGTTCAATGCGTGACAATCCCCGGATCGTCGGGGTCGAGACCATGAATACCTTGCGCCGGTGCGAGAAGGTGGTGGTGCGCGCCTCTGCCAGCGTGACCGGATCGCCTTCCTCGTCAGCCGAGGCCGGATAGGCGTCGACCTCGTCGAGGAAGATATAGCGGGCAGGCATCGAGCGCAGGCCGGTCGCCGAGTTGGCACCCGTCAGCACCACGATGCCGCCGGGGAATTCCTTGGACAGCATCGAATTGCCCGCATCGCGCGACCGGGCCGGGTTGACCCGTTCGCGCAGCGTCGGGCTTTCCGCAATCAGCGGATCAATCCGTCCACGCGACGTGCGCTTTGCCATCTCCACCGTCGGCAGCACCGCCAGCATCGGCCCCGGCGCGTGATGGATGACAAAGCCGATCCAGTTGTTGCCCGCCTCGGTCGCGCCAACCTGCGCGGCTTTCATGAACGAGACGCGCTGCGCCGGGTGGCGGGGCGACAGCGCATCCATGATCTCGCGCAGGTAGGGCGCACGCGCGGTGCGATACCGCCCCGGTTCAGCCGCGGCGCGCGACGACAGCCAGCGATGCGCATCCGCCCATTCCGACACCGTCAGGTCCGGATCGGGGCGGATGCCGTTGCGCCAGCTGCGCAGGATGTCCTCGGCCCCGTCAAACCCGAGGTCGAGATCGGCGGTCAGGTCTTCGCTATCCGAGGGATACTCGGAGGTCGGCGAGGGCGTCGAGTTGCGCTCTGACATGGGTTTCCAGCACCCTCTGCAGGATCGCGGCCTCGATCATCACCGGCGTGCCGGATTGCTTCTCCACCTCCGCTGCCACTTCGGCCGCCATCAGCGCCGCCACCCTGCTGGGCCAGGTCACCCAGACATCGCGTTCCTGGCGGGCGAGACGAAACACCAGCGTTTCCGCCCGCGCCCGGTCGACCAGCGTGCCCTTGCGCTTCTGGATTGCCAGCTGACGTTCCTGTGCCTGGTAGACGGTCAGCGCGGTACGGGCCTTCAGATAGGACGAGCTGTCCGCTGGCCCGGAAAACCCAGCATCGCCGCCGACCGACCGCCGCTGCTGGTCCGGATCGGTCATCTCTGCCCGGCGCACATCGGACGCGGCGGCGTTGATCGAGCCGTCGCTGTAAACCACCAGCCGCCCGGCCTTGCGCGCTTTCTGGATCGCCCCGCGCGACAGGCCGGAATGGGCGGAATACTCGCGCTCGGACATACCTTCCATGGCGATTGACGGAGCCTCAAGATATTGGAATTAAAAGGAAAGAATCGTATTATTCAGTTGATTACACTTACCGCTAGAGCGAGTCTGGGTCCAAGGTAAACGATGCAACTCAGCCCTGGAGACGACGCCATGACCACCAAGACCGCGCCCGCCAAAGCCCCCAGCGACGCCCTGCTGCTGGAGATCGCGACGAAGCATTTCCACAGCATCGAGACGCTGGAGACCCGGAACAGCGACCGGCTGGACTTCCACGATGTCGCGGTCTGGGCGATCCGCGCCGCGCTGGAAGAGGCATTCGAGGCCGGACGCCGCACGGGTGAAGCCACCACATCGACAAGCCAATCCTGAAAGGACATGACCATGACTGCCACGACCACGATCCGCATTGACCATGCCGCCCTGCCGGATCCGCTGAACCTCAAGGGACCTGACGCTGCCGCCCGGATGATTGAGGCCGCGCTGCGCGACGAGGGCATCAAGGCCGAGGCCTCGGATGTGATCTCGCATCTGAAGATCGAGCTGCCCACCACCCAGCTTGCCGCCGCCAGCGTCCTGCTGGCGAGCCTTCAGCTGATCTGAGGGGGCACGACGATGCCCCCGTCCTTCAACTGCCTGCCCGAGGGCGAGACCCTCGCCGATCTTGCCCGCCGCGAATGTGCCATCGGGTTCGACCTGCGGTTCTGCCGCAGCGTGGCCGTGTCAGAGCACGACCGCGACACCGAGACCTGCGACCCGACCGAGGCCGAGTTCGCGAGCGTTTACGCCATCACCGATCTGGGCGAGGCCATCGCGATCCATGACGCCGACCTGACCAGCGCCGGGGCCGACGAGGTCGCCACCATCACCCGCGCGCTGTTTGTCGCCATTGTCAATGCGCGGCGCGACTCGCCCGATGCCGCCCAGAGACATGAGGCCCAACAGGCGACGCTCACCGATCACCATTGGATCGAATGATCAGAAAACACTGAAATTGCTCGGAATTGCCTACGATAATCGGCGCAGCAGAGCGATGGTGATTGTACCAAAACGATGCAACTCAGCCAAAGGAACCACGCCATGACGCGCCTCAACCCGATCACCACACCCCGCCACCAGCTGCGCGCCGAGAAAGCCCGCCGGAACAAGGAAGCCGCGCTGAACGCCTTCATTGGCAAGAAAGCAGAAATCGACACCATGCTCGGCCGCCTGCAGGCCCTCAGCGATGATCATTTCGAGACCCAACCCGACGAGATCAGCTGGGGGCATGTCGGCACCCTCGAGCATTACGCCAGTCTCCTGAAGCGCATCACCGACAGCGCCTTCGGCGAAGGTGAGTTCGCCGAGTGATCCCCGGCTTTGTGCCTCGCCCGGCCCGCCACCATGGCGGGCTACACCCGGTAGGAGAATGCGCATTCCGCGCTGCTCGACCAAACCGGAGACATCCCATGCCAAAACTCACCGACACGCAGACCATCATCCTCAGCCGCGCGGCGACCCGCCCCGGCAATCTGGCCATGCCGCTGCCCGTGGGGCTGCATGGCGCGGCCGCCAAGATGGCCGTCACCCGCATGATCACCAATGGCTGGATCGAGGAGGTCGATGCCGACAGCCGCAAGGGCGAACCGCTCTGGCGCGAGACCGGCGATGGCCATGGCACCACGCTGACCGCCACCGAGGCCGGGCTCGAGGCCATCGGGATCGAACCGGTCGTCGCCAAGGCGACCAGCGCGTCGCGGAGGGTGACGCTGCAACCAGATGCGGAACCCGCCGTGACCGAGGCCCCCAAGCCTGTGGCCATCCGCACGGGCACGAAGCAGGCCCAGATCATTGCGCTCCTTCAGCGACCCGAGGGTGCGTCCATCGCAGAGATCACCGAGGCGACGGATTGGTTGGCTCACAGCGTGCGTGGCCTGATCTCGGGCGGACTCAAGAAGAAACTGGGCTTGCCCGTAACTTCCGATAAAGTTGAGGGCAGAGGGACGATCTACAAGCTGCCCGCCTGATCGATTATGGACTGCTGACCGCCGCCGCGCCGACCGCGCGGCGGTCGTTCATTGCCAAGACAGAAGATCGCGCGCCGCAGCCTGCAGAATGTCCTGCGCCATACGAGGTTCGCAGGTGTAAATCCCGCCCGCTTCAGGCTCGCCAACATTCTCCGCGAACCATTCCCGCCCCTCGTCCGAAATCGGACGCAGGACGACGATGGTCCCATGATCGTTGATTTCGATATGTTTCCAGCCTTCGGACATGCACAGAGAGTACAAGTCGCTGGCCCGACGCGCCAGTGATCCTTTCATACCCGGCGCCAGCGCTCGAACAGCCTGCGCAGCGCGTAGCTGCGCAGGAGCGATATGCCGACAAAGACCCCGCCCAGCGCCAAGCTCTCGCCAATGCTGGGGTGCAGCCCGAACCATGGAAACACGACGATCTGCGTCGCGACAGCGAGCACATAGCCCACCGCCACATTGGTGACGGCTTCGATCAGCGACATGCCGCGCGATTGGGTCACATCACCGGTCCTGTGATCTGAAATTCCTTACGGATGACCTTGGCAGTCTCGGTCGCCTGCAGGTCATCGCGAACGCGTGCTGCAATGCGACCGATATTCACGATGATGCAGGCGCTCTCGTCTGGCGTGACAAGGAGTTCCTCGTATTCGGTGTGGCGCAGGAACTCACACGGGGTCTCAATGTTGAGATGGTCGTCACCCGGACGGATAAGCCAAAGCACTCCTGCGCAATCGTCCGGGGCGTCTATGCTACCCCGCAGAAACGGTGACAGGTGGTTTTGCACCAGCCTAAATGCGATGGACGGACCAAAGCCAAGTTTGCGCAAGTCCTGTGCGGCAGCAACCGACACCACGTCTCTCCAGCCGTACCAGCGCGCCTTTCCGGGCTTGGGAGTGTTTTCAGGCTGAAAGTCGTTGCGGGATATGGCCTGGTTCAGGTCCGCGCGTGTGATCGGGATGATCCGAATGAGGTCAGCGTTTCGCCAGATTGGGGTGTTGATGATCATTGCTGTTTTGTCTCCTTGCCAATGGTGGTCTTGTTGTGATTTTCCAACTGCGCCTTTCGCCCCGTCGCCAGTTCCCACCGCCGCATGGCGACGTCGCAATAGACCGGGTCCAGTTCCATTGCGAAGCACCGCCGCCCGGCGCGATCGGCTGCGACGATCTGGGTGCCGGAGCCGCAGAACGGTTCGTAGATCAGGTCGCCGGGATCTGAGAATGCGGTCAGCACGGCCTCGACCAGCGTCACCGGGAATACAGCCGGATGTGATCCCGCCGCGCCCAGACCGCCCTTGTGCCGCATGATGCGGAAAACGCTGTCCGGGATGCGATGGCTCTGGATCGCGTTGCCGGTTCCGGTCTTGGCGTGGACGGTGCCGTCGGCCCCGCGCAGCCCACCGCCGCCGAGGACCTCGCCCGCGTGCTTGGACGGGATGGTCTTGTGCGGTTTGCGGGGCGCGCGGTTGAAGTGGAAAATGAACTCGTGCGAGGGTGCCAGGCGGCCGTTCCAGTCGCCCGGTAATCCTGGCCCCTGATCCCACACATACCACCCAAACCGCCGCCAGCCAGATTTGCGCATCCATTCCACCCATCCCTCCCAATAGGGTTGCCATTCGCTGTCGCGATGCACGAGGCCGAGGTTGACCAGCATCTGTGCGTCGGTCGTGACCGGCGCTGCGGTGAACACGCCCTGCATCAGGGCATCCCAATCGCCGAGTTTTTCCTTGGCGGCACCGTAGTCGCGCTGCTGCGCATAAGGCGGCGAGGTAAACATCAGCGTGGCCTGTTCGCCCAGCATCAGCCTGGCGACAGCGGCGGGATCGGTGGCGTCGCCGCAGCATAGCCGGTGCTTGCCGAGCGCCCAGATGTCGCCCGGCTTGGTGATCGGATCAGCGGGCGGGGCCGGGATCGCATCGGCTTCATCATCGTCGATCACCGTCTTGTCGTCGTCGCCCGCGTGCAGCAGGGCGTCGAGTTCATCCTCGGGGATCCCGATCAGCCCGAGGTCGAAATCCTCGGCCAGCAGTGCCTGCAGTTCCTGCAGCAGCAGGGCCTCGTCCCAGCCGCCCAGCTCGGTCAACTTATTGTCGGCGATGCGATAGGCCCGGCGCTGCGCCTCGGTCAGGTGCCCCAGCACGATCACCGGGGCCTCGGACAGGCCGAGGTGCGCGGCGGCCAGGACGCGGCCATGGCCTGCGATCAACTCACCGTCAGCCGCCACCAGTACCGGCACCGTCCAACCGAACTCGGCCATGCTGGCGGCGATCTTGGCGACCTGATCGGCGTCGTGGGTCTTGGCGTTGCGGGCGTAAGGTTTCAGCCGGGCGAGGTGCCAATGTTCAATCCGGCCCGGCAGCAGGCGCGCATTCATGCCGCCAGCCGCTTGGCTTTCAGGGCGGCGAAGCTCTCACCGGTTTCCACCAGCACGGCATCCTGGCCGGCAAATGACTGCCAGCGTTCCACGGCCACGTCGACATAGGCCGAGTTCAATTCCACGCCTAAGCAAACGCGTCCTGTGGTCTCGGCTGCGATCAGCGTGGTGCCGGATCCCATGAAGGGTTCAAATACCGGCTGACCGGGGCTGGAATTGTTCAGGATCGGGCGGCGCATGCATTCGACAGGCTTCTGCGTGCCGTGCACTGTGTCGGCATCTTGATCGCGGTTGGCGATCTGCCACAACGTGGTCTGCTTGCGGTCGCCCGCCCAGTGCCCCTTGCCCTTGGTGCGCACCGCATACCAGCAGGGTTCGTGCTGCCAGTGATAGTCGCCACGGCTGAGGACCAGCCGGTCCTTCGCCCAGATGATTTGCGACCGGATGGCAAAGCCCGCGGTCAACAGACTCTCGGCCACGGTCGCAGCATGCAGCGCACCATGCCAGACATAGGCGACATCGCCGGGGAACAGCGCCCACGCCTCACGCCAGTCGGCGCGGTCGTCGTTCAGAACCTTGCCAGTGCGTTTGGTCTTGGCCGCACCCGCCTGGTTGCGCCAGGATGGGTCGTATTCCACGCCGTAGGGCGGGTCGGTCACCATCAGGAGCGGGCGCACATCGCCCAGCAGCCGTCCGACCACTTCGGCGGAGGTGCTGTCGCCGCAGATCAGCCGGTGCGCGCCCATCTGCCAGAGGTCGCCCTGCACCGAAACCGGCGTGACCGGCGGTTCGGGGATTTCGTCCTCACCCTCGACCGCGCCGCCCTCGGGCTGATCCGAATCGCGCAGAAGGGCGTCCAGATCCTCGTCGGTGATCCCCAGCAGCGACAGGTCGAAATCCTCGGCCAGCAGCCCCGCGATCTCGTCGCGCAGCATCGCCTCGTCCCATTCGCCCAACTCGGTCAGTTTGTTGTCGGCGATGCGATAGGCCCGGCGTTCCGCTTCGTCGAGGTGGCTGAGCCGGATCACCGGCACGTCCTTCAGCCCCAGCATGGCGGCCGCCAGCACCCGGCCATGGCCCGCGATCAGCTCGCCATCGTCGGCCACCATGCAGGGCACGGTCCAGCCGAACTTCGCCATGCTGGCGGCGATCTTCGCGACCTGGTCCGTGCCGTGGATTTTGGCATTGCGCGCATAGGGGCGCAGCCGGTCGAGAGGCCACGTCTCGATCTGGCTCGGCGCAAACACCAGGTCCATGGGGTGGCTTTCATTAAGGGCAGGGCGGGCAAGCCGATGCGCACGCTGGCTAATGCCAGCGGCAGGATCGGGATCCGCGATGTCGGGAAACGAAAAGCGCCCGCGAGGGGTGTCCTGCGGGCGCAAATCTTCGATGATCAAGGTATGAGTCAAGGGGGGCAGCTTTGTCAAACGAAAAATGCACCTGGATTCAATGGCTTCGCAGCAGGTGGCTTCCGCTGGCTGGCTTCCGGCGCGGTGGCTTCCGCAAAGTGGATTCCCTGGCTTCCGCAAAAGAATCCAGCACGCCACGATCGTGATTTCGCAAGCCTTTGATAATGAGTCGCTTTTTCCAAGATCACCCGGCAGGTGGATTCCGCCTGGATTCCCCGGTGAAACTGCCTGTCGCTAGCGAAATGCCGCGCTGCGCCCCCCCGTATACAAACGGGGCCGGGGAGGAACCATGCCTGGGGGGTCAGCTTGCCTTCGATTTAGCCACTAGGGATTTGAAGGCACTTTCGCCAATAATACGAATGGGATGGCCCGCACTCTGCATGTCTTCGGCCTTTCGGTGCTTGCTGCTCTTGCTGTGCCCTGCAAGGACGTTCAAATCCTGATCTCCTACCACCAGATGTGTCGTTGCCTTGGTCACATTTGGCTTCACGGACATGCCGACTCGGGCGGCAAGTTCGGCGGCTTCGCTGCGGGACATGCCCAGCGCGCCGGTGAACACCACCACTGACCCTGCAAGTGCGCCTTTGGGATCGCCCTCCATGGTGATGGCGGCCGAGTAGCTTTTTCTGGGGGCCGGTTTGATCAGTTCCTCAAACGGCAGCCGAAGATGAAGTTCGGCATGCAGCACGACCAATGCGGCGGCGCGGGCGTCTTCGCCTGCATCGTGGTGATGGAACTGAAGGTTCAGCGTGCGCTTGAGGTTCGCCAAGCCGTGTCCGCCGTTACCCTTCAACTCGGGCCACGCCCGCCTCGCGATCTGGACGCTGTCGCTCCAGCGCAGGTCAGGGGCGTCAATGCCGCAGAATCCGCAGGCGGCGTTCATCGCCTGCTTGTCGAAGTTGCTGTGCTGGATGAGGTGATGGCGCGTCAACAGAGGGAGCAGAACGTCCAAGGCGTCAGGGAACCGGGGCGCATCCGCTACATGATCTGGGCCGATGCCGTGGAGCTGGATGTTGAACGCGTCAAACCTGGTGCCGGGATTGACCAGCATGGAGAAGGTCTGGATCTGATTGTCGGGTTGGACGCAAGCCAGGCCGATTTGGCAGATGCTGGCGACATCACCGCAAGCCGTTTCGACATCCAGCGCAACGAAGCGAAAACTGCCTTCCGGCACCCGGTGGGCATGGGGAAATCTTGGTCGGTTCTCGGTGCGCTCGGTCTTGGGTTCGCGGTTCTCGGGCGCGGCAAGTGGGGGCTGGCTTTGTTGTAGCGGTTCGGGGGAGCGGCCGAAAAGCCAATCGAAAAGCGCCATTGAAAAGTTCTCCGAAGATCAAAACCGGTGACCGGCTGATTCCGGTGCTCTCATGCAATCAATAGCACATTTGGAGCCGACGCGACCTTTGGCGCGCTCCCAAGTGCCCGAAGTCGTGGTGGGACCGACCTCAGTGGCCTTTCACACGTTCAGTTGCACAGAACATTTTGCTATTTGTTTGTGAATTGTTCTTGTTCAAAGGCCCATTTTCAGACACTGTGTCAGAAAAGTTCCCCCTGGTGGCGGGGGATGATGCGGGGAGAGCGTGCAGACATGACGGATTTCGGGACGCTGTTGCAGCAGGCCGGTTGGTCGGTGCCGGATGCAGCGAAGATACTGGGGTATTCCGAAGGTCACATCTATCGCTGGAAGCGTGGAGAGGAAACACCCCGTGACGGCGTGCTGCACCTTCTCCGACACGAGATTGGCGCACTGACCCGGTCGCACACCGACAGCGCGTTCACCTTCATTGACCTGTTTGCCGGTATCGGCGGGTTGCGCAAAGCCATGGAGGGGGCGGGCGGGCGGTGTGTGTTCACCTCTGAATGGGACAGGTTTGCTCAGCAAACCTATCACGCCAATTTCCCCGACAACCGGCCAATTGCAGGAGACATTCGCGAGGTTGAGGCCGCCGACATTCCGCACCATGATGTTCTGGTGGCTGGCTTCCCATGCCAACCGTTCTCGATTGCAGGTGTCTCAAAGAAAAATGCACTCGGGCGGCTGCACGGGTTTCTTGATGAAACGCAGGGCACGCTGTTTTTCGACGTACTGCGGATCCTGATGCATCACCGGCCACAAGCCTTCCTGCTGGAGAACGTAAAGAATCTCAAAAGCCATGATCAGGGCCGGACGTTCGAAGTGATCCGGCGAGCGCTGACGGACGAACTGGGCTATACACTGGAAACCCGGATCATTGATGCGGCGCATTTTGTGCCGCAGCATCGCGAGCGGATTGTGATGGTGGGTTTTCGCCAAAAGACCGGCTTTTCGTTTGATGACATGCAGATGCCCAGTCGTGGCGGCCGAAAGATGCGCGATGTGCTGCATGCTGAAGATGGCACCGAAAGACCCGAGAGCCATTTCACGGTTGGCCCGGATGCACGGGTGAGTGACAAATACACCCTGAGCGACAAGCTGTGGCGGTATCTCCGGGACTACTCGGACAAGCATAAGGCCAAAGGCAACGGCTTTGGCTTTGGTCTGGTTGATGGCAACAGCGTCGCGCGCACGCTTTCAGCACGGTATTACAAAGATGGGTCGGAAATTCTGGTGAGTCGTGGTGAAGGTCAGAACCCGCGTCGCCTGACGCCGCGCGAATGCGCAAGGCTGATGGGCTACGATGAAAGCTTCCGGATACCTGTGTCCGACACGCAGGCTTACCGGCAGTTTGGCAACTCGGTCGCGGTTCCCGTCTTTGCCGAAGTGGCTCGCCTGATGCGCCCGCACATATTGGCCCTGAAGGACGGCGATCAAGAGCAGCCATTGTCCGCCGTTGGCTGACGTCCACGACGCCTCCACGCGGAGCCGGAACATGGCGGCGATCCACGGCAAGGACACGAAACCTGAAATGCTTCTGCGCCGTGCGCTGCATGCAATGGGTTTTCGTTACCGGCTGCATGACCGTCGGTTGCCCGGGCGACCGGATCTGGTCTTTCCACAGTATCGCGCCGTTGTTTTTGTGAACGGATGTTTTTGGCATGGGCACCAATGTGACCAGTTCCGATGGCCGAACAGCCGCGAAGAATTCTGGCGGGCAAAGATTGGCGGAAACGCCGCGCGAGACGACCTGAATATTGCGTCGCTTCACAACGTCGGTTGGCGTGTTGGAGTCGTCTGGGAATGTGCGGTAAAGGGAAAGTGGCGCCTTGGAGCGGATGCAGTGGTTGACGCCGTCGCAGGATGGCTGTCCTCTGATCGCCGCGATCTTGTCGTGCAAGGCGGGAGTCGCCAAGATGCCAACATATAGGCCCGGGGTGAGCGTATGAAATTCGGTCAGATTTCTGATCTCTTTGCGGGCGCTGGTGCCAAGTATCTGAGTGAAGTCGAAGTGAACCGCCTCCGCTCAAATCAGCACGAGTTTCAGGGGGTGGGAGGTTTTCGCGCCTTTCTTGGAACACCCGCGGAAAAGGTGACATTCCCAGCCACGTTTTATTGGCTGGATGATGAGGACGACACGCGACCTGAAGGCCTCAGTTCCTTCTGCACCTGGAGCGATGTGCGCCGCGGTAAGGCTGGCCGGAGTGCTGAATATCACCTCTATTATTCGGCAGAGTCCGAACCGGTCGTGCATCGTGCGCGGGCCGGGGATCTCGTTGTCATCGCGCGGACGAAGGACGACCGCCTTCTGGTGATGCTCGCACCTGCTGAATCCACGATCGGCGCGCAGCTTCTCTGGTTGTTTGGCCTTGATCTGCTTGCCGGAAGACCGGACGCAATTGAACTCGGCGCAGAAAATAGTGTCAGTCTCGGGCTGGCCGCCCGGAGCATTCTCGACGATCTGGGCATCGAGGCCGACGAACCACAGCCCGATGCGCTTGGGTTGCTGCTCGATACTTTTGGCCTTCGGTTTCCCGGCACGGTAGCGTTCTCCGATTTCGCTCGCAGCACGTTGACCGGCATTGATCCGCGCGATGCGCCGGATGAAGCGCTCGTGGCATGGATGGAGCACGAGGAGGCGCTGTTCCGGCACATGGAGCGACAGGTCATGACAGAACGATTGGGAAATGGTTTCATGAGCGATGGTACGGCAGACGTCGACGGTTTTCTGTCCTTTTCGCTAAGTGTGCAGAATCGCCGTAAATCGCGTGCAGGGTGGGCATTCGGACATCATGTCGAAGCAATCCTTCAGGCGCAGGGGTTGGACTTCAAACGTGAAGCGACGACCGAAAAGCGCAACGCAGCGGATTTCCTTTTCCCAGGAGAACTGCAATACGCGGACGCAACATTTCCGGCAGACCGGTTGGCGATGCTGGCGGTGAAAACCACATGCAAGGATCGCTGGCGTCAGGTGCTGGCAGAAGCGAACAGAATTCCTGCCAAACACCTGCTCACTTTGGAACCCGCGATTTCCGAGACCCAGACCGCCGAGATGCAGGCTCAGAGCCTGCAACTGGTTTTGCCTGCACCGCTTCACGCCACATATCGCGAAACACAACGGGCTTGGCTGATGAGCTTGCGAGATTTTATTGGGCTGGTTCAGGGGCATCAAATTATCGCCTGATGGGGCCGGGGCGACCACGGTCGCACTTTCGGCATCACGGCCGTCACATCCACCTCGCGCAACATCCCGCCTGCGATCAACCCCTCCCGCACCCAGTCCAGCGCCAGCCACCAATCGTCATAGCCGCGCCGGGCGGCTGCGATCTGTTCCGGATGCGGCCGCCAGGTGACTGGGCAGGCCAGAACCTCGACCGTGCGCCAGCGCCTGCGATGCAGCACGCGTTCGATGCCCACCACGATTGTGGTTGCCCGCTCGCCATGCTGATTTTGCCTAGTTTCCATAGGCACACAGCGTGGCACGACACCGGGCATCCAGTCGGGCGTCAGGCCAGCCCGCGCCAGTTCGGCCACGCTGATCGCCATGCGGATGCCGCCGAGGCTGTCGGGCATTCCGGCGACGGTGGCGGCGATCACCTCGGCGTCCGCATGGGTATAGCTGCCCATCTTGTGCTGGCCGCCGTCGACCTTGCAGCCAAGTGCTGCGCGTTGCAGCAGGACGTATTCGAGGCCAAAACCAAAGCCTTCCTCGGTCACGTCCTTTGGCGGCGCCAATTCCAGCTGGGCCTTTTCCACCCGGAACGCCCATTCCAGCGCCGCCTGCACGCCCAGCGTGCGTTTGACCTTGCTGCCGCCAATGCGGCCAATCCGCCCCTGGATGCTCATGGTTGCAGTCCGTCAAACAGGCTCATCTGCGCCGGGCGCTGGGCATCGTCGGTCGGCCGCCAGATCCACGGGCCCGAGGCCATGGGCAGCTGCGAGAGCGCGCCACGCATGTGCTGCTGCCAGCGGGTGAACTCCGTTGCCGAGCAGGCGCAGAGCGCGTGCCCGATGGGCCAGCCCATCAGCCATCCGACGAAGAGCGGGTTCAGCCGCCGCCGCGACCGGCCCTTCAGGATGCGCCGACATGCGACGCGCCCATGCGAGGCAATCATCGAAGCCCAGAGCGGGCGCGAGATCGGGGCGTGCGGCGAGGACCGCCGCCCATCCTGCATGATCGCCGGGGCCGGGCGGGTGAAGCCCTGCTCCGCGCGATAATGCCGGATATCCATCCGGGACTTGCCGTCGGCGCGCATCACGCTGGCCGGGCTGCTGCCCTTCCAGTTCTGCGCCGCCGGTGTGGGCCATTGCAGGGCCTGTGCCGATAGTTTCGGCTCGCCCCTGCTGTTGATCTTGCCACGCAGCCGATCCATCTGGTCGTCGGCCACCGGCGTCTGCCATTGTGCCGCTTGCGCGGGCAGGGGCGGGGTGCCGCCCGAGCCATAGCTCTGGCCCGGGCCACCCTTCGTCCCATCCGTCGCTTTCGGCGTCGACCAGCTGGTGATGCCCAGCGCCAGCGCCTCCGCCTTGCGGGTAAAGTCGCTGTTCCCGGCTGGATTGTAGCTGGCCGTGCCCGGATGCAGGCTCATCGGTGTGGGCCAGGATGAAGATGCGCAACCGCTGGTGCGGCGCGCTGACTTCTGCCGCCGAGAACAAGCCCGCCGCAGGCGTGTAGCCCATGCCCCAAAGCTCTCGCAGGACGGTCTCGAGACCAAGGGTGACGTGACCTGCGACGTTTTCGAGGAACACCCATTCTGGGGAACATTCTCCAATGACACGGGCGACATCAGGCCAGAGGTGACGGGGATCGTCGGCGCCCCCGCGCTTTCCGGCCGCGCTGAAGGGCTGGCAGGGATATCCGGCGAGGACGGTATCAAAAGCACCGCTGAAGGGGCGGGCATCAAAGCTGCGCAGATCGTCCCAGATCGGGGCCGGGGCGAAGTACCGCGCGGCTTGGGCTGCGATGAGGACTGCGCGGGGCCAGTCCTCCCATTCGACAAAGGCGCGGGTGTGATAGCCGGGCTCGGCGAGCATGACGCCCAAATCCAAGCCTCCGCCGCCTGCGCAGAGGGACAATCCGTGCCGGGGACGTGACACCATGCCATTCACCGCACCACGCGCTGGCTGAGGCGTTCGGGCGTGACCAGCCCGCGTGCCAGCATCAATCCGCACATGGCGGTGCTGATCATGCCCGTGGGCAGATACTCGTCGGAGTTGACCTTGGCGGCATAGAAGGCCGCCAGTTCATCCTCGCTGGGCGGTGGCGCTGCACCTGCCTTGCGCCGCCGCTTGGCCTTTGTGCCCTTCACGGCCGCAATAGCCGCTTGCGCATCGCGCGCTGCTGCCCGTTCCATGAACCGGTCGAGGGCCTTGGGGCCATCGGGCGGGTTGGGATGATCGCGCCGGGTCTCCAGGGCGACCTCGATGATCCGGCTGGTTGTCAGCCCGAGATCATCGATCCAGCGACGCACATGGGTTTGCGCTGGCCAGCCCTGCCACCAGGCGGGCAGGGTGGCGTTGGCGGCAAAGCCCAGCGCTTGCAGCAGCTCTGCGAAGAACAAATCAAACTCAGCCTCGCGCGCCTGCGCGCCCTCCTCCTCCTTTACAGGTTCTCTTACAAGGTTAGTGTCCAAATTCTGGACACGGCTTTGCTCATTTTCTGGACACGGGTCGGCCTGTTTTCTGGACACGGCTCCGTGTGCAAAATCTGGACACGGCTTTTCAACGGTGGCGCATCCCAACGCGCTGTTTGCGAATGATTCTTCGCCAGGTTGTCCGTGTCCGATATTTGGACACGGCTTTTCCTCTGACGACACGATTTCCGCTGGGTTTCCGGCCGCTGCCGTGCTGGGCACCGGCGTGAACCCCTCCTCGAAGCCGAGGATGTAGCGCGTCGACATCTGGCGCTTCGTGATCGGGTCGATGCGCCGTTCGCGCCGCATCAGACCACATTTTTCCAGACGGGAGAGATGGTTGTTGAGGCCGGAGCGGCTGACCTGGCAGTCGTAGGCCAAGAGCTCCTGCGACGGAAAACAGCCATGCTCGGGGTTGTAACGGTCGCAGAGGTGCCAGAGCACGATCTTGGACGTGCCCTTGATGCTGCGCTGGTCAAGCGCCCAGACTGTTGCCTTGTGGCTCATGGTGCCGCCCTCCGCGCCGGGCGGACACGGCTGGTGAAGCCGTTGTCGGCCAGCGCGCCCAGCGCATCGTCGACCGACCGGACCAGCGCCCAGCCAAAGCCCTGCGCGCAGACGGTGTCGCGGAAGTCCTCCTGCGATTTGCGCAATCGGCCGGTTTCGCTTTTGACCTCGAGGAACAGCACGCGGCCGCCGGAGATCACGATCAGATCGGCAAATCCGGCATGGACGCCCATGCCGACGAGGATGGCCTGCCGCCTGGCCCCGCGCGGCCCGGCCTCGGTCACCTCGTTGGCGCAGTGATGCACGATGGCGTCGCGGGGCAGGGCAAAGCGCAGCGCCTGCACAACGGCGCGCTGCAGATCGGCCTCGGGGGTGCCACGGCGCGTCATTGCGCGGCCCTCCCACTGTCTTCGCGCTGGGCGCGCGCTACCCCCCGCCGTGCGTCGATCACCACCAGCAGTACCCCGGCGTCCTTGCGCTCGGCCTCCGTCTCGCCATGGGCGACCAGGACATTGCAGGCGAGGCGGATCAGGGGATCGCTGTGATGGACGACATCGGCGATGACGGCGCGGGCTTCGGCGACACGGTCAGCGGGCCAGCCAGTATTTTGCGGGATATGGGTCATTTCCGCCCCCCGGCCGTCTTGGCCCGAGGCATCTCCTGAGCGGCCAGCCAATCCTGCACGGCCCGGTGCCGATAGAGCACCATTCGCCCAGCACGGACGCAGGGTGGGCCGAAGCGTCGCGCTTCCCAGCGCCCAAGGGTGTCGACCGTTACGTTCAGCGCGGCCGCCAGGTCCTTGCGGGTGATCCAGCCCGAAAGCAGGGCTGCGCTGGCCAAGTCCGTTTCTGTCTGTGGTTGAATCATCTCTGCCTCCTGATTGCCGTCCGGGATGGGCGGCCGTCGTCAGGCACCGAGAGCAGATCAGCAGGGGTGGCGGGGTGGCGCAGGGTGGCGCTCATTTGTCGAGACCAGTGCCACCCCTTGTTTTATTGACTTTTTCAAACTGCCGATCCCAGCGCCTGCCGAGTCGTTGCATGCGCCTGCGTGTCAAGAACGGAGTTTGATTGTGTTTCCTGTTTGTTCCGGGTTTCATCCAGAGGGCGAGTCGCTTCGCAGGGCTGACAGGAGAGGGGGGCAGGGATGGCCGAGATCATTTTTGAACGGCGTCTGATCTTTTCCCGTCCTCTTGCCGTCACGGTTTTCCCGCCCGGCTGATCCCTGATTTCCCCGACGACCAGGCTTCTGGCCGCCTCCATCCGGAGAGCGGCGCGATGGCCTGTTTTCAAATCATCAAAAAAAGGAGTTGAGGCATGGCACTACCCCCCCGCGTCCATTTCACGTTGCTTGAAGCCGCCGCCCGCTGGGACTGTTCGCTGGCCGACATCGCAGGCTGGGCGTCGGTCGGACGGTTCGACATCGTCACGGCGATCCCGCCGGTGACGCGGGGGCGGCAGATCGTCGCCGGTTATGTCGTGGTCTCGGTCACGGACATCATGCAGATGTTCCGGCGCTGCGGAACGGGACCAACAAAGAGTATTCTTCGGCGCATTCGCCCAAAGGATCAGGACGAGTGGATCATGATCGCCGACCCGGTCGGGATCGAGGTCACGCTTGCGGACCTGCTGATCATGGCCGACCAAGTCCGCCGGTTCGAGGCAGATTGCGATCTGCTGCGCCGCCCGGCATCACACATCGGCTCGACCGCCCGTTATGACTGGGAGGGGATGTACATCACCCTGATGGTGCGGATCCACGATCAGGGCCTGCCCGCAACCCAAGCGGAATGGCTGGGCGAAGTGCAGGAGTGGTTTGTCACCAACGGCGATGGCAGCGAAGTGCCGGATGAACGCACGATCCGCCGCAGGCTGACACCGATCTGGAAAGCGCTACGGGGCTCCTGCTGATCACCGGCAAAGTGGGCGCGGGATGTCGTTCAGACCGACTTCCGCGCCTCATCGGCATCATGCACAAGCATAGGCCGGGGCCGGAAGGCGCTGGCGACGGCATCGACACCGGCGCGCAAGGGCGAGTCCATCAGGTGCGCATAGCGCTGGGTGGTCTGCATCTGGCTGTGTCCCAGCAGCTTGCCGATCATTTCCAGCGAGGCACCGCCACTGACCAGCAAGGACGCAAAGGTGTGGCGCAGGTCGTGGATCCGCACATCCGGGATCCCGACTGCCTTCTGGATTGCCGCCCAGAACCGCCGGATTTCCTTCACCGGCTGGCCCGGCACATCGCCGGGAAACAGGAGGACGCAGCCGCGCGGCACCAGCAGCTGGCGTTGGCGAACGATGGCCGCTGCCTCGTCCGAGATTGGCAGGCGGTGGATTTTCCGCTGCTTGGTCATGCTGGCGGGCTTGGACCAGCTCAGATGTTCGAGGTTGAAATGCTCAAAACGCGCCTGACGGACCTCGCCCACCCGCGCGCCGGTCAGCATGCAGAGGCGGATGATGTCGGCCGCGCGGCGATCCTCTGCTGCCTCCAGCGCCTCGGCCAGCTTGCGGATTTCTTCGTGACAGAGGAACCGTTCGCGCGGGTTCTCGATCCGGCGGCGGAAGCCGGAGGCGGGGTTGTCGTCGCGCCAACCCCAGCTGACGGCATAGGTGAACATCTTGCGCAGCACCTCGCCCGTGCGGTTGGCGCGCACCGGTGTGGGTTTCGGCCCCTGCAGCTTCCTTGCCCGGTTGTTCGGCTTTGCCTTGGAGGGCCGGGCCCGACCCGCCGCCACTTTGTTCAGCAGCTTTTCCACATCATAGGGCGTGATCTCTGTCACCAGCTTGTTGCCCCAGTCAGGGGCCACCATCTTCGCCAGCATCGACTTTTGGTCGGATGCGTTCAGGGCTGAGAGGCGCGGCAGATGCACCTCGGTATAGCGGTCGATCAGATCTTTGAACCGCGGGGCATCCCGTCCGGTTTCCTTTTGGCCCAGCGGATCACCCCCGGCGTCGATCTCGCGTCGCAACTCCTTCGCCCGCTCCCGCGCCGCCGTGGCCGACCATTCCGGCCAGCGCCCCATGGTCATCCGCCGCTGCCGCCCGGCATGGCGGTAGTCGATGGTGAAGGCGCGGCTGCCGGATCGGTAGATGCACACGGCGAAACCGCGCACCTCGGTGTCGAAGATCTGATAGTCCCGCCCCTTGGCCGGTTCGGCCTCTCGGACGGATTTCTCGTTCAAGCGCAATCGGTTGACCATGCAACTCACCCTCCGTTCGTCATCACATGAGGCGTGGATTCGAGCCCCAGGCAAGCGAAGCATGACGACAAGGGTGGCAGGGTGGCGCAGGCTGGCGATCATTTGGGGAGGGCGCGCCACCCTGGTGGCCACGAGTCGTCGTGGGGGTGGAACACCGGGAGACAAGTGAGCGCGCCGCATCATCCGTCGGGCGAACCAGTGCAAGCCTTCTCAGACACGGCGATATCCTGAATTGTCGATACGGCGCCTGCTTCCAGTTGCGGTCGCCAGCACCACACCGGTGCGATGGCGCACAGGACATGCAACTCCCGCGCCCGGCCGTCCCACACATCGTCAGGGAACCCGCCGACTGCTGGCGAGGGTTCAGCGCAGGAAGGTCTTGAACGATCGTTCCATACTCGCTATATGTGTTGAAGCGGAGGGAATGCGATGCCTTGGGAAAAGAACTTCGATGTAGCCGAGACGCTCGAAAAGGCCATGAAGGCCTTCTGGGCGCATGGCTACGAGGCAACCTCGATGCAGGATCTCGTCGAGTGTACCGGCATCAATCGGGGCAGCCTTTATGCGACTTACGGCGACAAACGCGCGCTGTTTCTCGCGGCCTTGCGCATGTATGATGGCAAGATACGCCGCGAGTTGCTCGCTGATCTGGCGGCCCGGAACACGCCGCGCGAAGCCATACGTGCGCTGTATCTCGCCTTCATGGCTGACCTCGCCGACGGCGGCAGCAATCGTGGCTGCCTGCTGACGAACACGGCGCTCGAGCTGTCCGCCCATGATCCCGAGGTTGCGGCGATCGTTGCGCATGCTCAGGAACAGATGGAGGAATTCTTCGCCCGCATGATCGCGGAAGGCAAGGCGCAAGGCGAGATCGCCGATCATATCGATGCCGGGGATGCCGCGCGCGGCCTTCTGGCGAGCCTGATCGGCCTTGTGGTGCTGATGCGCAGCCGTCCCGACAGGGCGCTGCTCCAGAGCATCGTCGAGGATGCCATGCGGCGGCTCGACTGATTTTTTTTGACTTTGTTTTGAACGAACGTTCCAGACTGAGCGACCGATGACCAACCAGCCGAAAGGAGACGACCATGACTGCCGAATACCAAATGACCCTTCCATTCCTGACCGTCGATGATGCCGAACCCCAGGCCAGAGCCGTGCTGGAGAAGGCCAGGGCGCAGGTGGGGTTCATCCCGAACATGTATGCCGGGATGGTCAACTCGCCGGGCCTGCTGGCGACCTATCTCGACGGCTACGAGCGATTCCGCAAACAGTCGGGCTTCACCCCGGCCGAACAGGAGGTGGTGTTTCTGACCATCAGCCGTGGCAATGGCTGCGACTACTGCATGGCCGCCCACAGCATGATTGCCGAGAAGATGTCCAGGGTGCCGGCCGAGGTGACCGAGGCCATCCGCAACGGGCAGCCGATCCCTGACCTCAGGCTGGCCGCGCTCGCCACCTTCACCGAGACGCTGCGCGAAACCCGCGGGCTGCCCTCGAAGGCGGATGTCCGGGCTTTCCTCGATGCCGGTTACGAAGAGCGCCAGGTGCTGGAGATCATCCTCGCGCTCGCCGTGAAGACGCTCAGCAACTACGCCAACCACCTGCTGCACACGCCGCTCGACGCGATGTTCGCGGGCCATGCATGGGAGAAGGCGGCCTGAACGGCCCGCCGCGCCATTGCGGGAGAACGACGACCCCCCAACTCACAGGAGACCGACATGACCACGACAAGCTACAGCCACAACTATCTGCACATCGAAGGCCACCGCATCGCCTATCTGGACGAAGGAGACGGCCCGCCCGTCTTTCTGATCCATGGGATCCCGACATCAAGCCTGCTGTGGCGCGACATCATCCCCACGCTCGCCAGGACGCATCGGGTGATCGCGCCCGACATGCTGAACTATGGCAAATCGGACAAGCCCGCGCACGCGGACGTCTCCATCGCGGCGCAGGCCCGGCTGATGGTCGGCGTGCTCGATGCTCTCGGGATCCCCCGGGCCGACGTGGTGTCGCACGATATCGGCGGCGGGGTCGCGCAGATCATCGCGGTCAGGCACCCCGAGCGGGTGAAGAAGCTCGTGCTGAGCAGTGCGGTCTGCTTCGATTCCTGGCCGATCCCGGAATTCGCACCGCTGCAGCAGCCCGACGCCGAGGCCGGGATGCCGCTCGATGCGTTCATCGACATGCTGCGCGGCTTTCTGCCGGACGGCGTCTACCGTGCCGAGTCCCTCACCGAAGAGGCCTCGAACATCATCATGGCGCCGTGGTCGAGCGAGGAGGGAAAGCGGGCGCTGTTCCGCAATTTCCGGCGCCTGAATCCGGAATACACCCAGGCGATCGCCGGTGAGTTGACGCAGCTCGACCACGAGACGCTGGTCCTGTGGGGGCGCGAGGACCCGTTCCAGAAACCGGCCTATGCCGAAAAGCTCCGGAATGCGATCCCGAACGCCCGGCTGACTTGGATCGACCAAGCCGCGCACTGGATCATGGAAGAAAAGCCCGCCGAAGTCGCCGCTGCGCTGACAGAGTTCCTGGATACGTAGTCTGCCAACCTTGGGGTTGCCTCCGGCATCTCACGCATGCCGGGGGCGTGCCACCCTCATCACGAGGAACCTGCCGCTCAATGAATGGCGCAAGACGTTTTGTTCAGAGCGCCTGATCGGAGCTCGGCCCACCGGGCGAGTCATGGCAGATAATCGTTTCCAGTGGGCACATCAACGCCACCTCAACCCTCGTACGCCGTTTTCGAGCGGATGATGCAGCCGAAACGCGGTGAAGATCGGCCAAAGTAAATATGGAACTGGCGTGATTTCAAAGGCTTGTCCTGTAGTCAGTTGATTTCATTGAGCTCGGCAGAAAGCCAAGGGGTAGGCTCATAACCTGAAGGTCGTAGGTTCAAATCCTACTCCCGCAACCAAAATAAACACACAAAATCAATTCCTTACACGCCGCCTCCGGGCGGCTTCCCGCGTTGGTAAAATTCCCGTGGAAGCACTGTGGAAGCACGCGGGACGGGTTCAAGGGTGTGGCAAGGACGCAACGCTGACGCCAACGGTGGCAAAGGCCTTCCCCGGTCATAACATCTGCAATGGCCTGTCCGCTCGCCAGCCGGTAGCTATCAATCGACCGGTCATAGCTGCGTTGCCCGGTCAGGCTGGATTTGACTTGCTCATCCTGCACTTGGGTGGTGCACCTGACCGGAGCACAATCTTATGAAGAGAATTCACTTAACATTTCACCTCGAATTGTTATTGTCTCATTGTAATTTGGAGGCGAGGCGGCATGTACCTTAAGAAGATTGCGATACGAAATTTTCGACGCTTGAAGGACGTCTCAATTGATTTCGAGGAAAATGAAACTGTTTTTGTGGGCCCAAACAATAGCGGTAAAACATCGGCAACCGCTTCGATCAGGAGCTTTCTAAGCAATCGTGACTTCAAGATACACGATTTCTCGCTCTGCTCTCTTACAACGATCAATGGGGCACCTCGAAAAATTGCGCTGACACCGGCGTTTCGGTATGATCGGAGCGATAAAACGGGATGGGGTGCAACGATGGCGCAGATGGGTTTCTTT
>NZ_JBEPPX010000012.1:0-113234 GCF_040547535.1 Roseovarius sp. MBR-78
GCATGACGCACGGATGATAACGTGGCAGGTGGGTCATTTTTGGATGATCATAACCCAACCAGGTGGGTCACTTTCGCATGCCGATTTACACCTCATAGAGAGATCCAAGCATCGGGGGCTCATAGGTGTGCGTGTTCAGGAGCAGTCCGCGCGCCCCGCCGTCTCGATTTTGGAAGCGACGAAGAAGGATTGGATGATCATGCATGAGTATAAATGAACACCTGTAGGTACTGTAACCTGACGTATGGAAATTCTCTCGAGGTGGGGGCCATGAGCCCCTGCCGGGGGGCGCCCCGGCAGGGGCTGCCCATTCTGGTATTCCATGGAGTTGCAACACAGCCATGGAGAAGAACGAATGGACAGGCGGAAGGATACGGCGCTTGAGGTGGTCTTGGAACAGTTGATCGAGCACGGACCCGGCGAGATCGCATCGGTGTTCACGCGGGCTTTCGAGTTGGCGATGCAGATCGAGCGCGAGCGGTTTCTCGGCGCGGGCCACTACGAGCGTACCCCCGAGCGTCACGGCTATGCCAACGGCTACAAACCCAAGCGGATCGACACGCCCGCGGGCACGGTGACTGTGCAGGTGCCCAAGACCGCCGGGCACGACGGAGAGCCGTTCTATCCGCAATCGCTCGAGCGCGGGCGGCGGTCGGTCCGGGCCGTCATGCTGGCGGTGGCCGAGATGTACGTCAAAGGCGTCTCAACCCGTGACGCCGAGGCTGTCATGCGCGAGTTCGGGATCGAGAGCCTGTCGTCCTCCCAGGTCAGCCGGGCTGCCAAGCTGCTCGATGAGGAACTGGAGGCATGGCGCAACCGCCCTCTGGGCCAGGTGAAATACCTCATCCTCGACGCCCGGTACGAGAAGATGCGCCACGGCGGGGTCGTGCGGGACGCTGCCGTGCTCTCGGCCATCGGCATCGGTCCGGACGAGCGGCGGCGCGTTCTGGGCGTTTCCGTGGCCTTGTCCGAAGCGGAGGTTCACTGGCGGGGCTTCCTCGAGAGCCTGGTCGCGCGCGGTCTGCGCGGCGTCGAGTTCATCGTGTCGGATGATCACTCTGGACTACGCGCAGCCCGGCGCGCCGTGCTCGGAGGCGCCATGTGGCAGCGCTGCCAGTTCCATCTCGCGCGCAATGCCATCCATCACGCTCCAAACGTCGAGATCCGCAAGCGTATCGGAGCCGAGCTGCGCACCGTGTGGAATGCCAGCACGCTCGCCAAGGCCGAAACCGCCTTGGCCGAGTTGGTCGCCAGCTATCGCACCTCTGCGGCGAAGCTGGCTGCATGGCTCGAGGAAAACGCACCTGAGGGGCTCGCTGTCTTCACGCTGCCCGAGCACCATCGCCGCCGACTGCGCACATCAAACCCGATGGAGCGATCCGTCCAGCAGGAGCTCAAGCGGCGCACCGTAAAGGTCAGGGTCTTTCCAAGCGACGACGCTCTGCTGCGACTGGTCAGCGCCGTCCTGGTTGAGATCGACGAGAAATGGGCCTCCGAAACCAAGGCCTACATCAAATGGGAATGCCAGAATGCGTGACCCGCTCTCAGCAGAATTTCCAGACCGCAGGTTGCTCAATCCACCTGTAGATATCCCTGATATTCAAAAGACATAAAACAAAGGACGTGGTTAGCAAATAAAAATAAACTAAGTAGATAGCTAATGTCAAGTATCGTTGCGATACGACAACGCTGGGTGGGATGCCCATCAGAACAAAGAAAAACGCCGCCAAGTCTGAGACTTGGCGGCGCTCTGTCCTGAGATGTGTCCGACAATAAATGGACTTAGCTCATGGCTATTGACATTTGCTGTGGCCACAGGCGGCGCAGGTCTTGCAGCCCTCGATCATGCGCATGTCATAGCTGCCGCAGGACGGGCAAGCCGGGCCTCGGGGGAGGGCGGCGCTCGTCACCTGCGCGTGCGGGTCTTCCTTGAGACCCTGCCCTTCGCCCGCGAGAAAGCCGATCGCGACCATGTGCCGTTCCAGCACGCCCCCGATGGCGGCAAGGATCGAGGGCACGTATTTACCCTGCATCCACGCGCCGCCGCGCGGATCGAACACCGCCTTCAACTCCTCCACGACAAAGCTCACATCGCCGCCGCGCCGGAACACCGCCGAGATCATCCGCGTGAGCGCCACCGTCCAGGCGTAATGCTCCATGTTCTTGGAGTTGATGAATACCTCGAAGGGCCGCCGGTGCCCGCCCAGCACGATATCGTTCACGGTGACATAGATCGCATGGTTGCTGTCGGGCCATTTGAGCTTGTAGGTCGCGCCTTCCAGCTCAGATGGCCGGTCGAGCGGCTCGGACATGTAGACAACTTCACCACCCTCGGCGGGGAGCCCGCTCCGGACCTGCTCCGGGGCCTCGCCGGGCACCTTGTCGGCGCTCTCGCTCACGCTCAGCACTGATCCCGTCACCTCGTTGGGCCGGTAGGTGGTGCAGCCCTTGCAGCCCATTTCCCAAGCCTGCATGTAGACATCCTTGAACGCCTCGAAGGAAATATCGGCAGGGCAGTTGATGGTTTTGGAAATACTGCTATCCACCCATTTCTGCGCCGCCGCCTGCATCCTGACATGATCCTCGGGGGGCAGGGTCTGGGCATTGACGAAATAGTCGGGCAAGGGCGCATCGCCGAACATGTCGCGCCACATCTGCACCGCGTAATCGACCACCTCTTCCTCGGTGCGCGATCCGTCCTTTTGCAGCACCTTGCGGGTATAGGCATGGGCAAAGACCGGCTCGATCCCGCTGCTGACATTGCCGGCGTAAAGGCTGATCGTTCCGGTGGGGGCCACGCTGGTCAGGAGCGCGTTACGGATACCATAGGTGCGGATCGCGTCGCGCACGCTCTCGTCCATGTTGGCCATGTTGCCGGAAGCGAGGAATTTCTCGGCATCAAAGAGCGGGAACGCCCCCTTTTCGCGGGCCAGATCGACGCTTGCGAGATAGGCCGCGACGGCGATCTTGTGCATCCATATCTCGGTTTGGCGCACCGCCTCGTCAGAGCCATAGCGCAGCCCCAGCATCAAGAGCGCATCCGCAAGCCCGGTCACGCCCAGCCCGATGCGGCGCTTGTTGCGCGCCTCCTCGGCCTGCGCTGCGAGCGGGAATTTCGACACGTCCACCACGTTATCCATCATCCGCCCCGCGACGCGCACCAGATCCTTGAGCGCCGCCGCATCAAGCCGCGCGCGCGGCCCGAACGGGTCGATCACCAGCTTGGCAAGATTGATGGAGCCGAGAAGACAGGCACCATAAGGCGGCAGCGGCTGTTCGCCACAGGGGTTGGTCGCCGCGATAGTCTCAATGTAATTCAGATTGTTGGCCTGATTGATCCGGTCGATGAAGATCACCCCCGGCTCGGCATAATCATAGGTCGCCTGCATGATCCGGTTCCACAGGTCGCGCGCGGGCAGCGTGTGATAGACCTTGTTGCCGAAGGTCAGTTCCCACGGTCCATCCGCCTTGACCGCATCCATGAAGGCATCTGTCACCAGCACCGAAAGGTTGAACATGCGCAGCCGCGCGGCATCGGATTTGGCGGCGATGAAATCCTCGATATCGGGGTGATCGCACCGCATCGTGGCCATCATCGCGCCCCGGCGCGAGCCGGCGCTCATGATCGTGCGGCACATCGCATCCCAGACATCCATGAAGGACAGCGGCCCGCTGGCATCGGCCGAGACGCCATGCACCGCCGCGCCCCTTGGCCGGATGGTCGAGAAATCATAGCCGATCCCGCCGCCCTGCTGCATGGTCAGCGCCGCCTCGCGCAGCGCATCGAAAATCCCGCCCATGTCATCGGGAATCGTGCCCATGACGAAACAGTTGAAAAGCGTGACCTTGCGCCCGGTGCCCGCCCCCGCCGTGATCCGGCCTGCGGGCAGGAACTTGAAATCCTCCAGCGCGTCGTAGAATCGCGCCTCCCACTGCTCCGGCTCGGCCTCGACGGCGGCCAGCGCGCGCGCGATTCGCCGCCAGCTATCCTCGACGCTGGCATCGCCGCCCTCATCCGCGACATAGCGGTATTTCATCGACCATATCTGTTCGGCGATCGGGGCGGAAAAGCGGCTCATTCTGGCGGTATCCCTTGCGGCGCGGTGGATGGGAACAATAGCCCGCGCGTCGCGCGAATTCCAGCCACGCCGTGCCCGCCGTCTCGAAATCGAGACCTATTGTATCGCCGTGGGCGGGGCCGACGCATCGACCCGCCCCCGTCTGCCGCAAGGTCACGCGGCCTTGGCCTGCGACCAGTCCAGCCCCGGCAGATAGCGCGCTGCGACCCGGCCCTCCTCTAGCGCGAAAAGATGCAGCCAGCCATTGTCGAAGAGCGTCCGCAGCCCGTTGTGGCGCGCCAGCACATCGGTGATCGCCTCGCGCGGGGCCTCGATCATCACCGTGAGGCGCAGCGGCTCATGCGCCAGCGCCTCGCCGTCATGCACCGTCTGCCACGGCAGGCCGGGGCGCAGGATACCGCCATTGCCCTGCACCACGCCGATCCCGCCCACCACGTTGTGGATGAGCTTGTTGCCGCCGCCAAAGGCGGCAGGTGCCACGGTCGAGCCGTAATATTGCAGGCTGATCCAGCTTGCCACCACCACCGGCGCGGTGAGGATCAATTCCAGCGTGGCAAAATCCGCATCCTCGCGCCAGTCATAGCTGTGCAGAAAGGCGCGGCCCTGCAAATCCGCCCCCGCCGTCACCGCGCGCGGCGCGGCGACAAAGGCGGCACAGCCCGCCAGCCCCCATTCGGGCCGCAGCTCTGCCCAGTCGCGCGCGCGTGCCGCCACGCTCTCGGGCGAGGCACCGGGCAGGCGCGCCGCCCGCTCGGCCCGCGCTATGTGCCCCGCCGCGTCGAGCCATGCGCGCGCCTGTGCGATATCACCGGCATGATCGGGCGCGGGGATATCCTCGTAGAGCGTGATGGCGTCGGTGGTGGTGTCGTGCAGTCCGGCCACAAAGAGCACATCCCCCCCGAGGTCGATCCCCTGCGCGGCAAGGCCCGCGCGCGTCTCGGGATCGTTGAGCAACCCCGCCAGAAGCCGCGCCGAAACCTCGCCCGTCTGGCCGGCGCAGGCCCCGCAGTTATAGGCGCTTTCATGCGGGTTGTTGGCCATCTGCGCGCCGTGACCCAGGAGCAGCACCAGCCGCGCGTGCCCGGTGGTCAGGCTCATGGCGCGCAGCACCCTGGCCGCCGTTTCGGCCTTTTGAGCGGCGCTCAGCCCGCCCTCGATACGCGGGGCCGGGTCGGGCGCGGGCCGCGCCCCGGCGAGGCCCAGCGCATCGCGCAGCAGCTTCCAGCCATAGGCCGGCCCCGCCGCCTCGACAAAGGCGAATGACGATACCGCTGCCTGCCGAAACCGGCCCCAGGCGCGGATCGCGCGCGCCGAGATGCGCGCTTCCTCCTCGCCCTCGGCATGGCTGCAAGAGGTGATCGCGGGCGTCAGAAGCGCGGGCAGGTGCGCCTGCGCCATATCCGTCCCGCGCGGCCTGTGCGCCACTGGCAGGCCGAAAAACCCCGCAAAGCCAATCGTTTCGATGCCGCCTGCCTGCGCCTCGACCGCGCGGCGGAACACCTCGGAGCGCACGTCGATACAGAACGCGGCCTGAACCGCAGGCCGCGCGCCCGCCGGTTTCGGCCCGGTCAGGGCGGTGGCAAGCCCGCGTTGATGCGCGCGCTCGGCGGCGTCCTGAAGGATGGTATCGACCACCTGATCGGGGCTTGGGGCAAGCGGCGCTTCGTGCTGCGCCACCACCTCTTGCCACGCCTCGCTAAGGTCCGGCACATGCGCGAGCAGCGCCTCCTCCCAGATCATGCGAATGGCCAGCAGGTCGGTGATGGTGCCGTCACTCTCGCCCGCGAGTTCCGCCTGCCACAGCAGCCAGCGCGCGTGCTGCGCCCAGCCGCCAAGATCCATCAGCAGCCGGTGAAACGCGGTTTCGGCGGCGCTTTCGCTTAGGCCCAGCCGCTCGGCGGCGCGCAGGATCGCGCGCTCGGATGTATCCGGCGCGGCGGCGACATGGGCGCAGAACCCGCCCAGCCCGGCGATCTCCGGCGTCAGGTCATGGGTGGCCCATGCGCGCCACGCGGCAAAGGCCCCAAGCCCCGGCGCCGGTGTCCAGAGCGCCTGCCCCCGGTCGAAATGCCCCGCCGCCCATAGCCCGAAGCTGCGCGCGATCACGGCGGGCCAGTCGGTTCCGGTGGCCTCTGCGGCCAGATCGGCCACCGTGGGCAGCGCCTGCGGGGCAGGGCTGTCGGCGGCGAGTTTCGCCTTCAGGAGCGCCAGGTCGGTGGGTTTGAGGGGTGATGCGCTCGCAAAAAGCGCCGCCGCCAGATCGTCATCGGTGATCGCCCCGTCCGTGATCTGCGCCCGGTAATCGGTGCGCGCGCGGGTGACGCGCACGCCGGCCACCCGCGCCAGCCGCGCCGATGCGGTGGCAAGGTCTTCGCCCGCCTGCCCGAGGAACGGGTTGACCGCGACGGTCGCGTCCAGCGGAAAGGCGGGCGGAATGGCGCGCGCAGCCGCTTCGGCGCTGGTCAGCAGGCTTGATGCCCGGTCGGGGGCGATCTGTGTGTGTTTGAGAAACATCGCTGTCGGCTCCTGTTCTGGTCAGTTGGATTTCGCGGATTTCAGCCCGCCGATCAGCCGGTCGAGCACCGCGTTGAGGTAAAGCCCGTTGGCAAGATGCACCCGCAGCCCGGCGGTCGAGGGATGATGCGCCCAGAGCGGGAACAGCGCCTGCGCCACCGCCACCAGCCCGAACGAGCCCAGCGCGAGCACGATCAGCCCCCATTCCAGCGGTCCCGGCGCGGGCGGGGCGGGCAGATGCGCGCCCCACAGCATGGCGGCGAGGGTGTGAAAGCCGAAATAGGCCACCGCCGCCGCCAGCGAGGCGCGCGCCGTGTGCCGCGTGAGCGCGCGCGGGGCCGCATCCGCAAGGCCCTGCGCCACCAGATAGGCCACCCCGAAGATCAGGATC
Source organism: Roseovarius sp. MBR-78 (assembly GCF_040547535.1). Taxonomy (NCBI): domain Bacteria; kingdom Pseudomonadati; phylum Pseudomonadota; class Alphaproteobacteria; order Rhodobacterales; family Roseobacteraceae; genus Roseovarius; species Roseovarius sp. MBR-78. The sequence continues at coordinate 6,985 of NZ_JBEPPX010000012.1, forward strand.
GCGCCAAGCGCCAGAGCCTGCGCCGATTTCGGCCCTGCGATCAGGCTAAAGCCCGCAGCCACCCCGGCATAGAGCACCAGCGCCAGCGCGAAGGCGCGCGCCACCGCCGCCAGCCCCGGCACCGCCACCGGACCGGGGCGGCGCACCGCGAGCACCGCCCTGACCGCGCCACCCGAGGCGAGGAAGGCATGTGCCTTGTAAAGCGAATGCGCCACGATATGCAGCATCGCGAGCGCCCACAGGCCCAGCCCGCATTGCAGCAGCAGGAATCCCATCTGCGCCACGGTGGACCACGCCAGTGCCGTCTTGACCGCGCTTTGCGTGAGCATCACCACCGCGCCGAAAATCGCCGTCAGCCCGCCCAGCATCACCAGCGCCGCCATCGCGCCGGGGCTGGCCTGCACCACCTCCGCGAGCCGGATAAGCAGCAGCCCGCCGCCGTTGATGATCCCCGCGTGCAGCAGCGCCGAGACCGGCGTCGGGGCCTCCATCACCTCGGTGAGCCAGCCGTGCAGCGGGAATGCGGCGGTCTTGAGCGCGGCGGCGATCACCAGCAGCGCCACCGCCAGCTTGGCCGCGAACGGCAGGCCCGCTCCCGCCGCCTGTGTGACGGCCGCGATGTCGATGGTGCCAAAGGCCTGGCCCAGCAACAGCGCCGCAAGGATCAGCGCCACGTCGCCCGCGCCCCAGACGAGGGTGAATTTCATCGCGGCGCGCCGCGCCTCGGCGCGGTCGGGGTAGAACAGCAGAAGCTGCCGGATCGCCACCCCGGTGGCAACAAAGCCCAAGGCCAGAACCGCAAGGTTCGCGGCCTGAACCTGGAGGCTCACCGCCGCGAGCGCGGCCAGCAACAGGCCGTGAAACGCCCCCTCGCGGGCCTCGCCGTCAAGATAGCTGCGAGCAAAGCGCACCACCACCCAGCCGACGAAACAGACCAGCACGACCATCGTCGCGCTTACAGCGTCGAGCCGCACGAGGCCCGCCAGCGTGACAGGCCCCGCGATCACGAGTTGCACCAGCCCCGCGACGCCAAAAGCCAGCGCCGCAAGCGCCGCCGCCTCTGCCACGCGCGCAAGCGCGCCGGGGCGGCGACCGGGCCGGGCAAGCGCAAGCGCCGCCGTGGCCAGCAATATCAGGGGGGCAAAAACGATGAGGGGGGGAAGGGTCATATCCGGTCTCTCCTGTTCCAGCGGTTCGGGGACGGGATAGCCCTTGCAGACATTCTATAAAATTACATATTATACGGGTTAACGTTCGATATATTGAAACAATGGCCCAACTCAATCTCCACCACCTGCGGCTCTTTCGCGCCGTTGCACGCGATGGCACGCTGACCGGGGCCGCGCGCGGGCTGAACCTGTCGCCATCGGCGCTGTCGGCGCAGTTGCGCACGCTCGAGGCGGCGCTGGGCCATGATCTGTTCGAGCGGCGCGGGCGTGGTCTCATTCTGACCGAGGCGGGGCGGATCGCGCTCGATCATGCCGAGGCGATCTTTCGCACCGCCGATGACCTCACCGCGACGCTGGCACAGGCACCGGGGTCGCGCCGGGTGCTGCGGGTGGGGGCGCTCTCGACGCTCTCGCGCAACTTTCAAATCGGGTTTGTCGGGCCGCTGATCGGGCGACCGGATGTCGAGGTGGTGCTGCGCTCGGGCGCGCAGAGCGATCTCTTGCGCGCGCTGGAGGCGCTGTCGCTGGATATCGTGCTGACCAATCTCGTGCCCGCGCGCGATGCCGCCAGCCCCTACCTGGTGCACCCGATTTCCGAGCAGCCGGTGAGCCTTGTCGGGGCACCGGTGGAGGGCGGCGATACCCGCAGCCTTGCCGAGATGCTGGCCAGCGAGCCGTTGATCCTGCCGACGCCGGAGACGGCGTTGCGCGCGGGGTTCGACGCGTTGCTGGACCGGCTGGGCGTGGTGCCGCGCATCGCCGCCGAGGCCGATGACATGGCGATGTTGCGCCTGCTGGCGCGCAGCGGCGGCAGCCTCACGGTGATCCCGCCCATCGTCGTGCAGGACGAGCTGGCCTCGGGGGTGCTGGTCGAGCGCGCGCGGCTCGACGCGATCACCGAGCGCTTTCTCGCGGTGACGTTGCGCCGCCGGTTCCCCAATCCGCTGGTGGCCGAGGTGCTGACCGCCGCCGCAGTATAGCGGCACTACCGGGTGGCGCGCGGTGCTCCCCCGCCGCACATCGCCTTGAGCGCGGCGACGTGGCCGGGGCTGGCGCTCAGGCTGTCGGCGAGAAGGGCGCGCGCGCTTTCCATCAGCGCCTCGCCGGGCACCACCCGATCAAACAGGCCCCAGGCCAGCGCCTCGTCGGTCGTGATCTTCTGGCCCGCGAGCAAAATCATCTTGGCCCGCGACGGCCCGACTAGCGCGGCAAGGCGCGCCGGGTCGCTGGGCTGCGGGCGAAAGCCGAGGCGCATGACAGGGTAGAACGCGCCCGCGCCTTGGGCGGCGATGCGCAGATCGCAGGCCAGCACCATCCCCATCGCGCCGCCCGCCACCGTGCCGTTGAGCGCCGCGACGGTGACGATCGGCAGCGCCGCAAGCGCCCCTGACAGCCGCTCCCAGAGCGGGCTTGTGGCCAGGCCTGCGCGCGCCGCCTCAAGATCGGCCCCGGCCGAGAATACGCGGCCCGCCCCGGTCAGGATGAGCGCGCGCGCGCCGTCCTGCGCGGCCTCGGCGATCTCGGCCAGCTCCCCCAGCATGTCGCCGGTCAGCGCGTTGGCCTTGTCGGCACGGTCAAACGTGACGATCCACAGCCCGTCCTCGCGCGCGAGCCGGATCATGCAAGCCCCACGCGGGCGCGGATACCGGGATCGCGCAGCGAAATCTCTTGCCCGGCAAGGTCGCCCGCCTCGGGGCCGCACATCCACAGCAATGCCTTCGCGGGCCAGTCGGCGGGGATATGCTCGGACCAGTCAAGCTGGCTCACGGCGTTGACGCCGCTGGCCTTGATCTCGCGCTGCATGTCGGTGGCGACGGTGCCGGGCGAGAGGCCCATCACCCGGATGCCCGCGCCGCGCGCCTCCAGATCGGCGCAGCGCGTCAGCATCGCCGCCCCCGCCTTGGAGGCGCAATAGGCGCTCCAGCCCTCAAGCGCGTTATGCGCGGCTCCTGAACTTACTGTGATGATGGTGCCGTCGCCCTGCGCGATCATGCCGGGAAGCGCCGCGCGCATCCCGTTGAACACGCCCTTGAGGTTGATGTCGATGGCATGGCCCCAGGCATCCGGCCCGGCCTCGGCCAGCATGGAAATGGGCGCGACCACGCCCGCGTTGCCGATCAGCACGTCGAGCCGACCAAAGGCGGTGTGGCAGGCCGCCACCGCCGCCTCCATCTCCCAGTAGCGGCTGACATCGCAGGGGATGGCAATGGCGCTTTGCCCGATCTCGCCGGCAAGCTCGGCGATGGCATCGCCATTGCGCGCCACCAGCGCGACATTGGCCCCCGCTTCGGCGAATATCCGCGCGGCGGCGGCCCCGATCCCTTTGCTCGCCCCGGTGATGAGAACGCATTTTCCGGTCATGCTCATGGTCGCCCCCTCGTGCTGTCTGTCCAAGTCCTAACCGGCATGGCGGGCGAGTTCCAGACGGATCGTCCACGGATCGTCCCTTGACCGCAGCCCCCGCAGGCCCGACATTATCGCAACCGCCCCTTACACGAGATATGTTTCATGCTCCGCTTTCCCGCCGTTTCGCTTTTCGTCCTTGGCCTCTCTGCCGGGGCCGCCTCTGCCGATCTGAGCGCCGATGATGTCTGGCAGGATTGGCAGGCGCTCCTGGGCGATCTGGGCTATACTGTCAGCGGCGCGCCGGAGCGGGCGGGCAACCGGCTCGTGATCCCCGATTTCGGCCTGAGTCAGAGCTTGCCGGATGCGGGCGGGCGGGTCGATATGCGGCTTGGCCGGATCGCGCTGCACGAACGCGGCGACGGCACGGTTGAGGTGATCTATCCCGAGACCATGCCGATGGCGCTTGCCATGATGCCCAAGGAGGGCGAGGCCGTGACGGCCATCGTGACGCTGCACCACGAGGGCCTCGCGATCACCGCCTCGGGCACGCCCGACCGGCTTGTCTACAGCTATGCGGCGGATGATCTGCGCGTCGATCTGGGCGAGGTGACCATTGGTGGCGCGCCCATGAACGGGGCGCAGGGCATGCTGCGCCTCGGGGCGGTCACGGGCCGCAGCGAGGGGGTGGTCGAGGATGGTGCGCGGCACCTGACGCAGGAGATTTCTGCCGGGCCCGTCGGCTACAGCGTCGCGCTTGATGATCCCGAGAGCGGCGTGGCCCTTGCCTATGAGGGCGCGGCCGAGAGCCTTGATTACGATGGCAGCCTGCGCCTGCCCGAGGGCCATGCGCTTGACGATCTTCCCGCCGCGCTGCGTGCGGGCTTGCGCATTGCCAACCGGATGACATTCGGGCCGGGCGAGAGCCGGTTCAGCAGCACCGAGGATGGCATCGCCTCGCGCGGGACAAGCCGCAGCGCGGGCACCGGGATCGAGATGACGATCTCGGACGAGGGGCTTGGCCTTGGATTGCGCAGCGAAGATATGGAGGCGCGGATGGAGGGCGGCGGCCTGCCCTTTCCCATCGGCTACGCGGCAGAGCGTGCCGCGGGCAGCCTTACCATGCCGGTGGCCAAGGGCGACGCGGCGCAGCCGTTTGCCCTGTCCGTCGATCTCGCGGGGTTGACGCTTGCCGAGGATGTCTGGGCGGTGCTCGATCCCGCCGCCGCCCTGCCGCGCGACCCCGCCAGCCTGACCGTCGATCTTTCGGGCACCGGCAAGTTGCTCGTTGATCTCTTCGACGAGACGGCGATGGCCGCGCTCGAATCGGGCGACAGATCCGCGTTCGCGCCGGAGCGGCTGGTGCTCGACAGCCTGCTGCTTGAGCTTGCGGGGGCAAGGCTCAGCGGCGCGGGGGCGTTGGATATCGAGCCGGGAGATGGCACCGAGATCCCCGCCGCCGACGGCGCGGTCGACCTGCGGCTGGAGGGGGGTAACGCGCTTCTGGACCGGCTGGTCGCGATGGGGGTGTTGCCGAAGGATCAGGCGATGACCGTGCGGATGATGGCGGCGATGTTCAGCGTGCCTGTGGCAGGCGAGGCCGACACGCTTACCTCGCGCGTGGAGTTCGGCAAGGATGGCAGCATCGCCGTGAACGGCCAGCGGATGCGCTGAGCCCTTGCACCGGGGATCGCGGCGATCTACCTGCCGCAGGACCGTGAGGAGGGGCCGATGCCGGAAACGCTTGAAAATCTGACCCATGCGCTTGTCGATGCGGCGCGCAAGGCCGGTGCCGAGGCCGCCGATGCCATCGCGATGGCCGGTCAATCGGTGATCGTGGACATGCGCGGCGGCACGCTGGAACAGGCCGAGCGCGCCGAGGGCACCGATATCGGCCTGCGCGTGTTGCTGGGCGGGCGGCAGGCCAATGTCTCGGCCTCCGACACCCGGCCCGAGACCATCACCGCGCTGGCAGAGCGCGCCGTGGCGATGGCGCGCGAGGCCCCCGAGAACCCGTTTGCCGGGCTGGCCGAGCCGGGGCAATTGGCCGCGCAGCGCGACGCCGCCGGGCTTGAGCTTGACGATCCCGCCCCCGCGCCCGCGCCCGAGACGCTCATGCGCATGGCGCAGGAGGCCGAGGCGGCGGCGCTGGGCGTGGCCGGGGTGGCACAGGTGCAATCCGCCTCTGCCGCGTGGTCGCGCCGCGAGATGCATATCGCCGCCACCAACGGCTTTTCCGGCGGCTATGCGCGCAGCGATATCGGCCTGTCTTGCGTTGCCATTGCCGGGACCGGCGCGGGGATGGAGCGCGATCACGACAGCGACAGCCGCGTCTTTGCCGCCGATCTGCGGGGGGCTGCCGAGATCGGGCAGAACGCGGGGGCGCGCGCGGTAGGGCGGCTGGGCGCGCGCAGGCCGCCCACGGGGGCCTTTCCGGTGCTCTTTGACGAGCGGGTGGCGGGCACGCTGATCGGCCACCTGCTGGCGGCGGCCAATGGCGCGGCGGTGGCGCGCGGCTCGTCATGGCTGCGCGACCGGCTGGGCGAGGCGGTTTTGCCCGAGACGCTCGATCTGGCGGAGGATCCGCACCGCGCGCGCGTGTCCGGCTCGCGGCCCTTTGACGCCGAGGGGCTGGCGACCACGCCGCGCCTCATCGTCGAGCGGGGCGTGTTGCGTGGCTACACGCTCGATCTTGCCTCGGCGCGCAAGCTGGGGATGGCCCCTACCGGCAATGCCGCGCGCGGCGTCTCAAGCCCGCCCTCGCCCACGACGTGGAACGTGGCGCTGACCGAAGGCACACAGAGCCGCGCGGACCTGCTGCGCGAGGTGGGGACTGGGCTGCTGATTACCTCGCTCATCGGCTCCACCATCAACCCAAATACCGGCGATTATTCGCGCGGGGCGGCGGGGTTCTGGGTCGAGCGGGGCGAGATCGCGCACCCGGTCAACGAATGCACCATCGCCGGGCACCTGCCCGAGATGCTGCGCCGGATCACGCCCGCCAACGATGCGCGCAGGCATCTGAGCCGCGTGGTGCCCTCGCTGCTGGTCGAGGGGCTGACACTTGCCGGTGAATGATCTTGCCTTGCTGATCGCGGCGGCGCGTGAGGCGGGGGCGCTGGCGCGCGACATGGTCGCACACCCGCTCGAGACGCGGGACAAGCCCGGCGGGGCGGGGCCGGTCACGGCGGTGGATATGGCGGTGGATGCGCTGCTCGCCCGCCGCCTGCGCGGCGCGCGGCCCGATTACGGATGGCTGTCGGAGGAGACCGAGGACGATCCCGCGCGGCTCGGGGCCGGGCGGGTCTTTATCGTCGATCCGATCGACGGCACCCGCAGCCTGACCGAAGGCTCTGACCTCTGGGCGCATGCGCTGGCGGTGGCAGAGCAGGGCGTGGTCACCGCCGCCGTCATCTTTCTGCCGATGCGCAACAAGCTTTATGCCGCCGCCGCGGGGCAGGGGGCAACGCTCAACGGCCAACCGATCCGCGCGGGCGCGCGCCGCGCCGTGCCGGGGGCGACGCTGCTTGCGGCACGGCCCGCGCTCGATCCCGAACACTGGCGCGATGGCCGCGTGCCGTTGCTGCGCCGGGGGTTTCGGCCGTCGCTGGCCTACCGGCTGGCGCTGGTGGCCGAGGGGCGCTTTGACGCCATGTTGACGCTGCGCCCGACATGGGAATGGGACGCGGCGGCGGGCGATCTGATCCTGCGCGAGGCCGGGGCCGCGGTCACCGACCGGCGCGGCGGGGCGCTCATCTTCAACAACCCCGTGCCGCAGGTCGCGGGGCTGCTCGCTGCCAACCCGGTGCTTCATGCCGGTCTCGCCGCCGCGCTTGCCTGCTGAGCGCGCTTGCGCTTTCTTCTTGGCCGAAATACTCCGGGGGTGTGGGGGCTGGCCCCCACCCGTAACCCCCTAACCGCGCGGTTCCCCGATGCCACGTTCCGACAACCTGACCGGCGCGCTCTTGATGATGGGGTCGATGGCGGCCTTTACCTTCAACGACGCGATGATGAAGTCGCTCTCGGGGCAGGTGCCGCTTTTCCAGGTGCTGTTCCTGCGCGGGGTGCTGACCACGGTGCTGGTGGCTATCATCGCGTGGTGGATGGGGGCGCTCGCGCGCCGCCTGCCGCGCGCGGATTGGGCACCTGTCTTCTGGCGCATGGTGGGCGAGGTCGGCTCGGCCTATTTCTTCATCTCGGCGCTGTTCAACATGCCCATCGCCAATATCAGCGCGATCATGCAGGCGCTGCCGCTCACGATCACGCTTGCCGCCGCGCTGTTTTTTCGCGAGCCGGTGGGCTGGCGGCGGATGGTGGCGATCCTCGCGGGCTTTGTCGGGGTGATGCTGATCGTGCGCCCCGGCACCGAGGGGTTTACCGTCTACTCGGTCTATGGCCTTGCCGCCGTGGCCTTTGTGACGCTGCGCGATCTTGCCACGCGGCGGCTCTCGCGCGAGGTGCCGTCGATGCTGGTCACGCTCATCACCTCGGCCTCGATCATGGTGTTTTTCGGCCTCGCGAGCGTGTCGCAGGGCTGGGCCCCGGTGGATGGCCGCGCGGCACTTCTGATCGGCGGGGCGTCGGTGATGATCATCGGCGGCTATCTGTGTTCCATCATGGTGATGCGGGTGGGCGAGATATCCTTCGTCGCGCCGTTCCGCTATACCAGCCTGCTCTGGGCGCTGCTTCTGGGCTGGGTGGTGTTCGGCGACTGGCCGCAGGTGCTCACGCTGGTGGGGGCGGCGATCGTGGTGGCGTCGGGGGTGTTCACCCTCTACCGCGAGGCGCAGGTCAGCCGGCGTGCGCGGGCCGCGCGGCAAAAAGAGCTTTCACTCGGTCCTCGTCCACGTTGAAGCGGCGGCGAAAGAGCGCGCGCTGTGCCTCGTCGAGCGGGGCGAGCGAGCCGCCGTGTTGGGCGGTGCCGGTGTCATTATCCCCGTGCAGGGCGCGCAGATACATCCCCGGCGCGGGGTGGATCAGCGTCGGCATTTCAAGGTGCAGCTTGTGATGGCCGTAATTCATCACCGTTTTCGGGTCTCCGGGCTGGAACAGCACCGCAAGGCCGCAGGCCCAGAAATGGGTCTGGACCTCCTCGGCCTCGATGCCGCGTTCCGACAGGCGCACGGCATAGCCGCTATTATACTCGAACGCCATGTTGCGCCATGTGCGCCGCATCCGCCGGGTGCTGCGCTCGAACCAGCGCAGGCCCTGCACGAAGCCCACGCCCACGGCATCGTCATCGTCGAGCCGGAACTGGATCGATTCGGTCTCGTCCTCGCCCAGCGCCTGCTTGATGGCGAGGCGCATGGCGTCGCGGTGGCGCATCGGCTCCATCTCCACCACCTGCATTTGCGGCACATCGGCGGCAAGATCGTGCAGGCGCGTGCGCCACGGCTCTGGCAGGGTATCGCCGGTCACGACAAGAAAGGTGAAATCGCCATTCGACTGCCCGGCAATCGACGGCAGGGTGAGGCTCTCGAAATGCGCGAACCGCAGCGCCAGCCGCGCGGGATCGTAAAGATAGACCTCGCGCGCGGCCACCGTGTCGTGCATCCGCTTGAATCCGCCCAGGGCCGGATAGGAAAAGCGGCATAGTCCGATGACGCGCATGGCGCTGGCCTCGCGAGTGGTTTTGGCTCTGCGGTGTCAGTCTTGGCACTCCGGGCTGCTGTTGACAAGGCAGGCGACTCTGCCTATACGCCGCTCAATCTACAGGCGCGCGGTGCTATCGCCCGTCGTCTGTTTCATAACTTGAGTGGTCATGATCCGGGCCCTGATTGCCCCGATCCTCTGGAAGCCCGCCGCGTCGCAGCCGATGAAAGGGTGCGGATGCGGTGTATGAGTGTTGCGGACGCGCGGCGCGTTTTCGATGAACCGCAGGGGCCGCGCCCTTGCAGACACATGTGTTGAGAGACGGGGAAAGAACCGGAATGCCAACGATCCAACAGCTGATCCGCAAGCCGCGGCAGCCGAAAGTCAGAACCACGAAGTCGCAGCACCTTCAGGGCTGCCCGCAAAAACGCGGCGTGTGCACGCGCGTCTATACCACGACGCCGAAAAAACCGAACTCGGCCATGCGCAAGGTTGCCAAGGTGCGCCTGACCAATGGCTTCGAGGTCATCAGCTATATTCCCGGCGAAAAGCACAACCTTCAGGAACACTCGGTCGTGCTGATCCGCGGCGGCCGCGTCAAGGACCTTCCCGGCGTGCGCTACCACATCCTGCGCGGCGTGCTCGACACGCAAGGCGTCAAGGACCGCAAGCAGCGCCGCTCGAAATACGGGGCCAAGCGCCCCAAGTGACGCCTTCGGGCGTCATCCCCGCCAGGGCGGGGATCTCACTGGTTTGAGATCCGAGGGCGTGGCCCGAGGATGACAAGAGGAAAGAGAAACAGATGTCCCGTCGTCACGCCGCCGAAAAGCGCGATATCCTGCCCGACGCCAAGTATGGCGACCGGGTGCTGACCAAGTTCATGAACAACCTGATGGTGGACGGCAAGAAATCCGTCGCCGAATCGATCGTCTACAACGCGCTTGACCGCGTCGAGACCAAGATCAAGCGCGCCCCCGTCGAGGTGTTTCACGAGGCGCTCGAAAACATCAAGCCCTCGGTCGAGGTGCGCTCGCGCCGCGTTGGCGGGGCGACCTACCAGGTGCCCGTCGAGGTGCGCACCGAGCGCCGCGAGGCGCTGGCGATCCGCTGGCTCATCAACGCATCGCGCGCCCGCAACGAGAAGACGATGGAAGAGCGTCTTGCCGGTGAGTTGCTCGACGCCGTCCAGAGCCGCGGCTCTGCCGTCAAGAAACGCGAAGACACCCACAAGATGGCCGATGCCAACAAGGCATTCAGCCACTACCGCTGGTAACCCGAGAGGCATCCTCCGATGGCACGCGACTATACGCTCGAATACTACCGCAACTTCGGCATCATGGCCCATATCGATGCAGGCAAGACCACCTGCACCGAGCGGATCCTGTTCTATACCGGCAAGTCCCACAAGCTTGGCGAGGTGCATGACGGCGCCGCGACGATGGACTGGATGGAGCAGGAGCAGGAGCGTGGCATCACGATCACCTCTGCGGCAACCACCACGTTCTGGGAAAAAACCTATACCGGCACCGAGCCGGAGAGCGAAAAGCACCGCCTGAACATCATCGACACCCCCGGCCACGTCGATTTCACCATCGAGGTGGAGCGCTCGCTCGCCGTGCTCGACGGGGCGATCTGCCTGCTTGACGGCAATGCCGGTGTCGAGCCGCAGACCGAAACCGTCTGGCGTCAGGCCGACCGCTACAAGGTGCCGCGCATCGTGTTTGTCAACAAGATGGACAAGATCGGCGCCGATTTCCTGAACTGCGTCAAGATGATCAAGGACCGCACCGGTGCCACGCCGATGCCCGTCAACCTGCCCATCGGCTCCGAAGATCGGCTCGAAGGCATCATCGACCTCATCACGATGGAAGAGTGGACCTGGCGTGGCGAGGATCTCGGCGCAAGCTGGACCCGTCAGCCGGTGCGCGACGAGCTCAAGGCCGAGGCCGAGGAATGGCGCGCCAACATGATCGAGCTTGCCGTTGAGCAGGACGATACCGTGATGGAGGCCTATCTCGAAGGTGAAGAGCCCGATATCGACACCCTGCGCCGCCTGATCCGCAAGGGCACTCTGGCGCTCGCTTTCGTGCCGGTTCTGGGTGGCTCTGCGTTCAAGAACAAGGGCGTTCAGCCGCTTCTGAACGCGGTGGTGGATTTCCTGCCCTCGCCGCTCGATGTGCCGGATTACATGGGCTTCTCGCCCGATGACGAGACCGAGACCCGCAATATCGTCCGCAAGGCCGATGATGCCGAGCCGTTCTCGGCGCTGGCCTTCAAGATCATGAACGATCCGTTCGTCGGCACGCTCACCTTCACCCGCATCTATTCGGGCAAGATGAAGAAGGGCGACGCGATCCTCAATTCGACCAAGGGCAAGAAAGAGCGCGTTGGCCGGATGATGATGATGCATTCCAACGACCGCACCGAGATCGACGAGGCATTTTCCGGCGATATCATCGCGCTCGCGGGCCTCAAGGAGACCACGACCGGCGATACGCTTTGCGATCCGGCCAAGCCGCTGGTGCTCGAGACCATGACCTTCCCCGACCCGGTGATCGAAATCGCGGTCGAGCCCAAGACCAAGGGCGACCAGGAAAAGATGTCTGCCGGTCTCGCGCGCCTTGCCGCCGAAGACCCGTCCTTCCGCGTCGAGACCGATATCGAATCGGGCCAGACGATCATGAAGGGCATGGGCGAATTGCATCTCGACATCCTCGTTGACCGCCTCAAGCGCGAATTCAAGGTCGAGGCCAATATCGGCGCGCCGCAGGTGGCCTATCGCGAGACCATCAGCCACGAGGTCGAGCATACCTACACCCACAAGAAACAGTCGGGTGGGTCGGGTCAGTTCGCCGAGGTCAAGCTGGTGATCACGCCGACGGAGGCGGGCGAGGGCTTCAGCTTCGAGAGCAAGATTGTTGGCGGTGCCGTGCCCAAGGAATATATCCCCGGTGTGGAAAAAGGCATCCGCTCGGTCATGGATAGCGGCCCGCTCGCGGGCTTCCCTGTGATCGACTTCAAGGTCGCGCTCATCGACGGCAAGTTCCACGATGTGGACTCTTCGGTGATGGCGTTCGAGATCGCCGGTCGTATGGGCATGCGCGAAGGTCTGAAAAAAGCCGGTGCCAAACTGCTCGAGCCGATCATGAAGGTCGAGGTGGTCACGCCCGAGGAGTATACCGGTGGCATCATCGGTGACCTCACATCGCGGCGCGGCCAGGTCTCGGGGCAAGACACCCGCGGCAATGCCATCGCGATCAACGCCAACGTGCCGCTTGCGAACATGTTCGGCTATATCAACACGCTGCGCTCGATGTCTTCGGGGCGCGCCCAGTTCACGATGCAGTTCTCGCATTACGATCCGGTGCCGTCGAACATCTCCGAAGAGATCCAGTCGAAATACGCATAAACCGGGTGGCGGGGATATCCCCGCCCTACCCAAACCGTAGGGTGGGTGCCAACCCACCATCCGCAACGAAAAAGGAGCCAACACGATGGCAAAGGAAAAGTTTGACCGTTCGAAACCGCATGTGAACATCGGCACGATCGGCCATGTTGACCACGGCAAGACGACGCTGACGGCGGCGATCACCAAGTATTTCGGCGATTTCCGGGCCTATGACCAGATCGACGGCGCGCCCGAGGAAAAGGCGCGCGGGATCACGATCTCGACCGCGCATGTGGAATACGAGACCGAGACGCGCCACTACGCCCACGTCGATTGCCCCGGCCACGCCGACTACGTCAAGAACATGATCACCGGCGCCGCGCAGATGGATGGCGCGATCCTGGTGGTGAACGCCGCCGACGGCCCGATGCCGCAAACGCGCGAGCATATCCTGCTGGGCCGTCAGGTGGGCATCCCCTACATGGTGGTTTACCTCAACAAGGTCGACCAGGTCGATGACGAGGAGCTGCTGGAACTGGTCGAGATGGAAGTGCGCGAGCTTCTGACCTCCTACGACTATCCCGGCGACGATATCCCGATCATCAAGGGCTCGGCTCTGGCGGCGATGGAGGGGCGTGACCCCGAGATCGGTGAAAACTCGATCCGCGAGTTGATGGAGGCGGTGGACGCGTATATCCCGACGCCCGCGCGCGCCGTGGACCTGCCGTTCCTCATGCCGATCGAGGACGTGTTCTCGATCTCGGGCCGTGGCACGGTTGTGACCGGCCGGGTCGAGCGTGGCGTCGTGAACGTCGGCGACGAGCTTGAGATCGTGGGCATCCGCGACACCCGCAAGACCACCTGCACCGGCGTGGAGATGTTCCGCAAACTGCTGGATCGCGGCGAGGCGGGCGACAATATCGGCGCGCTTCTGCGCGGTGTCGCGCGTGAGGATGTCGAGCGCGGCCAGGTGCTGTGCAAGCCGAAATCGGTGACGCCGCACACCAAGTTCGAGGCCGAGGCATACATCCTGACCAAGGAAGAGGGTGGCCGCCACACGCCGTTCTTTGCCAATTACCGCCCGCAATTCTACTTCCGCACCACGGATGTGACCGGCACGGTGGAATTGCCCGAGGGCACGGAAATGGTGATGCCCGGCGACAACCTCAAGTTCGGCGTCGAGCTGATCGCGCCGATCGCGATGGAAGACGGTCTGCGCTTCGCCATCCGCGAAGGCGGCCGCACCGTCGGCGCGGGCGTCGTGTCGAAGATCATCGAGTAATTACCCCTAAGGGTTCGACGAGGGAGGTCGGGTGGTCCGGCCTTCCTCCTATCAACTCCAAAGCCGCGAAAGGCTCAACCAATGCAAGGCCAGAACATTCGCATCCGGCTCAAGGCGTTCGATTACCGCGTGCTGGATGCCAGCACGCTGGAAATCGTGAACACCGCCAAGCGGACCGGCGCGCACGTGCGCGGACCGATCCCGCTGCCGAACAAGATCGAGAAATACACCGTTCTGCGTGGCCCCCACGTGAACAAGAAATCCCGCGACCAGTTCGAGATCCGCACCCATAAGCGGCTTCTCGATATCGTCGATCCCACCCCGCAGACCGTGGACGCGCTGATGAAGCTCGACCTTGCTGCCGGTGTGGATGTGCAGATTTCGGTTTGAGGAGGGCACGGTGATGTTGCGCTCTGGTGTGATCGCGAAAAAGGTCGGGATGACCCGGCTGTTCATGGAAGACGGCAAGCAGGTTCCTGTGACCGTCCTTCAACTGGATAAACTTCAGGTGGTGGCACAGCGCACCCCTGAGCAGCACGGCTATTCGGCCGTTCAACTGGGGGCAGGCACGGCCAAGGCCAAGCGCACGAGCCAGGCCATGCGCGGGCATTTCGCCGCCGCCAAGGTCGAGCCCAAGCGCCGCGTCGCGGAATTCCGCGTGGCCCCTGAGAACCTGATCGCCGTAGGTGAGGAAATCACCGCCGACCATTACTTTGAGGGCCAGTTCGTCGATGTGTCGGGCGTCTCCATCGGCAAGGGCTTTGCCGGGGCGATGAAGCGGCACAATTTCGGCGGTCTGCGGGCGACCCACGGTGTCTCGGTCAGCCACCGCAGCCACGGCTCGACCGGGCAGTGCCAGGATCCGGGCAAGGTCTTCAAAGGCAAGAAGATGGCCGGCCACATGGGCGCCGCGCGCGTCACCACGCAGAACCTGCAAGTGGTGCGCACCGATGCCGAGCGGGGCCTGATCATGATCAAGGGGGCCGTTCCCGGATCCAAGGGCGGCTGGGTGACGATCAAGGATGCGGTGAAAAAGCCGTTCCCCGAGAACGCCATTCTGCCCGCCGCGCTGAAATCGGCAGCTGAAGAGGCGGCACGCGCCGCCGAGGAAGCCGCCGCTGCCGCAGCAGCCGAGGCCGAGGCCGAGGCCCAGCGCCTTGCCGAGGAGCAGGCCGCCGCCGAGGCAGAAGCGCTCAAGCAGGCCGAGGCCGAAATCGAGGCCGAGAAGAAGGAAGGCGAGGAATGAAACTCGACGTGATCAAACTGGACGGCGGTACGGCCGGCTCGGTCGATCTGGGCGAAGACATCTTCGGCCTGGAACCGCGCGCGGACATCCTGCACCGCGTCGTCCGCTGGCAGCGCAACAAGCGCCAGGCCGGCACGCACAAGGTCAAGACCCGGTCGGAAACCAGCTATTCGACCAAGAAGATCTATCGCCAGAAGGGCACCGGCGGCGCACGCCACGGTGACCGCAACGCGCCGATCTTCCGCAAGGGTGGCATCTACAAGGGCCCGACGCCCCGCAGCCATGCGCATGAATTGCCCAAGAAGGTGCGCGCGCTTGGCCTCAAGCACGCGCTCTCGGCCAAGGCCCGCGCGGGTGAGCTTGTGGTGATCGAGGATGCGTCGAGCGACGGCAAGACCAAGACGCTCGCGCGCCAGATCAAGGATCTGGGCTGGAAGCGCGTGCTGATCATCGACGGCGCGCAGGTCAACGCCGAATTCGCCCGCGCGGCGGCCAATATCGAGGGTCTCGATGTGCTGCCGTCGATGGGCGCCAATGTCTATGACATCCTCCGCCGTGACACGCTCGTGCTCACCAAGGCGGCTGTCGAAGCTCTGGAGGCTCGTCTGAAATGAGCGCGAAACCCGAATATTATGACGTGATCCGCAAGCCGGTCATCACCGAGAAGGCAACGATGGCCTCGGAAAACGGCGCGGTCGTTTTCGAGGTCGCCATCGATGCCAACAAGCCCCAGATCAAGGAGGCCGTCGAGGCGCTCTTCGGGGTCAAGGTGAAGGCGGTGAACACCACCATCACCAAGGGCAAGGAAAAGCGGTTTCGGGGCGTCAAGGGCAGCCGCAAGGATGTCAAGAAAGCCTATGTGATGCTCGAAGAGGGCAACACCATTGACGTGACCACGGGTCTCTAATAAGAGGCTTCATCCGCGCCGCCCCGGTCATTGCCGGGGCTGCGTGTTTTTCAGGGGTGACGGCGCACGCGTCCGCTCACCCTGCGAGCCGGGCACCTTCGGGGGCCTATAATAGCGGTGGGCGTTACACCCACCCGATAGAGCGGGCCCAAGGGCGCGCATTTGCAAACGGAAGACAGAAAGCATGGCACTCAAGTCGTATAAGCCGACGACGCCGGGCCAGCGCGGGCTGGTGCTGATCGACCGTTCGGAGCTTTGGAAAGGTCGTCCTGTCAAATCCCTCACCGAGGGCCTGACAAAACATGGCGGCCGGAACAACACCGGACGAATCACGATGCGTCGCAAGGGCGGCGGGGCGAAACGCCTTTACCGGATCGTTGATTTCAAGCGCACCAAGTTCGATATCGCGGCCACCGTCGAGCGGATCGAGTATGACCCGAACCGGACCGCGTTCATCGCGCTGATCAAGTATGAAGATGGCGAGCAGGCCTATATCCTCGCGCCGCAGCGCCTCGCCATCGGCGACAAGGTGATCGCGAGCGCCAAGGCCGACATCAAGCCCGGCAACGCGATGCCGTTCTCGGGGATGCCCATCGGCACGATCGTGCACAATATCGAGCTGAAGCCGGGCAAGGGCGGGCAGATCGCGCGCGCCGCAGGGGCCTATGCGCAATTCGTGGGCCGCGATGGCGGTTATGCGCAGATCCGTCTCAGCTCGGGCGAGCTTCGCCTCGTGCGTCAGGAATGCATGGCCACCGTCGGTGCCGTCAGCAACCCCGACAACTCCAACCAGAATTACGGCAAGGCGGGCCGGATGCGGCACAAGGGCATCCGCCCGAGCGTTCGCGGCGTCGTCATGAACCCGATCGACCACCCCCATGGTGGTGGCGAGGGGCGCACCTCGGGTGGCCGTCACCCGGTCACGCCCTGGGGCAAGCCCACCAAGGGCGCGCGCACCCGCAATAAGAACAAGGCGTCGCAGAAGCTCATCCTGCGCTCGCGTCACGCCAAGAAGAAGGGCCGTTAACACATGAGCCGCTCTGTATGGAAAGGCCCCTTCGTCGATGCCTATGTCCTCAAAAAGGCCGAGGCAGCACGCGAATCGGGGCGCAACGACGTTATCAAGATTTGGTCGCGCCGCTCGACCATTCTACCGCAATTCGTTGGTCTCACCTTTGGGGTGTATAACGGGCGCAAGCACGTTCCCGTCAACGTATCCGAGGATATGATCGGCCAGAAATTCGGGGAATACTCCCCCACCCGCACCTATTACGGGCATGCGGCGGACAAGAAAGCGAAGAGGAAGTAAGCCATGGGCAAGGATAAAAATCCCCGCCGCGTGGCGGATAATGAGGCGATGGCCAAGCTGCGTATGTTGCGCACCAGCCCGCAGAAGCTGAACCTCGTCGCTGCAATGATCCGTGGCAAGAAGGTCGAGAAGGCACTGACCGATCTCACCTTTTCCAACAAGCGGATCGCGCAGGACGTGCGCAAGTGCCTGCAATCGGCGATTGCCAACGCCGAGAACAATCACGGGCTTGACGTGGACGAGTTGATCGTCGCCGAGGCCTGGGTCGGCAAGAACCTCGTGCTCAAGCGGGGGCGCCCGCGCGCCCGTGGCCGCTTTGGCGCGCTGCGCAAGCCGTTTTCGGAACTCACGATCAAGCTGCGTGAAATCGAGGAGCAAGCCTGATGGGTAACAAAGTCAATCCGATCGGTATGCGCCTTCAGGTCAACCGCACCTGGGACAGCCGCTGGTATGCCGACACCAAGGATTACGGTGATCTCCTGCTCGAGGATCTCAAGATCCGCGATTTCATCAAGCATGAGTGCAAGCAGGCCGGCATCAGCCGCGTCATCATCGAGCGTCCGCACAAGAAGTGCCGCGTCACGATCCACACCGCACGCCCCGGCGTCATCATCGGCAAGAAGGGCGCGGATATCGAGACGCTGCGCCGCAAGATCGCCAAGATGACCGCGAGCGAGCTTCACCTCAACATCGTCGAGGTGCGCAAGCCCGAGCTTGATTCGGCCCTCGTGGGCGAGAGCATCGCGCAACAGCTCGAGCGGCGGGTATCGTTCCGTCGCGCCATGAAGCGCGCGGTGCAAAACGCCATGCGCATGGGTGCCCTTGGCATCCGGGTGAACGTCGCGGGCCGCCTTGGCGGGGCCGAGATCGCGCGGACCGAATGGTATCGCGAGGGTCGGGTGCCGCTGCACACGCTGCGCGCCGATATCGACTACGCCAATGTTGAGGCCACGACCGCTTACGGGATCATCGGCATCAAGGTGTGGATTTTCAAGGGTGAGATCATGGAGCACGATCCCGGTGCGCGTGATCGCAAGGCCCAGGAACTGCAGGATGGCCCGGCCCCCCGTGGTGCCGGCGGCCGTCGCTGAGGAGGAATGACAGATGCTTCAACCTAAGCGCACGAAATTCCGCAAGCAGTTCAAAGGCCGCATCAAGGGCGAGGCCAAGGGCGGCTCTGACCTGAACTTTGGCAGCTTTGGCCTCAAGGCGACCGAGCCGGAGCGCGTCACCGCGCGCCAGATCGAGGCCGCGCGCCGCGCCATGACCCGGCACATGAAACGCCAGGGCCGCGTCTGGATCCGCATCTTCCCGGATGTGCCCGTTTCGGCCAAGCCGATCGAGGTTCGCATGGGCAAGGGTAAGGGCTCGGTGGATCGTTGGGTCTGCAAGGTCAAGCCCGGTCGCGTGATGTTCGAGATCGACGGTGTGGGCGAGGCGGTTGCCGTCGAGGCGCTGCGCCTTGCCGCGATGAAACTGCCGATCAAGACCCGCGTGGTGGTCCGCGAGGACTGGTAAACGCGGTTGGGTGACACCCCGACCTTACTGATTGGCCCTGTGCGAGCGCTCGCACGGGGCCTCTTTTTTTGCGGGGCCGCGTGCCCCATGTAGGCTCAACCGCCGAGGATAGCATCCACCGCCCGCGCATAGCCCGCATAGCCCATCACCGCGCGATTGCCGGCCACCCCGTGATAATAACTGCGCCCCGAAGGGGTGGGCAGCCCGGCCCAGACCTTGGCGAGGTTGAGCCGGAATACCTCGGGCCTCATCTCGCCCCGGTGCACGGCCCCAAGGCCCGCATCTTCCAGCAGCATATCGGCAAGCCGGTCCTGCACCGCCGGGCCGAACCGCGTGCCGGGATCAAGGCCTGCGCGCGCCACCAGCCGCCGCAGCGTGGCGGGGATGATCTGGTAGCGCCCGACGGCATGGTGTTGCCCCGGCGTGGCGTCGATCCAGTCGAAGATATCGCGCAGCGTCATCCGCGTGGGGCGGCGTGGCGGGGGGCGGTGCGCCCCGCCCTGCACCGCGTCATAGCCCGCAGGCCCCGCCTCGGCCCGCGCGATAAGGTCGCGCAGGCGCGCCCGCACCTGCCCGCCCGGCGCAACCCGGTCGAGCGTGTCCTGATCCGGCAGCGCGGCAAACAGATCGCGCGCCTGCCTGCCCGCCAACAGGCCGCCGCGTGGGGCGGCATCCAGCGCCACGAGCGGCGCGGCGGCGAGCCGCAGCATCGGCGGGTGATTGCCCCCCGTCCAGCCAAGCCCCGGCTCGGCCAGACCGGTCGCCGCCGCCGCACAGAGCAGCCCCGCCGCCGCCAGAACCCGAATCACGATATGCCACGCAGCCATGCACATGGCCCCAGACTGCCCCGAAACCGTTGAGAAACCCTTGCACCCCGCCCGGAGTGCGATAAGACGCGGGGCATGGCCGATATCCGCCCTCTCTTCGTGACCCGTCTCTACCGTGCGCGCCTTGGCGAGCACGGCCCCGCCATCGACGCAGCCGAGCTTGAGGCGTCGTGCTATTCCATCGCCGAGGATGATGAGGCGGGCCAAGGCTGGTGCGAGGCCGAGGGCTATCCGGGCTATACCTCCTATGCCTCGCTCACCGATCTGCCCTGGCGGTTTCCGATCTTCGCCGATCTGGTGCGCGTGCTGGATGCGCATGTCGCCGCCTTCGCGCAGGATCTGGAGCTTGATCTCGGCGAACAGGCGCTGCGGCTTGAAGATATCTGGATCAATATCCTGCCCGAGGGGGCGATGCATTCGAGCCATATCCACCCCCATTCGGTGATTTCCGGCACCACTTACGTGGCGATGCCCGAGGGCGCTTCGGCGCTCAAGCTCGAAGACCCGCGCTCGGCCCGGATGATGGCTGCGCCCCCGCGCCTCAAGGCCGCGCGCGAGGAAATGCGCGGCTTTGTCTATGTCGCGCCGCAGGTGGGCGATGTTCTGCTCTGGGAATCGTGGCTGCGCCACGAGGTGCCGATGAACATGGCCGAGGATGATCGCATCAGCGTGAGTTTCAACTACGCCTGGGGCGATTGAGGGCAGGGGATACCAATGGATTTGCGCGTGCTCGGTATGGGGCTGGCCTTTGCGGTCATGTGGTCTTCGGCCTTCACCTCGGCGCGGATCATCGTGGCCGCCGCGCCGCCGTTGACGGCGCTGGGGCTGCGGTTCCTGATCTCGGGGCTTCTGGGGGTTTTGATCGCGCTGGCGCTGGGCCAAAGCTGGCGGCTGACGCGCCCGCAATGGCGCGCCACGATCATTTTCGGGGTGTGCCAGAACGCGCTCTATCTGGGGCTGAATTTCGTGGCGATGCAGACCATCGAGGCCTCGCTCGCCGCGATCATCGCCTCGACGATGCCGCTTCTGGTGGGGTTCTTTGCCTGGACTTTCATGGGCGAGCGGCTGAGCAGGATCGGCATTCTCGGCCTTTTCGCGGGGCTTGGCGGCGTGGCGATCATCATGGGGGCGCGGTTTCAGGGGGGGATGGATCTCTACGGGGTCTTGCTCTGCGTGATCGCGGTCTTTGCACTGGCCTTTGCCACGCTGTCGGTGCGCGGCGCGGCCTCGGGCGGAAATTTTCTGATGGTGGTGGGCTTGCAGATGATGGTGGGCGCGGCCATCGTCGGGCCGCTGGGGCTGATGATCGAGCCGTTTGACGTGACATGGAGCTGGCAGCTTGTCGCGGCCTTCCTCTACACCACGCTGATCCCCGGCCTTGTCGCGACGCTGGTCTGGTTCCTGTTGGTCGAGCGGATCGGCGCGACGCGGGGCGCGACCTTCCATTTCCTCAACCCGTTCTTTGGCGTGGCCATCGCCGCCGCCCTTCTGGGCGAGGCGCTGCGGCTTTGGGACCTGATCGGCGTGCTGGTGATCATGGGTGGCATTCTGGCGGTGCAGCTTTCGCGCCAACGCGTGGTTTGAGCGGTCGCGATCAGCCGATGTGCCCGCGCGGCCCATCCCCCACCTGGCCACGATGCAAAAGCAGGTGATCGAGGATCACGCAGGCCATCATCGCCTCGCCCACTGGCACGGCGCGGATACCGACACAGGGATCATGGCGGCCCTTGGTGACGACCTCCGTAGGCTGGCCCTCCACCGTGACCGAGCGGCGCGGCGTCAGGATCGACGACGTGGGCTTGACCGCGAAACGCACCACCACCTCCTGCCCGGTTGAAATCCCGCCTAGGATGCCGCCCGCGTGGTTCGAGCCGAAATCGAGGCCATCCTCGCCCATGAAGATCTCGTCGGCATTCTGCGACCCGCGCAGGCGCGCGGCGGCCATGCCCTCGCCGATCTCGACGCCCTTGACGGCGTTGATCGACATCATCGCGGCCGCGAGATCGGTGTCGAGCTTGCCATAGATCGGCGCACCAAGGCCCGCAGGCACACCGCGCGCCACCACCTCGATCACGGCACCGACCGAATCGTGAGCCTTGCGCAGGTCTTGCAGATACGCCTCCCATTCGGGCGCGGCTGCGGCATCGGGCAGCCAGAAATCGTTGCCGTCGATGGCGTGCCAGTCGAACCGGGCGCGGTCCAGCTCCAGCTCGCCCATGGCGACCATGTAGCCCTTGATCTCCAGCCCCGGCACAAGCACCCCGAGCGCCGCGCGCGCCACGCCGCCTGCCGCCACCCGCGCCGCCGTCTCGCGCGCCGAAGAACGCCCGCCGCCGCGCGGGTCGCGCAGCCCGTATTTCAGGTGATAGGTGATATCGGCATGGCCGGGGCGAAAGGTGCGGGCAATCTCGCCATAATCGCGCGAGCGTTGATCGGTATTCTCGATCATCAACTGAACGGGCGTGCCGGTCGTCTCGCCTTGGTAGACCCCCGACAGGATGCGCACCGCGTCCGGTTCCTGCCGCTGGGTCATGTTCTTGTTCTGGCCGGGGCGGCGCTTGTCGAGCCAGTGCTGCAACATGTCCTCGTCAAGCGCCACCCCCGGCGGGCAGCCATCCACCGTCGCGCCAAGGGCGGGCCCGTGGCTCTCGCCCCAGGTGGTGAAGCGGAAAAGATGACCGAAAGTGTTGAGGCTCATGGGGCGGGCTCCTTTGCCGTTGATCTAGCCGTGTGCTACACCCGTCTCAAGCCGATTTGACGCGCATTTGTCGCAAACAGGCGATATGCAGCGGGGAATCGCGCTAGGCTGCGGCACGGGGCGGATGCCGGATGGCTCAAAAGCGACATCTTCCCGCAGCAATAAAATCACTGGTGCAGGGGAAAAACCCTGCTAACACTGGCACCGAACCTGTCGGAAAACGACACTGGCCGATCCGGCCAAGGGCCAACACGGAGGAACGACATGACCCATTCACATCCCAAGGACACCCTGCGCCCGATCGTGCGCAAGCTGGCCGAAGAGACCCGCGCCGGCAAGATGGAGCGGCGCGAATTCATCGCGCTGGCCTCGACCTTTGGCGCGTCTGCGGCGGCGGCCTACGGTCTTCTGGGCCTCGCCGCGCCGACGACCGCGCAGGCGCAAGAGGGCAAGCGCGGCGGCGTGCTGCGCGTGGCCTCGCGCGTGCTCGAAATCACCGACCCGCGCAAATTCGCATGGACCGAGCCGGGCAATATCAGCCGCCAGTTCTGCGAGCCGATGGTGCGCTGGGCCTCTGATTACAGCTTTCAGCCGATGCTGCTCGAAGGCTGGGAGGTCAGCGACGACGCCAAGACCTATACGCTCAAGGTGCGGCAGGGCGCGACCTGGAACAACGGCGATGCGTTCAACGCCGATGACATCATCCACAACCTCAACCGCTGGTGCGACAAGTCGGTCGAAGGCAATTCGATGGCCGCGCGCATGGGCACGCTGATTGATCCCGATACCGGCCGCGCCATCGAGGGGGCCATCGAGCGGGTGGACGATTTCACCGTGCGCCTGAACCTGCCGCGCCCCGATATCACGCTGATCGCCGGCATGTCGGATTATCCGGCGCTTTGCGTGCATCGCAGCTTTGGCGAGGACGGAGACCTTGCCAAGGCCCCCATCGGCACCGGCCCGTTCGAGCTTGTTTCCATCGAGATCGGCACTGCGGCCGAGGTCAAGCGCCGCGAGGATGGCAAGTGGTGGGGGGGCGATGTCTATCTCGATGGCATCCGGTTCATCGACTTCGGCACCGACAATGCCTCAATCGTGGCGGCCTTTGACGGCGGCGAGATCGACATTAACGACGAATCCACCGCCGATTTCATCGAGAGCTACGACGCGCTCGGCCTCATCAAGCAATCCAAGCCCACCGCCAACACCATCGTCGCGCGGATGCGCGCCGACACGCCGCCCTATGACAGCAAGGCGTTGCGCAACGCGATTCAGCTTGCCTGCGACAACGAGGTGCTGCTGGCGATTTCGATCAACAACGAGGGGATTCCGGCGGAAAACCACCACGTTGCCCCCTTCCACCCGGAATATGCCGAACTGCCCAAGATTGCGCCCGATCCGGCAAAAGCCATCGAAATGGCGCGCGCGGCGGGCCATGGCGAGACCGAGATCGACATCATTTCCATCGACGGCGACTGGCGCACCACCACCACCGATGCCATCGGCGCGCAACTGCGCGAGGCGGGGTTCAACGTCAAGCGCACGGTGATGCCGGGCAACACGTTCTGGAACGACTGGACGAAATACCCGTTCTCGACCACCAATTGGGGGCCGCGCCCGCTGGGCGTGCAGGTGCTGGCGCTGGCCTATCGCACCGGCGAGGCGTGGAACGAGAGCGGCCATTCCAACCCGGAATTCGATGCGCTCCTCGAAGAGGCGCTGGGCGTGTTCGATGCCGATGCGCGGCGCGAATACTCGGCGAAACTTCAGGCGATCTTGCAGGATAGCGGCGCGATCATTCAGCCGTTCTGGCGCAACCAGGCGCTGCACCACACCGACCGCGTCAAGAACGTGAGCGCGCATCAGTTCCGCGAGATGCATTACGAGAAAGTCTGGCTCGACGCCTGAGCGGGGGGGCTACTGAGTCAAGGCGGGCCGCCCGGTGAGGGCGGCCCGTTCGCGTGTGGGGGCAGGGCAATGAGGGCTTGGAGGGGACGGTCGCGCTTGGTCCCCGCGCGGCTCGGCGCATCATATCGAATGGTGACGACGGGCCAGGAGCCGCCCCAAGTCAGACCACCTCGGCGCGCAACCGCGCCATCCGGTCCGACAGAAGCTTTTGCGAGGTCTCGTCCTTGAGCCGCCCATCGGCGTCAAAGGCATCCATCGCCCCCGCGATGAGAACGGCGGTGCCGGGCACAAGCCGCGCCTGCAACTGCGTCAGGCACGACAGTGTCATGAATTGCGCCGTCTCGCCCCCGGTGCGCCCCGCCGAGGCCGAGACCACGACCGTCGGCTTGTCCTTGAACGCGGCCCCCGGCACCCGGCTGATCCAGTCGAGCGCGTTCTTGAGCACGCCGGTGATCCCCTTGTTATATTCCGGCGCGCCGATCACCACGGCATCGGCGTCCCTGATCTGCGCGGCCAGATCCTGCACCGCCTGCGGCACGCCCTCGGCCTCCTCAAGATCGCCATCATAGAGCGGCAGGCCCAGATCGCCCTCGGTCACCTCGGCCTCGCCAAAGGCGCGCGCCGCCTCGCGCAGCAGCATCCGGTTGAACGATCCCTTGCGCAGCGATCCCGACAGGATGAGCAGTTTGGGGTTGGCCATGTCATGTCCTCTTATCTGTGGTCACTCACTTGCCCGAACTTGGGGCGATACCGTGCTTTTGGCAACGCGCGCTGCCCGCACAGGCGCTGTGCAGCCGTGTTTGGTACAAAATGCACGGGTCACGACGTGGTTCGTTGTCATGACAAAATCTAAGCGCAGATCGGCAATGACTACTCGCAAGCCCGCTGCAAAACGCAAAGACATTACAAAGCGGGTTCTGCAAACCAACATTGCGCGGCATTCAGTGGATTTCATGACAACTGTACAAAGGGATTATTGCGCCGTATCGCAGTTACGCCTAATAACGATTGTCGTGTGATATGTTAACTGAGGAATGTTAAAGGCCTCGATCACAACTCACTGAGGTTCGATGAGATGCCGCGGTGCCAAGACTCCAACAAAGGACTTTTCAATTGGACACTTGGATTGTCGAAGCTTTATAATCACAGATTACCTACGGAGCAAACATTTGGGACCTCATTCCGATATGATATTTAATATCGAAACCTTTCGAGAGGAATTGAGATTCCACATGTGTGAAAAGAAAACCAATGCTGCTGAAATTTCTCGAAGGGCGGGTCTTAATCCACGTGCTGTCAGTGATATATTGCAAGGTCGTGTGGAAAACCCTCGTATAAAAACAATTCTGCAGATTGAGTCAGCTCTAGATTTGAGGCCTGGCAACTTAATTGGTCTCAATTATCCTCAGATTTCGTCTGAGCTGTATGAAGTTCTTTGTAAGCTTGATAAACAGTCTCAATTAAAGCTTCGGGATGCTCTTTTGCTTTTTCGTGATTGAGTAAACCAATTTTATTTAATTGTGTTGCAGCTGCAACACATCCATCGGGCCCAAGAATTTCTATAATCTCTTCTGCCACTGGATGCTCTCTATCTTGCATTAGTCACCACTGCACCCTTAATATTGCGGGATTGATATAGATTTGCTTTATGCTTGAAAATATTTCGTCATGTTTGCCATTGGTCTAGGTTATGCCACACTCACAATACGAAAGTGCGGCCAAAGTAAGGCGACTTTTGTGCAGCCATGCAATAATGTGATTTTTCACGTTATAATGCATCTGTCAAGTGCGGCAAGTGTGGTTTTTGGCTCAAGGCTGTGAGATTGCTTTAAGCCGCGAGAGCGCGCTGGCGTTCAATATGAAAGCTTTACGCCATAAAAACACTGATGAAATCAAGGCTGGAGGGCGGTACTGTGTCAGACCTTCCGACAACCTCTCCTGCCCAGAGGTCTTAGGAATGTGGATTGTTTCCGCTTGAAAAATGTGATATATCACATTTTTAGGATGGGTATCTGAGCAAGAGGGGCATCATGATGAGTGGCTTAAGCAATAAGCGTCTTAGCATCGGTGGAGCTGTTAGGGCGAGATTGACTGGGTATTTTTTTCCTACTCACTTGGGAAAAACCTCCGCTGAAGAAGGCGAAGAAGAAAACGCTAAGGAAGTGAATTATTTATTTGACAATTTTGATCAAAGGATATCCAAGAAAAAAAATATTGATGCTCTTTTTGATTATAAAAATTACTCCTCGATCTTGCCTATCATAAAAAATGTAATTGTGTTTTCTAGGTTGTGTGAGGGAGTCAGCGAATTTCGTCATCAGTTGGAGATTGAGCTTGAACTAAATGTCGTAATGGTTAATGATCCAAATGTTTTTTACGAGTGGCTTTTTCGAGGTGCCCATATTGCTGACTTGGTGGTATTCAATAAAGATAGCTTTTTGGATGAGTATCCATGCTTTGAGACGTTCATGCGTGCTGCAAATTCTGTATGCGATGAGGTGCCAATAGTAGTAACTTCAAAAAAATTTATGCTTAACAACCTTTCAGCGCGAGGCCAAAATAATTGGGATATTTCCCTTGCACTCCCAGTTTCAACTTATACGATTAAACTGGCGTTGCAGAAAGCTACAGATATTGCGCGTGATGGTAAGTCCATTGAATCTCCCTAGAAGATAAAGTGGTTGGCTTAGTTAATCCAATGGTTGAGCGCGTCCTCGTCCTCGTCGCGGGCGGCAACCCATGCCGGGCCGCTTGCCCCGTGCTCCTTCTTCCAGAATGGGGCGCGGGATTTGAGGTAATCCATCAGGAATTCGGCGGCGTGAAACGCGTCGGCGCGGTGGCGCGCGGCGGTGGCGACCATCATGATCGTCTCATCCGCCGCCAATCGGCCAAAGCGATGCAGGATCAGCGTATCGCCGATCTGCCAGCGGGTCGCGGCGTCTTCGGCGATCTTGCGCAGCGCGCGTTCGGTCATGCCGGGGTAATGCTCGATCTCCATCGCATCAAGCCCGCCCGCCACGTCGCGCACGATGCCAGTAAAGGTCACAATCGCGCCCATCCCGCGCTGCCGCGCGGCAAAGGCATTGGCCTCGGCCCCCAGATCGAAAGCGGCCTCCTGCACGCGGATATCCACCCGTTCACCCCCCCGTCATCGGCGGAAAGAACGCCACCTCGCGCACGCCCGAAAGCGGCGCATCGAAATCGGCAAGTTCCTGATCCACGGCCACGCGCAGCGCCGTCAGATCGGCGAAGGCGGCGGCGTAGCGCTCTTCGCGCGCGCGCAATTCCTCGACGAGGTCGCGCACGGTGGCGGCCCCGGTCTCGACACGCTCCTTGGGGTGGCCGATGCGTTCGCGCACCCAGGCAAAGTAAAGCACATCCATCAGCGGTCATCCTTCAGATAGGGCACGGCCTTGACGAAATAATCCGCCCCGCTGAGCAGCGTCAGCGCGGCGGCGAGCCATAACAGCCAGATACCGAGATGCCCGGTCCAGGCCATGCCGCGATATTTCCACCACAGCCCGTGCAGATCCTCGACCTGGCCGGCAAGGATATCGCGCACCATCGCCGGGTCCATGCCAAAGACGGACATGCCGAAATAATGCTCGAACACGCCCTGCGAAAAGAGCACGGCGATGGCCACCATCTGTGCCGTGGTTTTCCACTTGGCCAGCGTCGTCACCCGCAGCGTGCCCGCCGTATCGCCAAGATATTCGCGCAGGCCCGAGACGAAAACCTCTCGAAAAAGGATCACAGTGGCGGGCAGCACCAGCCAGGGCGACATCGAGGAATAGCCGACGATCACCATCAGCGCGATCACCACCATCGCCTTGTCGGCGATCGGGTCGAGCATGGTGCCAAGCCGTGTCACCTGTTTCCAGCTTCGGGCAAGATGGCCGTCGATCCAGTCGGTAAGCGCCGCGCTGACAAAGAGTATGAGCGCGAACCAGTCGGCATAGGGGCGGTTGAAATAGAGAAACATCACGGCAAGCCCCGGCGCCGCCAAGAGGCGCAGAACGGTCAGGATATTCGGCACGGTCCATCTCATGGCCCCGTTCTAGCCTGTCCGATGCCCAAGGGAAAGCGCCGTCGCATATCAGAAATCGGTGAGGCGGCGGGTGGTCTCGGGGTCCATGAAACCTGCGATGGTGGCCTCGGTCTCGAGGTCCATCGCGCGGCGCAGGTCAGGTGTCGCGGTGGCCCCCAGCACCCGCTTCATCGCCCGCACCGAGAGCGGCGGGAGTTGGGCCAGGCGGCGGGCGGTGGCGTGGGCGGTCTCGATCAGATCGGCCTCGGACGCGGTCTGCCACGCCAGCCCCATCGCGTGCAGCGTCGCCGCATCGTAGCGGTCGCCGAAGGTGAGCATTTCGCGCGCCCGCACCAGCCCGACCAGCGCGGGCAAGAGCGCCGTCACCCCGCCGGTGACGAATAGGTTGAGCGACACCTCGGGGAAAAAGCCGCGCGCGCCCTCGGCCCAGATCGGGAAATCGCAGTTGATCGCCCATTCGAACCCACCGCCCACGGCCCAGCCATTGATCGCGCCGACCACCGGTTTCGGCCCCAGCGCAATGGCAAGGGTCGCGCGCTGGATCGCCAAGACCAGATCGCGCGCCTCGGCCTCTGACGCCGGGTGAACATGCGCCTGCCGGTCATCGCCCGCGCAGAACGCCTTGCCCGCGCCGGTCAGCACGATGGCGCGGGTGCCCGCATCGGCATTGGCATCGTCAAAGGCGCGCGCAACATCGTCGATCAGCGCGCGGTTCATCGCGTTGAGCCGGTCGGGGCGGTTGAGCGTGATGCGGCGCACGGCCCCCTCGTGCAGGGTGCTCAGCGCGGTCTCATAGGTGAAATCGGTCATGGGTAATTCCTTTGCACGCGGCGTGTCTTGCCCTCGGTCAGCGGGAAGGTGCCATGCGGCACCAGCGTTACCCGCGCGGTCGCGCCAAGCTCGCGCTTGATCGCCTGAGCCACATCTTCGGCCAGCGCCGGGGTGGCCCCGTGCCCCTTGGCCAGTTCCGCCGCCACCGGCAGGCTGTCATGGGGTGGGGGCGTGTCGAGCGGGATACGGTAATCGCCCGAGAGCACCGCGAACCCGTTGAGCACGGCGGCGACCATGCTGGGAAATAGGTTGAGCCCGCGCACCACCACCATGTCATCCGAGCGCCCCACGACCCGAAACCGAAACCCGGTGCGCCCGCAGGCACAGGGGGCGGTCTCGTCCACCGCGATGATATCGCCGCTGCGAAAGCGCACCAGCGGTTGGCACTCGCGCACCAGATGCGTGAGCACCAGCTCGCCGGTTTGTCCGGCCGCGAGGGGCAGGGGCGCGCCGCTCTCCGGCTCGATCAGTTCGGGCCAGAGCACATCGGCACCCATGAAATGCAGCCGCGTGTCGTGTTCGCATTGCGCCGCGAAATTGCAGAACACATCCGAGACGCCGTAATTGGCGTTGCGGGGCTCCATCCCCCAGACATCGCGCAGGCGCGCGCGAAAGGCGGGATCGTCAAGCCCCGCCTCGCCGCCGAACAGCCCCAGCTTCAGCCCAAGATCGCGCGGGGTGAGATCGGGGAAACGCTCGGCGATGACACGCTCCAGCACCGCCGGATAGGACGGCGTGCAGGAAATCGCGGTGATGCCCACCTCGCGGATGGTGCGCACCAGCAGTTCGGTCGCGCCGACACCAAAGGGCACCACCAGCGCGCCGGTGGCCTGAAGCGTCATGTGATCGGTGAGGCCCCCCATCCACATCTGGTAGTTGAGGCAATGCACCACCGTGTGATCCGGCGTCAGCCCGGCGGCGGATTGACAGCGCCCGCCCACGGCCTCGGTGACCGCGCAATCGCGCGCCGAGAGCGCCAGGTTCATCGCCTGCCCGGTGGTGCCCGAGGTGCGGTGCAGGCGCACCGCCTTGGCGCGCGGGGCGGCCATGTAATCGCCAAAGGGCGGGCGATCGGCCTGTGCCACGCGCAGTTGCGCCTTGTCCGAGAGCGGCAGCGCGGGCAGGTCCGCCAGATCGGCGGGCGGGACCGCGCCCTGCCACAGGCTGCGGTAAAACCCCGAATGGCGGGCGACGTAATCGCCCTGCACGGCCCAGGCGGCGGCCTGATGGGGGCGCAGGCGGTCGGGGCTGGAAAACTCGGCCCGGTCAAGCAGGTTCATGGTTGCAATCCCCGTTCCCAGAGGGTGGTGAGCGTGGCAATCACTGCCGCGCGATGCCCCGAGACCGCAACCAGCCCCGGCTCTTGTGAAAGGTGAAGGCTGGAAAGATAGGCATCGGTCATCCCGCCAAGCGCATAGGCGCGGCGGGTGAGTTCGGCCTCGGGTAACGTATCCTGTCCGGCGCTCGCATGGCGGCGGCGGGTAGCCCTGACCACGGTGGCGATCCAGTCGCGGTTGAGCCGGTGAAAGGCCGCGCGCGCAGCGGGATAGGCGTCGAGGTGGTGGATAAGGCATTTCATCAGCCCGCGATTGGCCTCGAATAGATGCACATAGGCCGCGGTGGCGGCGTGCATGGGCCGTTCGGGATGGGCGCGTCCGGCGCGGATCATGCGGGCCTGAAGGAAGGCGGCAAAGCCCTGCAGCAGATCGTCGAGCAGATGCGCCTGATCGGGAAAGTAGAGGTAGAAAGTGCCGGTGGCCACGCCCGCCCGCCCGCAAATGGCGGCGATGGTCAGGTCTTGGGGCGTTTGGTCCTCAAGCAGGGCGCAGGCGGCGATGCGGATCGCCTGCGCGGTGCGTTGGCCCTTAGGCATCTGCCGCGCCTCGGCGGCGAGGGCGTGCGGATAGCTGTCGGGGGGCTGTGGTGTAGCGTTTAGGGCGGGGGGCATGGGCGACTCAATATGAATATGAATTCATGTTCATGTTTCATAGCCGCCCTGTCAAGCGGTTCGATTGCACGCGTTGGAGATCCCCGCTTTCGCGGGGATGACGGGTGTCACGGAAATGGCGATGCGCCAGAGCGCCGCTCAGCCCCGTTCGTGGAAGAAATCGTAGAGTTTCTGCGCCAGCGCGCTCGACACCCCCTCCACCGCCTTGAGATCGGCGAGGTTGGCGCGGCTTACCGCCTTGGCGCTGCCAAAATGCGCGAGTAGCGCGCGCTTGCGCGCGGCCCCGACGCCCGGCACCTCGTCGAGCGGCGTGGCGGCAATGGATTTGGTGCGTTTGGCGCGATGCGTGCCGATGGCAAAGCGGTGCGCCTCGTCGCGCAGGCGCTGGATGAAATAGAGCACCGGATCGTTGTGGCGCAGCGCCATCGGGTGCTTGCCCACGCGGTGAAATTCCTCCTTGCCGTGGTCGCGGTCCACGCCCTTGGCGACGCCGACCATCGGAATGTCCTCCACCCCCATTTCGCGCATGATGCTGGCCACCGCGCTCACCTGTCCCGCGCCGCCGTCGATCAGCAGCAGGTCGGGCCAGTGCCCCTCGCGGCGGTCGGGGTCTTCTTTCAGCAGGCGTTTGAAGCGGCGGGTGAGCACCTCTTTCATCATGCCGAAATCATCGCCGGGGGTCAGATCCTCACCCCGGATGTTGAACTTGCGGTAGCTGTTCTTGTGAAATCCCTCGGGCCCCGCCACGATCATCGCGCCGACCGCAAAAGCGCCCTGAATATGGCTGTTGTCGTAAACCTCGATCCGGCCCGGCGGCCCCGGCAGATCGAACGCCTCGGCCAGCCCCTTGAGCAGTTTGCCCTGCGTCGCGCTCTCGGCCATCTTGCGCGCAAGGCTCTCGCGGGCGTTTCTGAGCGCGGCCTCGACAAGCTCGGCCTTCTCGCCCCGCTGCGGCACGTTGAGCGTGACCCGGCGGCCGAGTTTCTGCGTGAGCGCCGCCTCCATCAGGTCGGGGTTCTCGATCGCGTGCGACAGGATCACGGCGCGCGGCGGCTCCTTGCTGTCGTAGAACTGACCCAGGAAAGCCTCCAGCGCCTCGGCCTCGTCCACATCGGCACCAACGCGGGGGTAGAAATCGCGGTTGCCCCAGTTCTGCCCGGCGCGGATGAAGAAGACCTGCACGCAGGCCTGCCCCTGATCGAGATGGAGCGCGACGATATCGGCCTCGGCCACGCTACGCGGGTTGATGCCTTGCGCGGTCTGCACCTGTGTCAGTGCCTTGATCCGGTCGCGCAGGGCGGCGGCGCGCTCATATTCCATCGCCTGCGCCGCCTGCGCCATCTCGGTGGCGAGTTTTTCCTGTATCTCGGTGGAGCGCCCCGAGAGATAGCGCTCGGCATCGCGCACCTGAGTGGCATAATCGGCCTTGGAAATCTTGCCGACGCAGGGCGCGGTGCAGCGCTTGATCTGGTATTGCAGGCAGGGGCGCGTGCGGCTCTCGAACACAGCATCGGTGCAGTTGCGAAGCTGGAACACGCGCAGCAGCTGCGCCAAGGTCCGGTTGACCGCGCCCGCGCTGGCGAAGGGGCCGTAATAGCTGCCTTTCTCGCGCTTGGCCCCGCGATGCTTCTTGATCATCGGGAAATCATGCGCGGTGACGAGGATATTGGGAAAGCTCTTGTCGTCGCGCAACAGCACGTTGTAGCGCGGCTTCAATTGCTTGATGAGGTTCTGTTCCAGCAGCAGCGCCTCGGTCTCGGTCGCCGTGGTCAGGAACATCATCGACGCGGTCTCATGGATCATCCGCGCGATGCGCCCGCTATGCCCGGTGGGGCGTGCATAGTTCGACACCCGCGCGCGCAGGTTGCGCGCCTTGCCCACGTAGAGCACGCGCGACTGCGCATCGAGCATCCGGTAAACACCCGGCGAGCCGTCAAGCGTGCGCAGATAGCCGCGGATCACGTCGGGGCCGGTGGCGGGCGGTGTGGGGGCGGTCTCGGTCATGGTCTAAAGGATATGATTCCCTGTGGGTGCTGCAATGTCCCGCAGTCCGGGGCAAGGGGCAAGCTGTCCACCATTCCTGTGGATAACCCTGGAGACAAATTTCGCAAGCCGGGAAAATTCCCTTTGATCCGGCGGGCTTCACCGGTATGCCCTATTTTTAGGCAATTATTTATCATGCTGATAATAAAGAATAAAATTATTGAGAACGGGCAGATTATT
The DNA here is from genome assembly GCF_040547535.1 of Roseovarius sp. MBR-78. NCBI lineage: Bacteria > Pseudomonadati > Pseudomonadota > Alphaproteobacteria > Rhodobacterales > Roseobacteraceae > Roseovarius > Roseovarius sp. MBR-78. The sequence continues at coordinate 40,222 of NZ_JBEPPX010000012.1, forward strand.
GAAAACATTGGGCTTTCTGTAACGGTTGCGTGAAGAAACCGTGACCGGTGCAAAACTCCAATCATGGGTCATGTTTTACTCGGGTCCGAGCACGTCCGGCGTCTGCCAGCCAAGGTGCTGCCCGCCATCCACGCAGATAAGCTGCCCGGTGACGGCGGGGGCCGTCAGCAGATAGCCCAGCGCGGCGGTGATGTCGCCCGCATCCGCGCCGCGGCCCAGCACCGTTGCCGCGCGCTGGCGGGCGAAATGCACGTCGCTCTGGCGGTGGCCTTGCAGGGTGGGGCCGGGGCCGATGGCATTCACGCGCACGCGCGGCGCGAGCGCCTGCGCCGCCGTGCGGGTCAGCGCCCACAGCCCCATCTTGGCGATGGTATAGGTCATGAAATTGGGGGTGAGCTTGCGCACGCGCTGGTCGATCATGTTGACGATAAGGCCCCGCGCGCGCGGCTCGCCATTGGCGTCGGTCTCGGGCGGGGGCACCGCGCGGGCCATTTCCTGCATGAGAACAAAGGGCGCGCGCAGGTTGCTTTCGACATGGCGATCCCAGCTTTCGCGGGTGGCGCTGTCGAGCGTGTCATATTCGAATATCGACGCATTGTTGACCAGCGTCAGCACCGGCCCGCCCAGCGCCTCTGCCGCGCGCGCCACCAGCGGCTGCACCTCTGCCTCGTCGAGCAGGTCGGCGCGCAGCGCGACGGCCTGTCGCCCCATGTCGCGGATTTCAGTGGCGACGGCCTCGGCCTCGGCCTCGGATGTGGCGTAATGCACCGCCACGTCATGCCCCTGCCGCGCAAGCTCCAGCGCCATCGCGCGGCCCAGCCGCTTGCCCGCCCCGGTCACCAGCGCGCGTGTCATCCCCTGCCTCCGCTCATGTCAACACGATGGTGACATAGCCCACATAGGCCAAGGTCAACGCGACCCCCCAGATCCGGTTGAGATCGCGGCAGAGCACCACGAAGGGGATCAGCAGGAGCGAGGATGCCAGCATCACCCAGAGGTCAAAGCGGAGAAACTCGGGATCGACCGGCACCGGGCTTATCAGCGCAGTGATGCCGATGATCGCCAGAAGGTTGAACATGTTGGAGCCGATCACGTTGCCCAGCGCCACATCCGCCTGCCGCCGGATCGCGGCCATGACGGTGGTGGCAAGCTCTGGCAGCGAGGTGCCGAGCGCCACCAGCGTGAGCCCGATTGCCGCCTCGCTCAACCCATAGCGCAGGGCCAGGATCGAGGCGTTATCCACCAGGAGATCCGCGCCCAGCGGCAGGCCGACAAGCCCCAGCAAAAGGAAGGTGATGATCTGCCACCACGGCATGTCGGGGTCCGCGCCCTCGACCTCTTCTTCGTCATCGGCAAGCAGCGCGGCGGCGGCCACCTCGCGGCGATGGGCCAGCGCGTTGCGCAGCGCATCCCCCAGCATCAGCCCCAGCGCGCCCAGAAGCACCAGCCCGGCGATCCAGTCGAACGTGCCGCGATATGCCAACGCGATGAACAGCACGCTTGCCGCCAGCATCTGGAGATAGGAGTGCAGGCACTTGCACTGGCTTGTGTGCATCACCGCGATCATCGCCGGGATACCCATCACCAAGAGCACGTTGGCGGTGTTCGAGCCGACCACGTTGCCCAGCGCCAGCCCCGGCTTGTCGGCCAGCGCCGCGTTGACGGAAATCAGCAATTCGGGCGCAGACGTGCCGAAGGCCACCACCGTCAGGCTGACGATAAGCGCCGGAATACCGATCCGCAGCGCAAGGTTCACCGCGCCCTTTACCAGCGCATCGCCCGCCAGGAGCAGGATGACAAGGCCAAGGCCGACCATGATCCAGGGCATCATGCGCGAGGGTCCTTTTCACACGAACACGGCCCCTTGCCGATCCGGTAACGGCCGCATTTGCGGCATTTCGCGGCCTCGAGCCGCCTTTGGCCGGGAAAGCGCAGGCGACCGAACATCGCCAGCACGCCCATGCCCACGAGAAACAGGAGAACGATCTTCACGATCATGTCAAAGCCCGAACCGGGCATAGTGTGCCCGGTCCTCGATCGCGGCCAGCGCATCCTGTGCGACATGCGCGCCAAAGCGCGACAAAAGCCCCCGCCTGCGCCCGTAGCGCATGAGGCGCACCTTGTCGCCATAGACCTCTTTCATGCGCGGCACCAAATGACCGAACCCATCGGCAAGGCCCAACTCGATCGCCTTGCCCCCGAGCCAGAACTCGCCCGAGAAAAGATCGGCACTGTCGTCGAGCCGGTCGCCGCGCCGATCCTTGACATGGGTGATGAAGGCGGTGTGGATATCGTCGAGAACACCCTTGAGCCGGGCCACGTCCTCGGGCTTTTCCGGCAGGAACGGATCGAGCGTGCTTTTGGAGCGGCCGGCGGTATAGACGCGCCGTTCCAGACCTTGCCGCTTGAGAAACACATCCGCCCCGAACCCCGCCGAGATCACCCCGATGGAGCCGAGGATCGACGAGGCATCGACGCGGATATCATCCGCCGCCGCCGCCAGCCAATAGCCGCCCGAGGCGGCCACATCCTCGACAAAGGCATGAACGGGAATGTTCTTTTCCTCCGCCAGCCGCCGTATCCGCGCCGCGATCAGCGAGGATTGCACCGGAGAGCCGCCGGGCGAGTTGATTTCGAGCGCCATCGCCGCGGGCTTGCCGCGGCGAAAGGCCTTTTCGATCACCGGGCCGAGTGCCTCGTCGCTGAGGCCCGCGCGCGCGCCCGAGCCGATCACCCCGGCAAGGCGGATGACGGCAACCCGAGGCGGTTTTTTCAGAAAGGGGACAAGATGTCTCATGCCGCCCGATGTAGAGTGCGCGGGCGCGACAAACAAGGCGGCGGTTCACCCTGAAGGGCCGCGCGCGAATTTTCTGTTGCGTCCGGGGGGACGCCCGTCAGGGGCCGGGCCGCCCCGCCGCGCGCACCGCCCGTTCCAGCGCATCGAGAAACCGCGAGCGGTCTGCCTTGGTAAAGCCCTTGCCTCCGCCCTGCCGGAACGGATCGGCGGCGCGGATATCGGCCATCAGATCGCGCGTGGCCAGCACGTTGCCGATATTGGCCTCTGTCAGCGCCTCGCCATTATGCTTGAGCACCAAGGCCCCCGCCGCCACGCATTTCGCCGCCAACGGAATATCCCCGGTCACCACCACATCCCCCGGCCCCGCGCGCTCGGCGATCCACATATCGGCCACGTCCGGCCCATCGGACACGATCACCATCTCCACCAGCGGATTGCGCGATGGCCGCAACCCGCCATTGGAGACAACAAACATCCGCAGCCCGTGCCGCGTGGCCACCCGCTCGGCCTCGTCCTTGACCGGGCAGGCATCGGCGTCGATGTAGAGGGTCATGGCGGTATCCTTCTCTCGCGCCGCCGATCACAACCGCGACAGCGCCCCGGCACGTCCTACAAATTCCGCGCGGGGCCGTCTATGACTTGGGCAAAACCCATCACAAGGAGACACGCCATGCCCTTCCTCCCCAGCCTGCCCGATCCCGCGCATCTGAGCGATCTTTACGCGCGCTTTCCCGAGAATGTGCAGCCGCTCATGGTCTATACCGACGGGCTGTTGCGCGGCGAGGGGGAGTTGAGCGTGGGCGAGCGTGAATTGATCGCCACCTATGTTTCGGCCCTCAACGCCTGCACCTTTTGCGCAGGCGCGCATCGCGCCTATGCCGAGGTGTTCGGGATTGATGGCGCGCTGATTGACGCGCTGATCGAGGATTTTGACAACGCCCCAGTGGATGACAAGCTGCGCCCGATCCTTGCCTATGTGGCCAAGCTCAACAACCTGCCCAGCAAGCTGGTCGCACGCGACGCTAGGGCCGTCTATGATGCCGGCTGGTCCGAGGCGGCGCTTTACGAGGCGGTGCAGGTCTGCGCGCTGTTCAACATGATGAACCGGATCATCGAGGGGGTGGGCGTCAATTTCGACTATGCCACCGCGCCCGAAGGGCACCACGCCAAGGGCACCCGCCCCGAGGATCAGACCCACACCTACAGCAAGTTCGGCGAGATGATCGCAGAGATGGCCAAAGGCTAGGGCCGTGATCGTTGTCGTCGGGCTGATCGTGGCATTCATCCTCGTGGCGGTGTTTTCAAACCGCGCGACGCGGGGCTGCCGCTGGCGGGAATACCGGGTGGGCGGTTGCGATCTGCGGGTGCGCTGGCACTGCGTGGCCTGCGGGGCGGAGGTCTTTACATCCGGGGGCGGCGCGCCGACTGTCTGTCATGATCCCAGCCGCCGGAGACCCTGAGCCATGCCGCAAACCCCCGCCGATGCCGCCGCCCGCCGCGCCGTGGCTCCCGTGATCTGCTATCCCAATGATACGCTGCCCCGGCCCGACTTGGCGCTTTACCGCGCCGCGCGGCAGGGCGCGGAGAAGATCGCCGAGGTGATCGTGCCCCCGCGCGAGGCGGCCTGCTTTCGCGTGGCCTCGGGGCAGGTCTTTCGCATCACGAGCGTTGACGGCCCGCAGGTGGGCGATCTCAACCTGTGGAACGCAGCCGACCTGTCGGAGCGGTTCTATTCCGGCAAGACGCGCGCGCTGCATGGCACGCATGTGACCACCGGCGAGCGGCTCTGGTCGTCGTTTCCGCATCTGCGCCCGATGGCGACGATCATCGAGGATACGCTGGGCTGGTATGGCATCGACGAATATGGCGGATCGGTCCATGACGTGATCGGCACGCGCTGCGATCCCTATACCGGCAACCTGCTGAGCGGGGTGCAGTATCACCATTGCTGCCACTCCAACCTCACGCGTGCCTTGGCGGCGGAGTTGGGCGTGCAGAGGGCAGAGGCGGAGCGCCATGTGCATGACGTGCTGAATGTGTTCATGTGCACCGGCTTTACCCGCGACACCGGGCAATATTTCATGAAGGCCAGCCCCGTGCGCCCCGGCGATTATCTGGAATTCTTCGCCGAGATCGACCTGCTTGGCGCGCTGAGCGCCTGCCCCGGCGGCGATTGCTCGTCCGAGCATACAAGCGACGCGGCGGCGTGCTTTCCGCTCAAGGTCGAGGTATTCGCGCCCAAGGCCGGATCGCTCGCCGCATGGCGCAGCCCGGCGCGCAACGGCTATGACCAGAGCCACGGCGATTGAGCGGGAGTGGCGACAAGAACAAAACGTGAATATAATCGAGCGTCGCTGCCTGACCGAATCGATCCCGATGTTCACCGAGCTTTGCGCCATCTCGAACTTCACCTTTCTCACCGGGGCCGCGCATCCCGAGGAGTATATCGAGCGTGCCGCCGCCCTTGGCCTTGCGGGCGTGGCGATTGCCGATGTGAATTCGGTGGCCGGCATCGTGCGCGCCCATGCCCGCGCGCGCGAGATCGCGCGGCAGGTGCGCGAGCGGCAGGCGTGGGAGGCGCGGGAGGGGTTTTATGGCCCGCCTGCGCCCCGGCCCATGGTGCCCGATTGGGCCAACACGCCGCGCCTCATCCCCGCCGCACGGCTGGTGCTGCGCGATGGCCTCACGCTCACCGCGCTGCCCGAGGACCGGCAGGGCTGGGCGCGGCTTTGCAGGCTCTTGACGCTGGGGCGGCGGCGGGCGGCCAAGGGGGGCTGCGATCTGGCGCTCAAGGATGTGCTGGAGGGGGCGGCGGGCCTGCATCTGCTATTGCATCCCGAGAGCGCGCCCGGCTGGCAGGATCAGGCGCGGCAGATCAAGGCGCGGGTCCATGACCGGCTGCACCTGCTGCTCAACCCGCATTACGACGGGCGCGACGGGCCGCGATTTGACCGGCTGGCGCGGGTCGCGGCGCGGCTGGGCCTGCCCACCATCGCCGCCGCCTGCCCGCTGATGCACCGAGCCAGCCGCCGCCGCATGGCCGATGTGCTGAGCGCGATCCGGCTCGGGGTGACGGTAGAGCGGCTGGGCCGCGCCGCCCTGCCCAATGCCGAAAGGCGCCTGCGTTCGGAGGCGGAGATGCGCCGCCTCTTCAAAGGCCACGAGGGGGCGGTGGACCGCGCCGCCGCGCTGGCCAACCAACTCACCTTCTCGCTCGACGCGCTGCGCCACGACTATCCCAGCGAGGCGGAGGGGGGCGAGACCCCCACCGCGCGGCTGCGGCGGCTGGCGGAAGAGGGGCTTGGCTGGCGCTATCCGCAAGGCGCGCCCGCCCGCGTGCGCGCGATGATGGAGCATGAACTCACCCTCATCGCCAAGCTGCGCTATGAGCCCTATTTCCTGACCGTCAACGAGGTGGTCGCCTTTGCCCGGTCGCGCGGCATCCTGTGCCAGGGGCGCGGATCGGCGGCCAATTCGGTGGTGTGCTACTGCCTTGGCGTGACCAGCGTTTCCCCCGAAATCGGCACCATGGTGTTCGAGCGGTTCGTATCCGAGGCGCGCGACGAGCCGCCCGATATCGACGTGGATTTCGAGCATGAGCGCCGCGAGGAGGTGATCCAGTGGATTTACGCGCGCTACGGGCGGCACCGCGCCGGGCTGTGCGCCACGGTGATCCATTACCGCGCCAAACGCGCCATCCGCGAGGTGGGCCGCGCCATGGGCCTGCCCGAAGACCTGCTGGCGGCAATCTCCTCGCAGATATGGGGCGGCGGGCGGCGGCCCGATGCGGCGCGGCTGGCCGAGCTTGGGCTTGACCCGCGCGACCGCCGCCTTGCCCTGACGCTCGATCTGGTGGACGAGATCATCGGCTTTCCCCGGCATCTCAGCCAGCATGTCGGCGGGTTTGTCATCGCCGCCGACCGGCTGGACGAGCTGGTGCCGATCGAGAACGCGGCGATGGAAGAGCGCACGGTGATCTGCTGGGACAAGGACGATATCGACACGCTTGGCATCCTCAAGGTCGATGTGCTGGCGCTGGGGATGCTGACCTGCATCCGCAAGGCGTTTCTTCTGCTGGCCGAGTATCGCGGGCAGGCCTATACCCTCGCCACCCTGCCGCCCGAGGATGCGCGCGTTTACGCGATGCTGGGGCGCGCCGACAGCCTCGGTGTGTTCCAGGTCGAAAGCCGCGCGCAGATGAATTTCCTGCCCCGGATGCGCCCGCGCACCTTCTACGATCTGGTGATCCAGGTGGCGATCATCCGGCCCGGTCCCATTCAGGGCGACATGGTCCACCCCTATATCCGCCGCCGCAATGGCGAGGAGGCGGTAAGTTTCCCCTCTGACGCCTTGGGTCGTGTGCTGGGCAAGACGCTGGGCGTGCCGCTTTTTCAGGAACAGGCGATGCAGATCGCCATCATCGGCGCGGGGTTCTCGCCCGAGGAGGCCGACCGCCTGCGCCGCGCGCTGGCGACGTTCAAGAAACATGGCCATGTCGGCGAATTTCGCGCGCGGTTCCTGCGCGGCATGGCGCAGAACGGCTATGACATGGACTTCGCCGAGCGCTGTTTTTCACAGATCGAGGGGTTTGGCAGCTACGGCTTTCCCGAGAGCCACGCGGCAAGCTTTGCCCTGCTGGTCTATGCCAGCGCCTGGATCAAGTGCCACCATCCGGCGATCTTCGCCTGTGCGCTGTTGAATTCGCAGCCGATGGGGTTCTACGCGCCCGCGCAGATCGTGCGCGATGCGCGCGAGCATGGCGTGACGGTGCGGCCCGTCTGCGTCAACGCCTCGTGCTGGGACAACACGCTAGAGCCGGACGGGCGCGGCGGGCTGGCGCTGCGGCTGGGGTTGCGGCAGGTGCGCGGGCTGGCGCGCGCCGAGGCTGATTGGATCGCGGCGGCGCGCGGCAATGGTTATCTCGGGCCAGAAGATCTGTGGCGGCGCGCGGGGCTCGCGCCCGCGCTCATCGCGCGGCTGGCCGAGGCCGACGCCTTTGCCGCCTGCGGCCTGTCGCGGCGCGACGCGCTTTGGCAGGCGCGCGCGATCCGCAGCCCCGATCCGCTGCCGCTTTTCGCGCGCGATCTGGATGGCGAGGGGATCATCGAGCCTGCTGCAAACCTGCCCGCGATGAGCCTTGGCGAAGAGATGGTCGAGGATTACGCCGCGCTGCGCCTCTCGCTCCGCGCGCATCCGCTGGCGCTTTTGCGGCCCATCCTCACCCCGTGCTGAGGTCATGGACAATCGCGCGCGTTGCGGAAATACTCGCACCAGCGACCACCACACCGGGAGAGCCTTCATGCGCTGCGTCTTCATCAATATCCGCTGCAAGCCCGGCCAGTCCTACCGCGTCGCCGAGGATATCGCGCTCCGGGAAATCCACTCGGAACTGCATTCCACCTCCGGCCCGTTCGACCTTCTGATGAAGCTCTACGTGCCCGAAGACGCGGATATCGGCAAATATATCAACGACAACCTGCTTGATATCGACGGGATCGAACGGACCGAGACGACGCTTACCTTCAAGGCGTTCTGAGCGGGGCAGGGGGGTATCGGGCTATTGCGGACGTTGAAGGCTTGGCCCCGGCGCGGAACAAGGGCGAAGCCCGCCGCGCCATCGCTGGGCCGTCCCGCGGCCTAGCGATTTTGATATGGAGCGCATCCTATCGGTGTCACACAGGTTTGGCTGGCATAAAGCGGCAGTTCCAACCGTTGCATCGCTAGTCCCCGGCCCAGCGACCGCGCGGCTCATCGCCAAATTTCAACGCCCCCCTCCCTACCCGATCACCTCGAAGCGCACCACGTCCACCAGCCCCCGGTCGGTAATCTTGAGCGCCGGGATCACCGGCAGCGCGAGAAACGCCAGTTGCAAAAACGGCTCGTGCAGCCCCACGCCCAGCGATTTCGCCGCCGCGCGCAGCGCCACCAGCCGCTCGCGCACCGCCTCGAACGGCTCGAGGCTCATCAGCCCGGCCACCGGCAGCGGCAATTCGGCCAGCACGCGGCCGCCCTCGACCACGACGAAACCGCCCTCTATCGCGGCCATCCGGTTCACCGCCACGGCCATGTCGTCGTAATCCACGCCGACACAGGCGATGTTGTGATGGTCGTGGCAGACGGTCGAGGCAATCGCCCCCGCTTTCAGGCCGAATCCGCGCACGAAACCGGTGGCGATATTGCCGTTGCGCCCGTGCCGCTCGACCACCGCGATGCGCAGCAGGTCGCGGGCCACATCGGGGCGCTTGTCGCCATCCTCGGGCACGATCTCCTCAAGCAGGTGCTCGGTGAGGATCTTGCCCTCGAGAATGCCAATCACATCCGTCTCTGCCCGGTTGCCGGTATGGCGGAAATCCTGCGGCGTCACGGTCGGTGCCTTGACCGAGTGCCGCCCCACCGGGGCCACAGTGCCGCGCGCGCCGAACGCCGCCGCATCCGCCACCACGCCGCCGCACAGCACCAGCCGCGCGTCGCAGGCCTCGAGCGATCCGAGCGCGACGATATCGGCCCGCCGCCCCGGTGCGATCAGCCCCCGGTCGCGCAGCCCGAACGCCTCTGCCCCCGACAGCGACGCCGCGCGATAGGCCGCGAGCGGCGACGCCCCGCGCGCGATCAGCGTGCGGATCATGTGGTCGAGATGCCCCTCCTCGCCGATATCGAGCGGGTTTCGGTCATCGGTGCACAGGCACATATAGGGCGCGGTGATCTCGCTCAAAAGCGGGCCAAGCGCGGCCAGATCCTTGCTCACCGATCCCTCGCGGATAAGCACCCGCATCCCGCGTTGCAGCTTTTCCAGCGCCTCGGCCTCGGTCGTCGCTTCATGCTCGGTGCGGATACCCGCCGCGCAATAGGCGTTGAGGTCACGGCCCGAAAGCTGCGGGCAATGCCCATCCATATGGCCACCCTCGAAGAGCCGCAGCTTGGCCATCATGCCCGCGTCGCGGTGGATCACGCCGGGATAGTTCATCACCTCGGCGAGCCCGATGCCCGAGGGGTGCTCCATCACCTCGCGCAAATCCTGCGCCCCGATCTCGGCCCCGGACGTTTCCATATCGGTGGAGGGCACGCAGGAGGACAGCTGCACCCGGATATCCATCAGCGTGTGCGCGCTCGCCTCCTGGAAATAGCGGATACCGTCGAGGCCCAGCACATTGGCGATCTCGTGCGGGTCGCAGATCGCGGTGGTGACGCCACGCGGGGCCACGCAGCGGTCGAACTCCAGCGGCGTGACCAGCGAGCTTTCGATATGCAGATGCGTGTCGATGAAGCCGGGCACGAGGATGAGGCCGCTCACGTCGATCACCTCGCGCCCCTCATAGGCCGCGCCGATACCCACGATGGTATCGCCGCAGATCGCCACGTCGCCCGCGATCATCGCCCCGGTGATGAGGTCGAACACCTCGCCGCCGCGCAGCACCGTGTCGGCGGGCATGTCGCCGCGCCCCTGTGCGATCCGATCCTCAAGCCCTGCCATATCTGCCTCTCCGCCTCTGCCGCCCGTCACTGTCGCGCGGGCGCGCGCCAGAGGCAACCCTGCGGGGCGGCGGCCTTATGTCACCTGTGCCGCGTTGTGCGGGCGCAGAAAGATCGACACCGTGAGCAGGCTGAACACGAATTCATAGCTTTCCCACTTGGTCATCATCTGCACCGCGAGGATCACCACCGTGGCCGCCAGCGCCAGGATCATGTGCCGCGTGTCCGCGACCGGGATGGCCAGCCGGTCGACGATCCGGCCCAGCCCCCCGATCCGTCCGTAAACCAGCGGCAAAACCAGCAGGTAGAGCAGGATCACCAGCGACAGCCCGCCGCCGAACACCGTCTTCACCAGCTTGACATCGCCCACCACGAGATTGTGGAGATTGGTTTCTCCCTGCGCGTTGTTCTCGACAAAGAACGCCGGTGCCGCGCGGTCAAACAGCCGGTAGCCCCAGGAAATCTCCTCTCCCGCCGCAAAGAAGAAGGCGAGCGCGTAAAGCGCCGTCAGCGCCACCAAAACCACCCCGCGCCCGCGCAGCGCCACCGCGTTGCGCACCAAGACCAGCGACGACAAGAGCAGGCACACCGCCGTGCCCCATTCCACTGGCCCATCCTCGATGGCAAAGCCTGCGCGAAACGCCGCGTGCAGGCCGGTGACGTAGTAGATCACGGTGAAGATCAGCGTGGCATAGCCAAGCCCGAAGAGCACGACATCGGCATGGCTCAGATGCGAGCGATCGGTGAGGCGCGGCATGTCCGGGGCCTTTTCATCAGGTCTGCGATGGCAGGCCGGTATCCCATGCGGCGGCGCGCATCAAGAGCCGGGCGCGCGCCTTTGCCGTCTCGGCCCCCGCCCCTTGCCCGCTGCGGCAAAGCGTCCGACCTGCCGCGCCAGCACCGTGAAGGAGGCAAGTAACAGCACCGTCGTGGCCCATTCCGCCGGTCCGTCCTCGATGGCATAGACGGTGTGGAACACGTCCGTTTGCAGCATGTGAAACACGATCAGCGCCAGGATATTGGCGATCACGAGCGACAGCAGCAGCGTGTCGAAAACGGGCCTGCGGGTCGGGGGCCGTGTGTCGGCGATCACGGGGGAGGGGTCGGGCATGACAGGTGGTTTTCGCAAGGCTGTTCCAAGTTTGTCATGGCTACGCCATAACGCCGTCCCGTGCCAGCATCGCGGCGGCGGCGTTATGTCCCATGGGCGCGTCGCGCCGGCCCGCAAACGCGCGCGGGCACGCCCGAAGACGTGCCCGCCAGAATTGCCCGCCAGTCTTGTCCCCGTCCGGGGCTCAGCCCTTTTTCAGAACCCGCTGCCCCAGCGTCTCGGCGATCTGCACGGCGTTGAGGGCGGCACCCTTGCGCAGGTTGTCGGAAACGCACCACAGGTTGATGCCGTTGTCGATGGTGGGGTCCTGGCGGATGCGGCTGATGAAAGTGGCGTAATCGCCGACGCATTCGATGGGCGTGACATAGCCGCCATCCTCGCGCTTGTCGATCACCATGATGCCGGGGGCCTCGCGCAGGATGTCGCGGGCCTCGGCCTCGTCGAGATGGTCCTCGAACTCGATATTGATCGCCTCGGAATGGCCGACAAAGACCGGCACGCGCACGCAGGTCGCGGTGAGCTTGATCGCGGGGTCGACGATCTTCTTGGTCTCGGCGACCATCTTCCATTCTTCCTTGGTCTGGCCGTCCTCCATGAACACGTCGATATGCGGAATGACGTTGAAGGCGATCTGCTTGGGATAGACCTTGGCTTGGTAATTGTCGGTCGGGTTATAGACCGCCTTGGTCTGGTCCCACAGCTCGTCAATCGCCTCCTTGCCAGAGCCGGAGACCGATTGATAGGTCGAGACCACCACGCGCTTGATCCGGGCGCGGTCGTGCAGGGGCTTCAGCGCCACCACCATCTGCGCGGTGGAGCAGTTGGGATTGGCGATGATGTTCTTCTTGGCATAGCCCAGCACCGCCTCGGGGTTCACCTCCGGCACGACAAGCGGCACGTCGGGGTCGTAGCGATAAAGCGACGAGTTATCGATCACCACGCAGCCCGACTTGGCCGCACGCGGCGCATAGATCTTGGTTGCATCCGAGCCGATGGCGAAAAGCGCCATATCCCAGCCGGTGAAATCAAAGGCGTCAAGGTCCAAGGTCTTGAGCGTTCGGTCGCCAAAGCTCACCTCGGTGCCGAGCGAGCGGCGCGACGCGAGTGCTGCGATCTCGTCCACCGGAAACTGGCGCTCGGCCAGGATGTTGAGCATTTCGCGGCCCACGTTGCCCGTGGCGCCGACGACGGCGATCCTGTAACCCATGGTGATGCCTCCAAAGCTGGGGTTGCGGAGCGGGTCATACAGGGATTGCTGGCGATGTGAAAGGGGCCGCGCTCAGCCCATGTTGTCGCGACTGAAGAGATAGATCGCCAGACCCAGCGCCAGCGCCCCGGCAAAAAGCGCGAAAATCGCCACATGTCCCGCCACCGCGCCCTGCGCCGCGGCAGAGGCATGAAGCGGCCCGGTGACGAACTGCGCCACGCCGACGCCGCCGATGCCGAAGAGATTGAGCAGCGTCACCCCCCGCCCCGCCAGATGTGCCGGGATGAAGGCGCGGCCATGCGCCACGATCACCGGGAAGGACGCCCCGGCAAAGCCGACCACCGCCAGAAGCGCCACCGACAGGCCAAGCCCCCGGTCCGGCCAGAGAATGAGCGCGACCAGCGCGAGCATGGCCAGGAGGTTGCCGCCGAAAATCACCCATTTGCGGCTGCCCATCAGCCGGTCAAGCGGGCCATAGGTGAAGGTGCCCGCGATCATCGCCACGCCCATCACCAGCGTTGCCTGACCCACAGCGCCGGTATCGAGCGCGAACACATCGCGCAGATAGGGCCCGGCCCAGAGGCCGCGCAACGCCGCCGAGGGCGCGTAGGCCACGAACATCAGCGGCAGGATCGCCCAGAGCGCGGGCATTTTCAGCAGATCGAACACCGAGCCGCGTGCCTCGCCGGTCACCGCCTCGGGGTCGCGCACCAGCATCGCAATCCCCAGCGCCACCACCGCCGACAGTGCCGCCAGCCCCCAGAGCGCCGCGCGCCAGCCTATGGTCTCGGCGGCCAGCGCCATCGGCCATGCGGCCACGAGGTTTCCGACCGATCCCACCCCAAGCATGAGCGCCGCCAGCGTGGCAAAGCGCGCGGGCGCGAATTGCCGCGCAAAGATATAATAGGACGCCATCAGCACCGGCGCGCAGCCCACCCCGATCAGCGCCATCGCGAGGCTGATATGCAGCGGTGCCGTGGCCAGCGCGAAAAGCGCGGCCCCCCCTCCCCCGCCAACCAAAAGCAGCGCGGCCGTCGTGCGGCGTGGCCCGATCCGGTCAAGCGCCCAGCCGACGGGAAGTTGCATCACGGCGAAAACCAGAAACCACAGGCCCGACGCAAAGGCCAGATCGTCGGGCGAGGCCCCCAGATCACGCTCCAGCGGGCCGCTCAGCACCGCGAGGAAGGCGCGGAAAAACTGGCTCAGCACATAGGCGAGGCACAGCAAGGTCAGACCGGCGCGCACCCGATCAGCCCGCGTCGCGCGCGATGAGCACGTCGACATGCGCCGCCACACTCTCGGCCAGCGCATCGAGGTCATAGCCGCCCTCAAGGCAGCTCACCAGCCGACCGCCGCAGCAGTCATCGGCCAAGTCGCAAAGCCGGTCGGTGATCCAGGCGAAATCCGCGGTCTCAAGCTGCAATTCCGCCAGCGGGTCGGCGCGATGCGCGTCGAACCCCGCCGAGACGAGGATCAGCTCGGGGGCAAAATCCCTGACGCGGGGAAACACCTTTTCCTCGTAAAGCCGCCGGAATTCCTGCGAGCCGGTGCCCGGCGCAATCGGCAGGTTCACCACCGTGTCATGCGGGCCGGTCTCATCCGCGGTGCCGGTGCCGGGCCAGAGCGGGAACTGATGCGACGAAATGAACAGCGCGCGCGGCTCGTCTTCGAGCAGGTCTTGCGTGCCGTTGCCGTGATGCACGTCGAAATCCACCACCGCCACGCGGGCAAGGCCGTGGTGATCCAGCGCATGTTTGGCGGCAATCGCCACGTTGCCGAACAGGCAAAACCCCATCGCCGTCTCGCGCTCGGCATGGTGCCCCGGCGGGCGCGCGGCGACAAAGGCGCGGCCCGCCTCGCCCCCCAGCACCAGATCGACCGCGCGCACCGCCCCGCCCGCCGCGCGATGCGCAGCAGATAGGCTGCCGGGTGACATCCAGGTATCGGCGTCGATCTGCGCGAGGCCCTCAGTGGGGGCGGCGGCGCGGATGCTGTCGAGATAGGCCTTGGGGTGCACGCGCAACAGGTCATCCTCGGCCACCATCGGGGCGGTGATGCGCGTCACCGCCTTGCCCTCCAGCGCCGCCAGCACATGGGCCAGCCGGGCCACCTGCTCGGGATGGCCCTCTGGTGTCTCGTGGTTCAGGCAATCGGGGTGGGTAATCAGGGCTGTGGTCATGGCGCTCCTCCGTCTCGGTCGGGAAAAGACCCGGATTCCGGCCCCGTGTCCAGTCCTGCCATGCACATGAAGACCGCGCCTTTGCCTCAGGTGGCACGCCCTAGCGATAGGTGCGCTCCTCTATCGGGGTGGCCTCGATCCCGGCGCGCAGGCCGGCAAGCAGCGCCTGTTCCGCGCGATTGAGCACCGCTTGCGGGTTCCACACCACGTGCACATCCACCGCCGCCGTCTGGTCATAGGGCGGCAATTGCCACAAGAGCCCGTCGCGCACATCGCGCGCGGCGACATGAAGCGGCAGCGGGCCGATGCCGAGCCCGGCGACGATCATGCGGCGCACCTCCTCCAGATGGCTCGACGTGGCGATGATCTGATCGCCGAGTTCCGCCTGCGCGCGCATCAGCGTCACGGGCTTCAGCGCATCCTGCAAGCGGTCGGTCTCGAAGCTGACGGCGCTTTGCCCCGCAAGATCGGCGCGCGACAGGTCGCGCCGCCCGAAAAGCGGATGCGGCGGGCCGCAAAAGAGGCCAAAGAATTCACGGTAAAGCCGCAGATATTCCAGCCTCGGGTTGCGCTTGTGCACCAGGCAGATGGCAAACGACGCCGAGCGCGCCGAGACCGTCTCGATCGCCTGCGCCGAGGAATGCACCTCGATCGAGAGCGTCGCGCGCGGGTTTTCCTTGTGGAACGCCGCCAGCACCTGATCGAAAAGCGGGCAGATCACATGGCTTGCCAGCGACACCCGCACATGCCCCGTCACCTCGTCGGTCATGTCGCGCATGAGCGTCGAGAGCCGCAGGATCGCGCCCTGGATGTCGAGCGCCTCGCGATAGAGCACCTCGCCCGCCTCGGTCAGCTCGAACCGCCCCGGCGCGCGGTGGATGAGGCGCTTTCCAACCCTATTTTCAAGCCGTTTCAAAGCGGTAGAGACCGAAGGCTGCGTCAGGCGCAACCGGTTCGCGGCATCGGTGACAGAGCGCGATTGCGCCAGCACGACGAAGCTGCGCAAGAGGTTCCAATCCATCTCGCGCATGATGCGTTCGGGGCTGTGGCGGGTTTCCATAGATTTCATCTATTGTCACAATTCTTATTATCTATTTGATTAATGATGGCCCGCTTTGCACCCTCGTGGCAAGCCCGCACTGGACGGGTGCCATGAAAGGGAGACGCATGTCGGTCGAGGCCCGCGAGGCAAGACAGCCGTGGATACTGCTTTCACCCGCCTTGGGCGCGGTGCTGCTGTTGCTCATCATTCCGCTGACATTCATCGTGGTCTATTCGTTCTGGCTGCGCTCTTCGGTGGGGGCGGATACGGTGGGCTTCTACCTCGACAACTGGCAAAAGGCGCTCAGCGACCGGTTCTATCGCGACATCCTGCTGAACACGCTGAAAATCGCGGCGATCACCACGGTTATCTGCGCGCTGATGGGCTATCCGGCGGCCTATTTCATCGCCCGGTCGCGCGGCAACAAGATGGTGCTGCTGCTGCTTTTGATGCTGCCGTTCTGGATCAGCTACATCATCCGCACGATGAGCTGGATCAACATTCTCGGCACCTCGGGCGCGCTCAACACCCTGCTTTTGTCGCTCGGGATC
This sequence comes from Roseovarius sp. MBR-78, assembly GCF_040547535.1. Classification (NCBI taxonomy): domain Bacteria; kingdom Pseudomonadati; phylum Pseudomonadota; class Alphaproteobacteria; order Rhodobacterales; family Roseobacteraceae; genus Roseovarius; species Roseovarius sp. MBR-78. Next base: position 56,579 of record NZ_JBEPPX010000012.1, read on the forward strand.
ATCTCCGAGCCGATGCAGATGCTCTATAACGAGGCAACCGTGATCCTTGGCCTCGTGCATTTCCTGCTGCCCTTCATGGTGCTCAATGTCTATGTGAGCCTTGAGGGCATCGACACCAACCTTGAGGATGCCGCCAATTCGCTTGGCGCGACCCGGTGGCAGGCCTTTACCCAGGTCACCCTGCCGCTGTCGCTGCCCGGTCTGGCGGCGGGCGGCTTGCTGTGCTTCGTGCTGGGCGCGGGCACCTATATCACCCCGGTGATCCTTGGCGGGCCGACGGATGCGATGTTCGCCAATCTGGTGTTCGAGGCGATCATCACGCAACTCAACTGGCCGCTCGGCTCGGCGCTGTCGCTCTTGCTGCTGATGGTGCTGGGGGTGCTTGTGGCGATCTACAACCGCTATCTCGGCATGGCGCAACTGGCGAAGGGCTTGGGCTGATGGGCTGGCAGGCGATCCGCATCTGGACCGTTCTGGTCTATGGTTTCATGTTCCTGCCGGTGGCGGTGGTGGTGCTGTTGTCGTTCAACGCCAACCAGTTCGGCAGTTTCCCGATGACCGGCATGTCGCTGCGCTGGTTCGAGGCACTGTGGAACAATGACGCGGTGATGCGCGCCTTTCGCACGTCCATCGTGCTGGGGCTGATGACGGCGGTGATCTCGACCACGCTGGGCATCCTCGCAAGCCTCGCGCTGGTGCGCTACAACGTGCCGGGCCGCAACACGATCACCACGCTGCTGATCGCGCCCATCCTGGTGCCAGAGGTGGTGCTGGCAGTGGCGCTCCTGCTGTTTCTCAACTGGCTCGGCCTTGGCAAGAGCTTTGCCTTGCTGCTCGCGGGCCATGTGATCTTTACCCTGCCATTCGTGATCCTGGTGGTTCAGGCGCGGCTGGTCTCGATCAAGCGCGACGTGGAGGAGGCGGCGCTGAGCCTCGGGGCAAGCCCGGTGCAGACATTCTTTGCCGTCACCCTGCCGCTGATGCTGCCCGCCGTGGCCGCGGGCGCGCTTTTCGCCTTCACCATCAGCTTTGACGACATCACCGGCACGCTCTTCTGGAAGCCGGGCGGGGTGGAGACAGTGCCGACGCAGATATTCTCGATGCTGCGCAATTCGATCAGCCCCGAGATCAACGCGCTTGGCACGGTGATGATCGTGATGACCGTGGGCCTGCCGCTGCTCGGTGCGGCGGTGGCCCGCAAACTCGCCATGAAAGGCGGCGCCTAAGAACCGCCCCAACCCTCGACAAGGAGATATGACAATGGACAACACCAAGAGATACGAGCGCCTTCTCGACCGATACCGCAACGGCGATCTGGACCGGCGTAATTTCCTCGGCCTGATCGGCGCGGCGGGGCTGGCTTACGGCGTGCAGACGCCGTTTGCCAAATTCGCCCACGCGCAGGCGGTGAAACAGGTGCGTTTCGACGGCTGGGGCGGCGTGGTGTCGGAGGCGTTCCGCAAACACGCCTTTGACCCCTACACGGCGGCCACCGGCATTACCGTGGTCGATGGCACCTTCGCGGGTGGCGACGAGTACCTCGCGCAGGTCCGCTCCAGCCAGGAGGGGGAATACAACATCGCGCATCTGTCGGGCGTGTTCGACTATGCCCGCTATGTCAATTTCGGCCTGACGGTGGAACTCAACCTCGACAACATCCCCAACATGTTCCTGGTGATGGATGCGCTCACCAACGCGTTCCGGGGGGTGACGCCCGATTACCTCTCGGCGGTCCCCTATGATTACGGCACCACGGGGCTTGCCTATAACCGCAAGTATATCTCGGACGAGGAGATGAAGGAGAAAGGCGCGTCGATCCTCATCGACGAGGCATTGAAGGGCAAGATCGGCGGTTGGGGCGACTGGCGCACGCGCATCTGGTATGGCGCGCTCCAGACCGGGCAAGACCCGAACAACATTCAGGATATGGAGGCGGTCTGGAACGCGATCCGCAGCCACCGCGACCTGGCGCTGAAATACTGGTCCTCGGGGGCAGAGCTGATGAGCCTTCTGGCCGAAGAGGAAATCTATGTCACCGAGGGCTGGTCAGGCCGCATCGCCGCGCTGCAACAGCAGGGCCACGATATCGGCTATTACGACGCGCCGGGCAGTTTCGCCTGGCAGGAATGCCTGCATGTGCTCAAGGGCAGCCCGGTCGAGGCCTGCGAGGAACTCTTGAACTTCATGCTCGCGCCCGAGACCTCGATCGCGGTGGCCGAGGGGCAGAACTATCCGCCCGCGCTCGATGGCACCAAGGTCGATCTGGGGGCCAAGATCCCGACCCTGCCGGCCTATGACCCCACCGGCACGCTCGCCTCGCTCACCTTTGCCAATCCGACCTACTGGAACGGCCATGAGGCGGACTGGTCCGAGACCTTCAGCCGCGTGCAGCGCGGGTATTGAGCCGCCGCCGCGCCCCCGAGCCGGGGCGCGGCCCATCCTGACAGGAGGCCGCCAATGAGCGCCGTCACCCTCAACAATATCGTCAAGCGGTTCGGTGCCCTCACCGCCGTGCATCGCACCACGCTGGAAATCCCCGAAGGGGCGTTCGTCACGCTGCTCGGCCCCTCGGGCTGTGGCAAGACCACCAACCTGCGGATGATCGCCGGGCTGCTTGACCCGACCGAGGGCGAGATCCTGATCGGCGGCCGCCGCGTCAACGACGTGCCCATCCACAAGCGTAACCTGGGCCTCGTGTTCCAGAATTACGCGCTTTTCCCGCACAAGACCGTGGCCGAGAACGTGGCCTTTGGCCTCAAATACCGCGACGTGCCGAAATCCGACATCCCCGCCAAGGTGCAGGCGGCGCTGGACCTCGTGCAATTGCCCCATGTCGCCGACCGCTACCCCAAGGAGCTGTCGGGCGGGCAGCAACAGCGCATCGCGCTGGCCCGCGCCATCGTGATCGAGCCGGATGTTCTGCTCTTGGACGAGCCGCTTTCGGCGCTCGACGCCAACCTGCGCGAGGATATGCGGGTGGAGTTGAAGCGCATTCAGGAGCGTATCGGCGTCACCACCGTCTTTGTCACGCACGATCAGTCCGAGGCTCTGGCGATGTCGGACCTGATCGTGGTGATGTCCGAGGGCCGGGTGGAGCAGGTGGGCAAGCCCGAGGAGGTCTACAACACCCCCGCCTCGGAATTCGTGGCCAATTTCCTCGGCGCGTCCAACATCCTGACGGCGAAATGCACCGACCATGCCGGGGCGGTGATGCTAGAAGAATCGACCTTTGGCCGGATCAAAGTGCCTGCGGCCAAGGCTCCCAACCTCACCGGCACAGGCCCCGCCAAGCTGGTCCTGCGCGCCGAAAAGCTGCTGCTGGCCAAGGGCCCCGCCCCCGAGGGCACCATCTCGGTCCCCGCCACGGTAGAGACGGTGGATTACCAGGGCCAGGCCGTGCGCTATTTCGTGCGCGCGGGCGACGCGCAGTTGCAGGCCATCAACATGATCGACGAACACCCCTTTGCCGCGGGCGACGCGGTTCATCTGCATTTGCGCCCGCAGGATTGCGCGGCGCTTCCGGGATAATGGAATGAACGTGAAACCCTCTCATCTTTTCTACCAGGGGCGCGGGCGCAAGCCGGTGCTCGATCAGGCGCGCGGCGTTTATATGTGGGACGTGGACGGCAAGCGCTATCTTGACGGGTCAAGCGGCGCGATGGTCTGCAATATCGGCCATTCCAACGAGAACGTGCTGGAGGCGATGCGCCGCCAGATGGAGAAATCCACCTTCGGCTACCGGTTGCATTTCGAGACCGAGGCATCGGAGAAACTCGCCGCCAAGACCGCCGCCTTGTCCCCCGAGGGCCTCAACCGGGTGTTCTTTGTCTCGGGCGGGTCCGAGGCGGTGGAATCGGCGATGAAGCTGGCGCGGCAATATGCGCTGGCCACAGGCGAGGGCAGCCGCTGGAAGATCATCAGCCGCGCGCCCTCCTATCACGGCTGCACGCTGGGGGCGCTGGCGATCACCTCTTACGCGCCGCTGACAGAGCCGTTCGCGCCGATGATGCGAATGATGCCGAAAATCCCCGCGCCCCGCGCCTATCTCGACGGGCTCGATCCCGAGGATGAGGCCACCGGCCACCACTATGCCGACATGCTGGAGGCGAAGATACTGGAGGAAGGCCCCGACAGCGTGCTGGCCTTTATCGTCGAGCCGATTGGCGGGGCCTCGACCGGGGCGCTGGTGCCGCCCAAGGGATATATGGAGCGGGTGCAGGAGATTTGCCGCAAATACGGCGTGCTGCTCATTCTCGACGAGGTGATGACCGGCGCCGGGCGCACCGGCAGGTTCCTCGCCTCCGAGCATTGGAACCTCGCCCCCGATATCATCGTCATGTCCAAGGGCTTTGCCGCCGGTTACGTGCCCTTGGGCGCGATGGTGGCGCATGAGCGGCTGGTGGAGGCGGTGCTCGATGCGGGCGGGTTCGCGCATGGCTTTACCTATGCCGGCAACCCGCTGGCCTGCGCCGCCGGTCTGGCCGTGATCGACGAGATCGAGCGGCAGGATCTGGTGGGCAACGCGGCGCGCATGGGGGGGAAGCTGAAAGAGCGGCTGGAGGGCCTGATGCAGCGCTACGCCATCATCGGCGATGTGCGCGGCAAGGGGTTGCTCACGGCGTTCGAGTTCATGGCCGACCGGGGCACCAAGGCCCCCCTGCCCAAGGGGCTGCGCGCCTTTGATCGCTTCGTGCAGATCGCCTATGACAAGGGGCTGATCGTCTATTCGCGGCGCACCCGCGATGGCACCGAGGGCGATCATATCATCGTCGCCCCGCCGATGATCGCGACCGAGACGCATCTCGATGAAATCACCGAGATGCTCGATGCCTCGCTGGCAGAGTTCACCGAGGAAATCCGCCCCGCGCTGGACCGGGCCGTATAATGCGCGAGATCATCATCACCTGCGCGCTCACCGGCTCGATCCACACGCCGAGCATGTCGCCGCACCTGCCGGTGACTGCCGACGAGATCGCGCAAGCGGGGATCGGCGCGGCAGAGGCCGGCGCGGCGATCCTGCACCTGCACGCGCGCGATCCCGCGACGGGCCAGCCCTCCGCCGACCCCGCGCATTTCCGCGCCTTCCTGCCGCGCCTGAAACAGGGCTGCGACGCGGTGCTGAACCTCTCGACCGGGGGCAGCGCGGTGATGACGCTTGATGACCGCCTCGCCGCCCCGAAAGAGGCCGCGCCGGAAATGGCCTCGCTCAACATGGGCACGATGAATTTCGCCCTCTACCCGATGGCCGGGCGCATCACCGACTGGCGGCACGATTGGGAAAAGCCGTTTCTGGAGGGCTCCGACGATCTGGTGTTCAAGAACACCCCGCGCGACATCGCCCGCATCCTGACCGAGCTGGGCCAGGAGCGCGGCGCGCGGTTCGAATTCGAATGCTACGATCTGGGGCACCTCTACATGCTGCGCCATTTCGCCGACCGGGGCCTGATCGAGGCCCCCTATTTCATCCAGTTCGTGTTCGGCGTGCTGGGCGGCATGGGGCCGGACCCCGAGAACCTTACACACATGGTGCGCATCGCCGACAAGCTCTTTGGCGATGACTACATGTTTTCCGTGCTGGCGGCGGGCCGTCACCAGATGCCGATGGCGGCGCAGGCGGCGGCGATGGGCGGGCATGTGCGCGTTGGGCTGGAGGACAGCCTGACCATCGCGCGCGGCAGGCTTGCGCGCTCCAACGCCGAGCAGGTCGCCAAGGTGCGCGGCATCGTCGAGGCGATGGGCCGCGAGGTGGTGGATGCGGACGGCGCGCGCCGCCTGCTGCGCCTCAAGGGCGCGGACCGGACGGTGATCTGAGGCATGGTGACGGAGTTTCGCGCGGTCACGACAGAGGCGGATCTGGTCCTGCTGGATCGGGCCTTGCGCGCGCTGAGCCGCGATCTGGGCGACCGCCATGTGGCGGGCCTTGACGCCTTGCGCGCCGGGTTGACGGGCGACACGCCTGCGGCTTACGGGCTTTTGGCGATGGTCGATGATCTGACCGGCGCGGCGCTTTACAGCCCGGTGTTTTCCACCGCGCAGGGGGCGGCGGGGGTGTATGTCTCGGATCTGTGGGTGGATGCCGCGACGCGCGGGCAGGGGCTTGGACGCGCGGTGCTGGCCGAGGTGGCGCGACGGGCGGGCACGCTCTGGGGCGCGGAGTGGATGACGCTGGCAGTCTATGGCCACAGCACCGCCTCGCGCCGGTTCTACGAGCGGTTGGGGTTTGCGCCGCAGACGCGCGTGACGCAGATGCGCCTGCCACGGGCAGGGTTTGACAGATTGAAGGGAGAGGGCAGATGAAGGCCATTTTCGACGACCGCCAGTGGGCGCATGACCCGCAGCATTTCATGGCCAATGGCGTGATCCAGCCCAGCCCTGAACAGCCCGAGCGCATCGCGCGGCTGACCGATGGCGCGCGGGCGGCTGGGTGCGAGATCATCGCGCCCCGCGATGCCGGGCTCGGGCCGATTGCGGCGCTCCATTCGCCGGAGTATGTTACCTTCCTTCGCACGATCCACACCCGCTGGCAGCGCATCGAGGGCGGCGGGCCGGAGGTGATCCCCAACATCCATCCCGCCACGCGCGGCGACGGCTACCCGAAATCCGCCGCGGGCCAAGCGGGCTATCATCAGGCCGATACCGCCTGTCCCATCGGTGCGGGCACATGGGAGGCCGCCTATTGGTCGGCGCAGTCGGCGGTGACCGGGGCCGATCTTCTGGCCGCTGGAGAGCGCGCCGCCTATGCCCTATGCCGCCCGCCGGGGCACCATGCCTTTGGCGATCTGGCGGGGGGGTTCTGTTTCTTGAACAACGCCGCCATCGCCGCCGAACGGTTGCGTATGGTGGGGCGGCGCGCGGCGATCCTTGACGTGGACGTGCATCACGGCAACGGCACGCAGGGCATTTTCTACACCCGCGACGACGTGCTCACCGTCTCGGTCCATGCCGATCCCGAACGGTTCTATCCGTTCTTCTGGGGCCATGCCCATGAACGCGGCGAGGGGCGCGGCATCGGCTATAACCTCAACCTGCCGCTGCCGCGCAAGACCGGCGATGATGAGTATCTCAAGACGCTCGACCGCGCGCTGGAGCGGATCGAGAATTTCGGGGCCGATGCGGTGGTGGTGGCGCTTGGCCTTGACGCCTATGAGGGCGATCCGTTCCAGGGCCTTGCCATCACCACGCCGGGCTTCGGGCGCATCGGTGCGGCGATCGCGGGGCTGGGCCTGCCCACGCTCTTCGTGCAGGAGGGGGGCTATCTGTGTGACGAGTTGGGCCAGAACCTGACCGCCACGCTGACCGGCTTCGAGGGGGCAAGGCCATGACCGACATCATCGTCATCGGCGGCGGTATCGCGGGGGTGAGTGCGGCGGCGGAATGCGCCCGCGCCGGGGCCTCTGTCACGGTGCTGGAGAGCGAGCCGCAGATCGGCTATCACGCCACGGGCCGTTCGGCGGCGATCTTTATTCGCAATTACGGCAACGCCACGCTGCGCGCCCTCAACGCCGCCGCCGAGCCGATTTTCGAGCAGCCGGGAGAGATCAGCGACACACCGATCCTGAGCCCGCGCGGCGAATTGATGATCGCCTCCGAGGACGAATTGCCGGTGCTCGACGCCTATCTTGACGGGGCGTTGGGGGTGGAGCGGCTGACGGGCCGTGAGGCCGCCGCGATCGTCCCCATCCTGCGCCCCGAGCGCATCGCAGGCGCGATGATCGAACGCGCCGCGCGCGGTATCGACGTGGACCTGCTGTTGCAGGGCTACGCGCGGATGCTGCGCGCGCGCGCTGGGCGGATCGTCACCGGCGCGGCTGTAAAGGCGCTGCGCCGCGAGGCCGGGCAATGGCATGTCGAGACCGCGCAGGGCACGTTCACCGCCCCCACCGTGGTCAACGCCGCAGGCGCCTGGGCCGATGATGTGGCGGCGCTGGCCGGTCTGCCGCGTCTTGGCCTGCAACCCTATCGCCGTTCCGCCGCGATCATCCCCGCGCCCGAGGGCCACGAGACCGAGCATTGGCCGATCTTCGGCTCCATCGCCGAGACCTGGTATGCCAAGCCCGAGGCGGGCAAGCTCATGGTCTCGCCCGCCGATGAAGACCCGGTCGATCCCCACGATGCCTGGCCCGACGACATGGTGCTTGCCGAGGGTCTGCACCGGTTCGAGCAGGCGGTGACGCATGAGGTGACGCGGGTCGAGCATAGCTGGGCGGGCTTGCGCACCTTTGCCCCCGACCGCACGCCGGTGGCGGGGGCCGATCCCCGTGCGACGGGCTTTTTCTGGCTGGCGGGGCAGGGCGGCTATGGCGTGCAGACCGCGCCCGCGCTATCGCAATTGAGCGCCGCGCTCTTGAGCGGGGCCGCGCCTGTGCTCGACGCGGCCACCCGTGCCGCGCTCGCCCCCGACCGTTTTTGCTGACCCAACCGAAAGGACACATCCATGACCGAGATCACCCGCCACCACACCGGCCCGCGCATGAGCCAGATCGTCACCCATAACGGCACCGTTTATCTGGCCGGGCAGGTCGGCAATCCCGGCGACAGCGTCGCCGACCAGACCCGCACCTGCCTGGAAAAGGTCGAGGCGCTTCTGGCCGAGGCCGGATCGGACGCCACGCGCATCCTGCAATGCGTGATCTGGCTGGCCGATATGGATGATTTCGCCGAGATGAATGCCGTCTGGGATGCCTGGGTGCCCGAGGGCCACAGCCCCGTCCGCGCCTGCGGCGAGGCACGTCTCGCCACGCCCGACTACAAGGTGGAACTGATCGTCACCGCCGCGATGGGCTGAGCGGCGCGGGGGGGGGATGAGACACAGGGGCGGGGGTGGTGTGGGTATAAATACCCACCCTACGCTTGCTACTTTCTTATGCTCAAAGCGGCAAATAGCATAGGATGTACTCTAAATTTTGTTGTACTGTCGATCTGTTGTTCCGAGACAGGGCGATTGGTTTCAAAAATCCAATCCCACGGACGATCATTCCGCAGCTTTAACCCCACCGAACCTATCAAGTGTAGTCGGTAAAGCACCATTTGAGCTAACTCAATTGGCTCTAAAATAATCGATTCGTTTACGAATGACACCAAACGCAACCATATCTCATCGCTGTACAGTGCTTTGTCTTGCCCAAAAGCATCGTACAGTTGTTCAATGAACTTGGTGTGTAAAAGTTCACTTGTTTCACGATATGCGGGTCGGTCACGTAGGAGTTCAAGTAGGATGTATATTCCTGGAAATGTGCCAGACCACTCGTGCTTCAGAGTTTCCAGTCTCAAATTGGAATAATCAGCCTCTCCTTTCAAGAATGCATTTTTACTTACCGCTGATTTTCCTTCCGACGCTCGCATTGCCAGATTTATGAAGTTGATGACATCTCGTGGTCTGCGAAGAGTTCGCTCAAAGATAAAATCCCATGGGTCCGACTTCGTCGTGGGCCGTTGTTTAAATATATCTTCAAATCGAACGTTTTCAGATGAATATTTTTTACGGAACATTTCACCAATTCTTTTCTCAGCCAGATCCTTCAACTGTCCATCTGTCCAACGCATACGTATAATTAAGTCATCGTACTTTTCAAGCTGTCGCCTAGAAGACGGGGTTTCGCGAACCATTTTGACGTAAAGATCGTTTCGAAGCGCCACCACAACTTGAAAATTTCTTAGTTTCTTCAGACCCTTCAGGCTTTCAAACAACGCCTGTATTAGCTGAAATTTTATGTCTTCATCAACCCAGTGCTCGTCGAGACCATCCACCGTGATGTAGTATTTGTCTTGTCTTCCTCGCGTGAAGTCGGACAATGCTGAAATAACTGCGGGCAATTCGGATAACGTTGCATCATTTAAAAACTTTCTAGCCCTTTGTTGCAACTGAATTTTCTGCTGTGATCCAAGGCCATGAACATAGCCAGCTCTAGTAACAAATTTTCTCAACTCGCCCCCAAAATTAGCACTGAACTCCCTCTCCAATGAATCAGTTAGCTCAATAACATTTTCATCTATTGTATTCCAGAATTGTTCTTCATGATTCGCAATGAAGTTCTCAAGCTTCTCTCTCGTCTTATTGCGCGTGAGCGAGTCGTAAATTTTTGCGATCTTGTACTGGAACTGATCTTTGTCACGCGCATGAATGGCAAGCTTTATGTATTCTATGCAAAAAACATGGCGCCAAAGGGCTTGGAAAAACAAGTTCAAATCCACATTAAGAGTTTTAAGGAAGATAATGGTGTCACTATTTGCAATATGGTTCATTGCCATATCATGAACTGCCAAATCGGCAACATTGTCTTCCTGTCGATTTATCATTCGAAGAATTGCTGTCTTGCCAGCACCGGTGCTTCCAAGTAGAAAAGTTGTAGGTGAGTTGACGTCTGTTATGACATTATATGAAGGATGATCTATAAAGCATTTGAATAGAAACTCATCATCATTCTCGGCCCCATTTTGGCCGATATTCGCATCTTCATTCAGTATGATTTTGTTTACAGCCATTGCGATAGTCTACCTACTAAGCTTGATTTTAATTATACGGATATCCGTGTATTTTGTTTATCGATAACCAAAATAGGAGTCACATGCATAGTATCCTGTTGTTTTAGTGACATGCTAGTTGGGACACTTAGTAAGTGAGTCAGTCAGTCTCCCACCCTAGCTGAGTTTTCCCCCTCACAACACATACCTCGACAAATCCGCCGAGCGCATCAACGCGCCGAGGTTCTTCTCCACGAAGCCCGCATCCACCACCACGCTCTCGCCCGAGCGGTCGGGGGCGGTGAAGCTCAACTCCTCGAATACGCGCTCCATCACGGTGTAGAGCCGCCGCGCGCCGATGTTCTCAACGGATTGATTGACCTCCGCCGCGATATGGGCGAGCGCGGCGATGCCGTCCTCGGTGAAGCTGACCGTGACCTCCTCGGTGCCCATCAGCGCAGTATATTGCAGCGTCAGCGCGTTGTCGGTCTCGGTCAGGATGCGGATGAAATCGGCCTCGGTGAGCGCGCGCAGCTCGACCCGGATCGGCAGGCGGCCTTGCAGTTCGGGCAAGAGATCGGAGGGTTTGGCGATGTGGAACGCCCCGCTTGCGATAAAGAGGATATGATCGGTCCTGACCGCGCCGTGCTTGGTGGAGACGCTCGTGCCTTCGATGAGCGGCAGCAGGTCGCGCTGCACGCCCTCGCGGCTGACATCGCCGCCGCGGGCATCGGCGCGGGCGCAGACCTTGTCGATCTCGTCGAGAAAGACGATACCGTTCTGCTCCACGGCGTCGAGCGCGGTGCGGGTCACGGCCTCGTCGTCAAGCAGCTTGTCGGCCTCCTCACCGATCAGCAGGTCGTGGCTCTCGGCGACGGTGACGCGCTTGCGGGTGGTGCGGGTGCCGAATGCCTTGCCGAAAATATCGCCCAGGTTCATCATCTGGCCGCCGGGCTGGCCGGGAATCTCCATCCCGCCAAGCGGGTTGGAGGTGTCGGCCACGTCGATCTCGATCACCGTGTCGTCAAGCAGCCCGTCGCGCAGCTTGCGGCGGAACATCTCGCGGGTGGCGTCGCGGGCATCCTCGCCGGCGATGGCGGTGATGACGCGTTCCTCGGCAGCGGCCTTGGCGCGGGTGCGCACATCCTCGCGCATCCACTCGCGGGTCTGGGCGATGGCGGTATCGACAAGATCGCGGATGATCTGCTCGACATCGCGGCCGACATAGCCGACTTCGGTGAATTTTGTGGCCTCGATCTTGATGAACGGCGCGCGGGCGAGTTTGGCGAGGCGGCGGCTGATTTCGGTCTTGCCGACGCCGGTGGGGCCGATCATCAGGATATTCTTGGGATAGACCTCGTCGCGCAACTCATCGGGCAGTTGCTTGCGTCGCCAGCGATTGCGCAGCGCTACGGCCACGGCGCGCTTGGCGTCGCCTTGACCGATGATGAAGCGGTCAAGCTCCGAGACGATCTCGCGGGGGGTGAGGTCGGTCATTGAGGATTCCTTTACCGGTTTGGCGCAGAGATACGCAGTGTGCGGGGGGATTTGAAGGGGTTGAAAATTGTATATACATATCGTATATACATCAGAAGAAGCGCGATGAGGTTTTCCTGGGACGAGGGAAAGCGCAAGGCCGTTCTGGCCAAACACGGTATCGACTTCGTCGATGTGCTGCCCATGTTCGGGGGACGATTGCTGATTATTCCATCGCATCGCGAAGAACCGCGATGGCTGGCAATCGGCATGGTCGGCGGTTTGGAATATGCCGTGGTGTTCACCCGTCGCGGTGATGAGCTGCGGCTGATATCCGCGAGGAGGGCAAAGAGAAATGAGCGACGAGACTATCACGCGCATGAGCCTTGAGGAAATCCGGCACCAACAGGGGCAGACCGATTGGGAGCGCGTCCGGCGCGAGGCGGAACTGGATGCGCAGCCTGTGGATGATCCCGATTTCGACGAACCCGAGTGGGATTTTGCCCGCGCGGTCTTTGTGCGGGCGGGGGCACTCAAGCCGCAAGATTTGCCCGAGGCGAAAAAACCTGTCTCGCTGCGGCTGGACGCCGATGTGCTGGCATTCTTCAAGCGTCAGGGCAAAGGCTATCAGACGCGGATGAACGCCGTGTTGCGCGCCTATATGGAGGCCAAGACCTCTGGTCAGGGCTGAATCGTCTCCACCGTCAGGTTGCCATTGGTGTAAACGCAGATATCGGCGGCGATCGCCATGGCCTTGCGGGCAATTTCCTCGGCTGAAAGGTCGGTCTTTTCCGCCAAGCCGCGCGCGGCGGCGAGCGCGAAATTACCGCCCGAGCCGATGGCGGCCACGTCATGCTCTGGCTCGAGCACGTCGCCCGCGCCGGTGATGACGTAAAGCTGTGCGCCATCGGTGACGATCAGCATCGCCTCGAGCTTTTGCAGGTATTTGTCGGTGCGCCAGTCCTTGGCCAGATCGACGCAGGCGCGCTGCAACTGCCCCGGCGTGGCCTCAAGCTTGCTTTCTAGCCGCTCCAGCAGCGTGAACGCATCCGCCGTCGATCCGGCGAAACCGGCCACCACGTCATGACCGCCGGGCGACAGGCGGCGCACCTTGCGCGCTGAGCCCTTGATGACGGTCTGGCCAAGGCTCACCTGCCCGTCGCCCGCAACGACGACCTCGCCGCCCTTGCGCACTGCGATGATGGTGGTGCCGTGCCAGCCTGGAAATTGGTCGCTCATATGCCCTCCGGGTATCGCCCGCCCTATATGGAAGGCGTGCGCGCGCGGTGCAAGACGTTCATCCCAGCAGGTCGCGGGCGATGCGGTGAAATATCCGCGCGCCCAGCGGGATCAGGTCGTCGGGAAAGTCGTAATCGGGGTTGTGCAGCGCCGGATGATCCACACCCGCGCCGAGAAACAGCATGGCGGCGCAGGCCGTGTGACCGAACTGCCCGAAATCCTCGGAGGGGCGCATCGGCAGGCCGCGCCCGTGATGCGGCAGGCCGAGCGCGTCGAGCGCATCCGCGATGCGGCGGGTGGCCTCGGGGTGGTTTTCGCAATGGGCAAAGATGTCGTGCCAGGCGATTTCGGCCCCGAGGCCCTGCGCGCGCGCGGCCTCCGCCACCAGCGTTTCGGCCTGCGCCACGAGGGCCGCCATGCCGTCATCGGTGAGCGTGCGCAGCGTGGCGTGAAGCACCGCCTCGCCCGGCGCGATGCCAAAGGCGGGCGCGCCCATCCGGGCATGGGTGACGGTGGCGAGGGTAAAGCCGCGCGCCGCCACCGTGCCATGCGACAGCGCGGTAAGCGCGGGCATGAGCCGGGCCAGGGCCATCATCGGCGAGGTGCCGGTTTCGGGCTGCGAGGCATGGGCGGATGTGCCGGCAAGCGTGATCTCCATCCCGCGCGAGGCGCAGGCCACCGGGCCGGGGATGAGCGAGACATGGCCCAGCGGCAGGCCGGGCAGGTTGTGCAGCGCAAAGGCATAATCCGGCGCAATGGCCGCGAATCGCGGATCGGCGATCACCGCCGCCGCGCCTGCGCCGGTTTCCTCGGCGGGCTGGAAGAGCAGCACGGTGCGGCCCCGCGCAGGCCTTGCCCGCGCGAGCAGGCGCGCGAGGCCCACAACAATCGCCATATGCCCGTCATGGCCACAGAGATGCCCGGTGCCCGGCACGGTCGAGCGATGCGGGGCCGCGCCGGTCTCGGCGATGGGCAGGGCGTCCAACTCGCAGCGAAAGAGCACGGTGGGGCCCGGTGCCGTGCCCTCGTATATGGCGGCGATGCCATGCCCGCCCAGCCCGGTGAGCAGGTGATCGGGGGCGCATGGGCCAAGGGCGTCGGTGATGCGGTGGGCGGTCTCACACTCCGCCCCCGATATCTCGGGGTGGCGGTGGAGCCTGCGGCGCAGCGCGGTGAGATCGGTGATGTCGGCATGGGTGAGGGTCATGGCGCGATCATGCTTATATCGGCGCAAAAGAAAAGGGCCGCGCGTGGCGCGGCCCTTCTAAAGCGGTCTTGGCAGGTAGTCAGATGCTGTCTTCGATCCAGCTTTGCAGCGCGGCCTTGGGGGCGGCGCCGGCGCGGTTGGAGACGACCTCGCCATTCTTGAAGATGAACAGTGCCGGAATGCCGCGCACGCCCATCGCCACGGCGGAATCGGGGTTGCTGTCCACATCGACCTTGGCGACCTTGATTCGGCCTCCCATCTCGACGGCAAGCTCTTCGAGCGCGGGGCCGATCTGCTTGCAGGGGCCGCACCATTCGGCCCAGAAATCCACCACGACGGGGATATCGGAATTCTTCACCTCGGCGTCGAAGGTGGCATCGGTTACGGCGACGGTGGCCATTGGCTCTCTCCTTGTGTCTGGAACTTGAGCTGAACCTATGTAGCCCCGCCCCCGGCGTCAAGCGATGGCGGCCCGGTCAAGCGCTGCGGTCACAAGCGCGTGTGGCAGGGCCATGAGCGTGGCGGTGCGCGTCCACAAGAGCGCGGTGGCGATCTCGCGGTCGGGATAGACCTGCGCCAGCGCGTGGGCATAGGCCCCCATCTGCCGCAGCAGGCCCTCGGGCACGTCCTCGGGGCGCTCGGGCAGGGTGGCGTTGGTCTTGAAATCCACCGCAAGCACGCGGTCGGGGGCAAGGATCAGCCGGTCGATCACCCCGTGGATGCGCCGCCCGCCCAAGCGGTCGAGCGTGGCGGTGATCGGCACCTCGGCCAGCGCATCGGCGGCAAAGAGCGGTGCGAGCGAGGGCGTGCCCAGCACCTTTTCCGCCTCGGCCAGCAAGAGCGCGATTTCCGCATCCTGCGCCGCGTCCACCCCGTGGCGCAAAAGCGTGCGCGCGGCATGGGCGCGCTCGGCGGGCGGCAGCGGCGGCAGGATTTCGAGCAGGCGATGGACCTGCCGCCCCCGGCGCTTGGCGGCGGCCTCGTCAAGGCCGGTGTCGCCGGGCAGGGCAGAAGCCCCGCCAAGATCCGAGGGGCTGAGCGGCGGCAGCGCATCCACATGGGCGGGGGCATGCGCGGCAAAGAGCGGGTCGAGTGCCGTTTCGGTCTCGGGCGCGGTCCGGGCCGGATCGGGGGCCGTTTGCGGCCATGCGCCGGTGGCGAGGCGCAGGCCGGGGCCGGTGGGATGCGCGCAGTCCTCTGCGCCCGCCTGCAAGAGGCCCGCGCGCACGCGGTCATGCCACGCCGCGCCATCCTTGCCGAGATCGCCCGCCGCCGCCACGATGAGCCATGTTTCCGCCCGCGTCATGGCGACGTAAAGAAGGCGGTCGCGCTCGGCCAGTTGCGCGGCAAGGGCCGCCTCGGCGGCGCTGGCCAGCGCGCGGGGCATGTCCTCCTTGCTGCCGCGCCAGACGGGCGTGCCCGCGTGCTCTAATATCGCGGGCATCGGCGGGGCGCGCCACTGGCCGGTCTGGGGCAGGATGACCACGGGGGCCTCCAGCCCCTTGGCCCCGTGGATGGTCATCACGCGGATACGGTCTCCGGCGCTGTCCATCTGGCGCTTGATCTCCATCTCGTCGGTTTCCATCCAGACGAGGAACCCGGTGAGGCTGCTGACCGCTTGCCCCTCATAGGCCATCGCCTGGCCCAGAAGCGCGTCGATGCCGTCCTCGGCCTCGGGGCCAAGCCGGGAAAGCAGGCGGTGGCGGCCCCCGTGGCGGGTGAGCACCCGCTCGATCAGGTCATAGGGGCGCAGGAAATCGGCCTGATGGCGGAGGTCGTCGAGGATGGCAAAGGTCTCGGGATGGATGGCGCGGGCGGCGTGGACCGCATCCCACAGGGATCGGGTGCCACGAGGGGCGGCAAGCTCGAACAGCTCTGCCTCGGAAAGGCCAAAGAGCGGCGAGCGCAGGGCGGTGGCGAGCGACAGATCGTCGTCTTCGGTGGCGAGAAACGACAGCAGCGCGGCAAGATCGCGCACCGCCAATTCGCCACCCACCTTGAGCCGGTCGGCCCCGGCCACCGGCAGATCGGCGGTTTTGCAGGCGCGGATGATCTCGTGAAAGAGCCGTCCGCGAGAGCGCACGAGGATCAGCACATCGCCCGCCCGCAGCCGCCGCGCGCCGCCCGGCGCGTCATGATCGGGCAGCGCCGTGCCCGCCTCCAGCAGCCCGCGAATATGCTCGGCGATCTCTTTCGCTAGCATGACCTCGGGCGCGGTCTCGGCGGGGATATCGACGGGGTGGTGCCAAGGCGGATCTTCGGGCGCGTCGGGCTTGGCCACGGGCGGCCAGAGGTCAACACGGCCGGGCAGGGTATCGAAATAGGCGATGTGGCTTTGATCCGGCGCGAAACCGCTTTCCTCGGCCCCCGAGAGGCAGCTATCGACCGCCCGCAAAATGGCCGGAGAGGAGCGGAAGGAATAGTCGAGACGGCGTTCTTGTAGGGGCGTGCCGGTGGCCGCGAGCCGCTGGCCGAATTCGCGGCGCATCCGGTCGAATTCGCGCGCATCGGCCCCCTGAAAGGAATAGATCGACTGTTTGCGATCCCCCACCACGAAGATCGTGCGCGCCACATCGGCGCGCGCGCCCTCGCCCGAGGTGAATTCCTGCGCCAGCCGCTCGATCACCTGCCATTGCACGGGGCTGGTATCCTGCGCCTCGTCGACAAGGATATGGTCGATCCCGCCATCGAGCCGGTAGAGCACCCATGCCGCCACCGCCGGATCGGTGAGCAGGTCGCGCGCGCGCCAGATCAGATCGTCGAAATCCAAGAGGCCGCGCCGCTGTTTCGCGCTCGCATAGTGCCCGATGAAGGCGCGCGCGAAATCATGCAGCGCGCGCGTGCGCTCGATCGTGACGAGCGCAAGGCGCGCCTCGCGGGCGGTCTCGACGCGGGCCATCCATTGCTCGATCCGGTCCATCACCGGCCCGAGCGTCTCGCGCACCGCCTTGGTCGGGAAGCTGCCGATCTTGGCCGAGAACGGCTCTTTCGCGCCCGCCCCGGTGAGAAACACCCCCTCCAGCACCGGCAGCGCGTCGAAATCGAGCGCGGTGAGCGTGGCGAGTTTTTTCGCGGCCTTCACATCGTTGGTGGAGCTTGCGCGCAGCACCGGTAGCAGCGCGTCGAGAAGCCCCGCCTCATCGCCGAGAAAGAGCCCGCGCGCGATGCTGTCGCGGCTCAGCCCCTCGGGCTGGCCAAGCAGGGCGCAGAGCGTGGCATCGCTCATCTCGCGGGCAAATCCGGCCTGATGGCCGAGGATATCCTGCGCCAGCGCATCGACGCTCTCGCCGGTATGGTGGCGCGCCAGCGCGGTGAGCCTGTGCGCCTCGGGCCCGGCGGCGATCTCTTCGATGATCTCGGCGCGCAGTAGGCGGGCGGTCTGGTCGTCGATCTCGGTGAAATCCGGGGTCACGCCGGCCTCGAGCGGAAACCGCCGCAAGAGCGCCGCGCAAAACGCGTGGATCGTCTGGATGCGCAGCCCCCCCGGCGTCTCGATCGCCTGCGCGAACAGGCGGCGCGCGCGGCGCAGCACCTCGGACCCGGTCCCGCCCTCGTGGCCGAGCGTGTCGAGCGCCCGCGACAGGGCATCATCGGGCATCATCGCCCAGCGGCCCAGCGTGTCGAAGAGGCGGATCTGCATCTCGCTGGCGGCGGCCTTGGTATAGGTCAGGCACAGGATGTGCTGCGGGTTGACCCCGTCGAGCAAGAGCCGCGCCACCCGGTTGGTGAGCACGCGGGTCTTGCCCGACCCGGCATTGGCCGAGAGCCAGGTAGAGCGGTCGGGCCGCGCGGCGATGATCTGGGCGAGAGAGGCCGGGTGCAGCGCGGTCATGACCCCACCTTGATGCGGTGCGGCGGGTCGGTGATATCCCACTCGCCGTGGCGGGCAAGCTGATCGTAATCGCCGCGCGCGGCGATGTTGCGCGGGGCCCGGCGGGCGACATAGCCGGTGGCGGGATCGCGATAGGCGGCGATGAGGTCGGCCAGTTGTGACAGGATCGTGGCGGTCGGGGCCTCGTCGAGCGGGGCCTCGACCTCGGTGGGCTTGCCCCCCATGCCGATATAGGCCGCGCGCAGCACCGGCATCGGGCCAAGCCCCTCGAAATCGCCGCGTTCGACCATCGCCGCCTCGAGCAGGAGTTGCTTGTTGAAATGCGCCTGCTCCCTGGGTTTGGGCGGCTCGCCGGTCTTGTAATCATAAAGCAGCGCGCGGCCATGCGCGTCGATGTCGATGCGGTCGGCCTTGCCGGTGAGGGTGAAGGGCGGATCGGCTAGGGTCAGCGTGGCCGGGCGTTCGAGGGCCGCAGGCTGCGCCCCGTCGCGCCGCGCGATCTCGCCCGCGATGAACCATTCCGCCACCCGCTCCATCCGCGCAAGCCAGAGCGCGCGGGCCTCGGCCCAGGGCACGGTCTGGGCCAGAACCGCCTCTGTTTCCGCCATCAGCGCGGCAGGGGTGAGCCGCTCGGGATGCGCCTGCGTCGCGGTGATGAACCGCTCCAGGATGCTGTGCAGAACGGTGCCGCGCAACAGCGCGTCGGGCACCTTCATCAGCGGATCGAGCGGGCGCAGGTGCAGGATGTGGCGGGCATAGATGGCGTATGGGTCGCGGATCAGGGTCTGGATCTCGGTGACCCGGAGCTTGTCGGGGCGCAGATCAGGCGGCGGGCAGGGTGCGGGCCGGGGCGCGCGGGGCACCTCGCCCGGCGCTTCGAGGAGCGCCGCGCGGTGCAGCCACTCACGCCCCCGCGCGCGCATCGCCGCGAGCGTCTCGGGGCCGCCTTGATCGGGCAGGCCGCCAAGCAGGTTCTGCACCCGGTTGAGCCAGCGCGACACCACCGTTTGCGCATCCGCCGACCGGATCGACCGCGTGAGCCAGACCTCGCGCGCGGCGATGGCCTGCTGGAAATCATGCGCCTGAAGCCCGATCCGCCGCTCGGGCAAGAGTAACCCCGCCTGCACCCGCAGCGCGCGGTTGAGCCACGGATCGGGCGGCGGCGGATCGGGCCAGCCGCCCTCGTTGAGCCCGCCGAGGATGAGCAGGTCGGCGCCCTGCACCCGCGCCTCGAGCGTGCCCCAGATGCGGATGCGGGGATGCGGCTCCGTCGGGTCGCGCGCCTCGCGCGCGGCGAGCGTGTCATGCACCAGGCGGGTGTAGTCTTGCGGCGTCATGGCCCCGCCCGAGGGGGCCTCGGCGGCCAACTCGTCCATCGCCTTGCGCGCCTCTTCACCGGCGGCCTTGTCCCAGAGCGTGCCGCTGCCATCGGGGGCGTCGGCCCCGCGCGCGATCCGCTCGGCCAGCGCGCGATGGGCGGTGACCAGCAGGCCGAGAGGGTCGGGACCGGGACGGTCGCGCCCGATGAGGCAGGTGCAAAGCCAGTCGATCCACGGGCCAAGCTCCGGCTCTGCCTCCTGCCTCGCGGCGGCCCAGTCGCGCAGCGCGGCGGCCTCGGGATAGGGCGGGGCGTGGCGGCGCAGATGATGCTCCAGCAGCCCGGTCAGCCGCAGATGCGTGCCGCGCGCGGCCCCCTGATGGGTGAGCGGGTGCTTGAGCAGCGCCAGCAGCGCGTCGGCCCCGGTGCGGGTGGCAAAAAGATCGGCGACATGGCGCAGAAAGCGCCCCGGCGGCGACAGGTGCAGCGGCTGCCCGGCGCTGTCATCGGGCCGGATGCGCCAGCGATCGAGCGCGGCGGTGACCTGGCGGCTGAGCGTGCGATCGGGGGTGATGAGGGCGGCGGTGATGCCCTCCTCGGCGGCGGCGCGCAGGCGCATGGCGATGGCCAGCGCCTCGCGCCGCGTGTCGGGGGCCTCGACCAGGGTGACGTGCCGCATCGCCTCGGGGATATCGCTGAGGCGCGGCCCGTCGCGCAGCCATTGATCGGTAACGGGGGCCGGTCGCAGCGCCAGCGAGACCAGTCTGTTGCGCGCCGCGCAGGGCGGCGGGGCGTCGTGCCAGGGGCGGATCGCCTCGGGCGTGATCCCGGCCCCGTGGGCCAGCCGCGCAAAGCGGAATTGCGGATGGTCCTCGGAGGTCAGCGGATCGGTCAGCGTCTCCCAGACATGGGCGGGCGCGTCGAAATCGAAGCCGGGCAGCACCACCGCCCCCTGCGGCAGCCGCGCCACCGCCTGCATCAGCAGATGCGTTGCCCCGCGCGAGCCGGTGGAGCCTGCAACGATCACCGGATGGGCAGGCGGGCGCGCGGCCCATTCGGCGATCAGCGCCGTGACCACGCGGCGCTGGCGGGCCTCGGGGTCAGGCGCGTCGGGGGGGGCGTCGAAACAGGGGCGAATGATCTCGAGAAAGGTCTTGATCCGCGCCCAGTGCCCGGATTGATCGGCGACATCGAGCGCGGTGATGGTGTCCGGTGAAACCCCCTCGCCATGCATTTCGTCGATGAGCTTGGCAAGGCTGTCGGCGAGGCCGAAAACGGCGCTGCGCGGGGCGATATCGGGCGCGCGATCCAGAAGCGCCGAGACAAGCTGCGCCAGCTCAAGCTGTCTGCGCAGGCGCGGCGCGGGGGGCGGGATGCGCCCCGCCTCCCAGCTTTCGCCGAGATCGGTCAAGAGGCTCAGGCGCGGCAGCAGGCAGGGCGGACCTTCGTCGAATATCTCGGCGAGGCGGCGCGCCATGCGACGGGTGTTGACGATGATCTGCACCCGCGCCAGCGCCTCGGGCGGGGCGTGGCCCAGCCGCGCGCGCAGCCCGTCGATGAGCGCGCGGGGGAAATCCACCCCCGGTGCGAGGCCAAAGAGGCGCGGGGCGGGATCAGTCTCGAACATGGCCCTGCCCCAGCATCTCCTCGGCGCGTGCGATACCGTCCGGGTGGCCGACATCGCACCAATGGCCGGGATAGACCGCGCCAAAAAGCCGCCCCTCGGCGGCGAGCCTGTCCCAGGCGAGGTTGAGCGAAAAGGCGGTTTCGGGGATATTCTTGAGGCAGGCCGGGTCGATGATCTGCACCCCGGAAAAGACAAGCCCCGGCCCGCGCGCAAGGCGGCCCTCGTCACCTGCCGTGAAATCGCCCGGTCCGGCATGGCCGTGGGCGCGTTCGGGCGGCAGGCACAGGAGCAGTGCGCCCATGCGCGCGGCGTCCCAGAGCGGCGCGAGGTGCAAGAGCGGGTTGGGGCCGCGCCAGATCGCGTCGGAATTCATCGTCAGCACCGCGCCCGCCCCGAGAAGCGGCAGCGCCGCGCGGAAGCCTCCCCCGGTATCGAGGATATCGGGCTGCTCGTGCGATAGCAGGACGCCGCCGCCGCGCCCCGCGAGATGCGCCGCGAGTTGGTCGGCCCGGTAATGCAGGTTCACCACGATGCGCGGCGGGGCATAGGCGCGCACGAGATCAAGCGCGTGGTCGATGAGCGCGCGCCCGGCCACTTCGATCAGCGGCTTGGGGCGGTCGCGGGTGAGCGCGCCCATGCGGGTGCCGAAGCCTGCGGCAAAGATCATCACCGGAAGGCTCATGCCGCGCGGCCCGCCCTGAGCCGCGACAAGAGGGCAGGCGTGGGCGGCGGCAGCGCCTCGGCCACCAGCGCCGCGAGGGGGGCGAGCGCGGGGTGGCGCAGATCGGTTTGCAGATGCGCCCAGACGCGGGGGATGAGACCCAGGTAATGCGGCTTGCCGTCGCGCAGGCAGAGCCGCGCAAAGACGCCGAGAATGCGCAGGTTGCGTTGCGCGCCAAGCCAGTGAAACGCGGTGGTGAATGTGTCGGCATCCACGCCGGTGGCCGCGATGTAATGCGCCAGCATCGCGCCGGCGGTGGCGGGCGCGACATCGCGGCGCGCGTCCTGCAACAGCGAGACCAGATCATAGGCAGGGTGGCCGCGCATCGCGTCCTGGAAATCGAGCAGGCCGACGCGGGCCACGCCCCTGCGCTCGGGCAGCCAGAGGAGGTTCTCGGCGTGGTAATCGCGCTGGATCAGCACGGTGTCGGTGCCGGGCAGGGCGGCAAGATGCGTCTCTATTGTCGTCTTTAATGGCTGGCGCAGCGGGGTGCCGTCATCCCCGGTCGCGCCCCGGCGATACCAGTCGAGCGCGAGGCACGCGAGATCGGCCATGAGCGGCGGGCTGTAGGGCGCAAGGCCCGTGGGCGGCGCGTGGCGGTGCAACTCCACCAGCAGGTCGGTGGCGGCGCGGTAAAGCTCGGGTTCCTTTGCCGGTGCCGCCTCGAGGATGCGGGCATAGAGCGCATCGCCAAGGTCTTCGAGCAGCAGGAGGCCCGCCTGCGTATCTTCGGCGAGGATCGCGGGGGCCGAGAAGCCAAGCCCGCGCAGGTGGTGTGCGATCGCCGTGAATGGGCGCACGTCCTCGCCGCGCTCGGGCGGGGCGTCCATCAGCACCGCGCGCGCGCCATCGGCCTGCGTGAGGCGCAGGTAGCGCCGGTTGGAAGCGTCGCCCGCCAGCGGCGCGCGTGTGGCCGCGCCCCAGCCGCTGGCGTCAAGAAAGCGGTCGATCAGGGGGGCTCTGTCAGGCATTGGCCGCCTCCGTTTGCCGCAGCCGGGGTGTCCAGCGCGGATCGGACCAGCGCAGCGTGAGGTGGCGCGTCTCGGGCGCGGTGGCGTGGGCGAAATCGAGGTGGAGCGCGGCCTCGGGCGCAAGATCGCCAAGCCGGTCAGGCCATTCGACAAGGGCGATGGCGGCATCAAACGCCTCGGTCAGGCCAAGCTCGATGATCTCGGCGGGATCGCAGAGCCGGTAGAGATCGGCGTGCCATATCTCGGTGGCGGGGCCGGGATAGGTTTGCACCAGCGTGTAGGTGGGCGAGGGCACCTCTTCACCGGGCGAGGTGAGCGCGCGAATCAGGCAGCGGGCAAAATGGGTCTTGCCCGCGCCGACCGGGCCCGACAGCAGCAGCACATCGCCCGCCCCGAGGGTGGGGGCAATGGTTTGCGCCAGCGCGCAGGTGGCGTCGGGGCTGGTGAGGCGGAGGCGGCGGGTGGTCTCGGGCATGGGCCAAGACTACACGGCCCGCCCGCGCCTGCAAGCGCGATGCGCTCAGGCCGGGAGCGTAGCACCTGATATCTCGGCGGGCGTTTCGGCAGGCACGGGGCGCAGCGACAGCATCATCTGCCCTTGCCCGAGCGGCACGAGGCTGAGCGCCAGCGCGCGGTCTGCGTCGCGCGCAATCTGCCCGGTCAACGCCTGCGTCGGGCCGCGATCCTCCAGACGGGCGGCAACCTCGTGCCAGAGCGCGGCATCGGGAAAGCGTGTGCGGCAGCATTCGATGAGGTCGGGCAGCGGCAGGCCCGCCTCGCGCGCGGCGGGGTCGAGCCGCGCGAGGGTGGCGAAGCGGCGGTTGCAAAACACCAGCCCGGCGTCGAACGACAGCACGGCGATGGCCTCACCCACCCGGTCGAGCGCCGCGATAAGAATGTCACGCTCGGCGCGCTGGTGGCGGGTGGCCGATATTTCCTCGGAAATATCCTCGATCAGAAAGGCCACCGCGCCGTCGGGATGCGGCCGCCCGGTGATGCGGTAGGTGCGCCCGGTCACAAGGCTCCAGACCTCGCGATACTGGCCGCCGCGGGCCTCGTGGATCATGGTGTGGATCTGGCCGCGCCAGCTTGCATAGTTCTTGGGCTCCGGCATCACATGCCGGTCGCGCAGCATGTCAAAGAAGCAAAAGATATCAGGCCGCCCGCTGAGCATCACCGGATCAAGCCCGGTAAGATCGGCCAGCGCCGGGTTGAACATGGCCAGCGTGTGAGCGCGATCGAACACTGCAAGCCCGGTGGGCAAATCGGCAAAGCTGCGCCCCAGCGTCTGGATGAAGTCGCGGCGCGTTTCCTCGGCGCGCACGAGCGGGGTGACATCGGTGGCAAAGATCAGCGTGCCGTCGGTGTCCTCATGGGTGGCAAGATCGAACCAACGCGCGGGATCCTCAAGCGCAACCCGCCCTGCGCCCGTCAGAAGCCGCGCCCGGTGCGCTGGCGGCAAGGCGCTGGCGGCGGCGTTTTCCCAAGCGATCCGCCCGGTCGGATCGCGCAGCCAGACCGGCACCGGCACATGCAGCAGCGCGGTGCTCTGCGCATTGGCCTCGGCAAGGCGAGCAAGCAGCGCGTGGCGCGCGGCGGGATCGGTGGTGAGCGGGTCGCGCAGGGTGACGTGCGTGCGTGCGCCGGAGGTGTCGATGTCGAGCGTGGCGGGGTCGGTTTCGGGGGAGGCACTGGCGATCGTTTGCCTGCCCTCTGCCGGACGGTCCGGCAGGGCAAAGCGCGGCGCGAACCAGCGGGCGAGGTGCGACCAATCATCCCCGGCCCCGTCCGGCGGGGCGGGCGGGTCGAAATCGCCGGCATCATGGTCGATGAGCGCGCCGTCGCGCAGCAGAAAGCTGGTCGTGACCGGGGGCGCGGGGGATGCAGGAGAGGTAGGGTGCGAATGCGGCCGCGCCCCCACAATCCAGAGCACCGCGACCGAGAGCGCCAGCGCCAGTGCCGCCAGAACCGCCATATCCGCCAAACCCATCGCCGCCATCCGCCTGCTCCGCTGTCATGCGCCATCATCGTGACGCAAACAGGTTAAGGCGCGCTTAACAGCGATCCGGTCTTGTCAGCCGGAAATCAGACGGTTCTCGCCCAGCCCTTCGGCCTCGGCCCCCTTGGGGATGGCGATGGCGGCAAGCGGCCAGCTTACCTCGACAAGGGCACCGGCGGGATCGGTGCCGTTGGTGAAGGTCAGATCGGCACCCGCGCGCTCCAGCAGCGTCTTGGCGATGAAAAGGCCCAGCCCCATCCCCTCGTAGCCGGGGCGCTGCGGGTCGGGGGCGGCCCCGCGGCGGCGCATGAACGGCTCGCCCAGCCGTCCGATCATGTCGGGCGGAAAGCCGCGCCCGTCATCCATGATCCGCAGGGTGATGCGCGCGTCATTCCAGCGGGTCTCGACGATGACGGTCTCTTGCGCGAAATCGACCGCGTTCTGGATCAGGTTGCGCAGCCCGTGGATGATCTCGGGGCGGCGCAGCACGGTGGGCTGGCTTGCCGGGTCGGCCCACCCGCCGCCGTGGTCAAAGCGGATGCGCTTGCCGCGATCGACATGCGGTTCGGCGGCCTCTTCGACAAGGGCGGTGAGCGGCGCGCGGCGCAGGTGCAAATCGTCCTTGCCCGCGCGGCCCATCGACCGCAGGATATCGCGGCAGCGATCCGCCTGGTCGCGGATGAGCAGCGCATCCTCGCGCAACTCGGGGCGGTCCCGGAGGTCATCGGCCAGCTCGGCGCTGGCGAGCTTGATCGTGGCGAGGGGCGTGCCAAGCTCATGCGCCGCCGCCGCCACCACGCCGCCCAGATCGGTGAGCTTTTGCTCGCGTGCGAGCGCCATTTGCGTCGCCTGGAGCGCGTCGGACATGGTGCGCATCTCCTGCACCACCCGGCGCGCATAGACGCCAAGAAACACCACCGCGATGACAATCGCCACCCAGTTGCCAAAGCGGAAGATATCCGACACCTCCAGCACCGCGCCATCCGCGCCACGCAGGGGCAGGTGGAATTGCATCAGAAGCGTCACGATGATGATGGCCATGACGCCGAGAAACAGGGTGGATCGCCCGCTGAGCGCCGAGGCCGAAACGGTGACCGGGCCGACGATGAGGATCGAGAACGGGTTGTTCATGCCGCCGGTGAGATAGAGCAGCAGCCCCAGTTGCAGCATGTCGAACAGCACCACGCGGAGCGCGTCCTCTTCCGCCAGCCGTTTGGTTTCGGCAAAGACGAAGGAAGCCACGAGATTGGAGACCACCGATACGCCGATCACCAGCAAACACAGCCCCATTTCCAGATCGAGCCGAAAGATCTGTTCGGCGACCACCAGCGCGCTGGCCTGACCGGCAATCGCCCACCACCGCAAGAGCGTGAGCGTGCGGAGCCGGAGCCAGTTGCGCCCGTGGCCGGGCGGAAAGCTGTCGGTCGAAATATCGGTCATCTGCGCGGCCACGTCCCATTGTGTGAGCGGAGGATCGAGAGTAGAGGGTTGCATTGCAAACAGACGGAGGCAAGAGAGACCGATGATCCGCACCATTGCCATCGCCGCCGCCGCCATCGCCGTAGCCGCGCTTGGGGCCATGTATGTTGCCGGGGTCGGCGGGACCGAGCCCGAGGATCGTTTTGCCCAGTGCCGGGCCTCGAACGTGGCGGGCGGCGCGGGGCAGATTGGCGGCCCGTTCGAGCTTGTGAGCGAGACTGGCGAAACGGTCACTGACGAAGATGTGATCGACATGCCAACGCTGATCTATTTCGGCTACACGTTCTGCCCCGATGTCTGCCCGATGGATGCCGCGCGCAATGCCGAGGCCGTGGATGTGCTCGAAGAGCGCGGCGTGATGGTCAAGCCGGTCTTCATCTCCATCGACCCAAAGCGCGATACGCCAGAATTGCTCGGGGAATTCACCGATTACATGCATCCCCGGATGCTGGGCCTCACGGGCAGCGAGGCGCAGGTGCGCGCCGCCTCCAAGGCCTATCGCACCTTTTATCAGGCGCAAGAGCCCGAGGCGGGGGCAGAGGATTTCTACCTCGTGGACCATTCGACCATGAGCTATCTTACCCTGCCCGAGCACGGCTTTGTCGAGTTTTTCCGCCGCGACGTGACGCCCGAACAGATGGCCGACCGGGTCGCCTGCTTTGTGGATGCGGCGTCGTGACGCGTTTGTTTTGACGGGGAATAATCCTCGGGCTACAACCCCTTGCACGGATGCGCGCAAGGGAGATCGGCAATGAGCGAAGCACAACTCGATATCGGCGAGGACAAGACGCTTTTGCTTGTCGATGACGACGAGCCGTTCCTGAGGCGTCTTGCCAAGGCGATGGAGAAACGCGGTTTCGACGTGGAGATTGCCGAGTCGGTCGCCGCCGGACGTGCCAGCGTGATGGCTCGCCCGCCTGCCTATGCGGTTTGCGATCTGCGGCTTGGCGATGGCAACGGGCTTGACGTGGTCGAGGCGATCCGCGAGCGCAGGCCAGATGCGCGCGTCGTGGTGCTGACGGGATACGGGGCCATTGCCACCGCCGTGGCCGCCGTCAAGATCGGTGCGACGGATTACCTGTCCAAGCCGACCGATGCCACCGATATCACCAATGCGCTTCTGGCCGGTGACGCCGATCTGCCGCCGCCGCCCGAGAACCCGATGAGCGCCGACCGCGTGCGCTGGGAGCATATCCAGCGGGTTTATGAGCTGTGCGACCGCAACGTCTCCGAGACGGCGCGGCGGCTCAACATGCACCGGCGCACCTTGCAGCGGATATTGGCGAAACGCTCGCCCAAGTGACACCCGCGTCCGACTGTTGCGCAATCGACGACAATTCTATGAATATTAATGGTTTGTTCGGTCTAAGGGTTGTATTAACCTGACCGGAATAGTGTGGTGCGCGAAAAACTGCGCGGAGGACGGGGCAGGTTGGGGATTTGGCAATCATACCGGATGCGGCTCCGGCGCAAGCGGGCCAAGATGCGCGCCTTTCGCAAGCATTTCTCGCTGCGCCCCGTGGCCGACCGCACCGGGCAAATCCGCCCCGGCGATGTGCTGCTATTCTCGACGCTGCGCGACGAATATGTGCGGCTCCCCTATTTCCTGCAATATTACCGCGATCTCGGCATCGCGCATTTCCTGATCGTGGATAATGACAGCGATGATGGCGGCACCGAATATCTCGCACGCCAGCCCGATGTCTCGCTCTGGACCACCAAGGCGAGCTACAAGCGCGCGCGCTTTGGCATCGACTGGCTCAACTGGTTGCAGGGGCGTTATGGCCATGACCACTGGACGCTGGTGGTCGATCCCGATGAATTCTTCATCTATCCGTTCAGCGACACGCGGCCCATTCGCGCGCTGACCGACTGGCTCGATGGCAGCGCGGTCAAATCCTTTGGTGCGATGCTTCTGGACATGTATCCCAAGGGGCGCATCGACGCCGTGCCCTATCGCGCGGGCCAGGACCCGATGGAAATCGCCGCCTGGTTCGATCCCGGCAATTACATGATCGCGAAGAACCGCCTTTACGGCAACCTGTGGATTCAGGGCGGGCCGCGCGCGCGCGTGTTTTTCGCCGACAACCCGAAAAAGGCCCCCGCCCTGAACAAGACGCCGCTGGTGCGCTGGGACCGGCGCTATGCCTATGACAGCTCCACCCATATGCTGCTGCCTCGGGGTCTTAACCTTACCTATGACGAGTGGGGCGGCGAGAAGGCGAGCGGCATCCTGCTTCATGCCAAGTTTCTAGACACCTTCACCGCCAAGGCCGAAGAGGAACTCAGCCGCCGCCAGCATTACTCGGGCAGCGTCGAATACAAGGCCTATGCCGCCCATGTGCGCCACAATCCCGAACTTTGGTGCAAATGGTCGGAAAAATATATAAACTGGCGGCAATTAGAGATCCTTGGCCTGATGTCCAAGGGCAATTGGGCATGAGGCGCGGAGTGGTCGGGACATGAGCCTCGGGATTATCATGCTGGTCCATACCGCCTTTGGCCGGGCCGAGCAGGTGGCGCGGCATTGGGCGGCGTCGGGCTGTCCGCTGGTGATCCATGTGGACAAATCCGTGCCGCGCGCCACCTACACGGCCTTTGCCGAGTCGCTGTCGGACCTGCGCGATCTGCGCTTTGCCCCGCGTCACCGCTGTGAATGGGGGATGTGGGGGCTGGTTGCGGCAACGCAGGGGGCCGCGGAAATCATGCTGCGCGATTTCGGCGATGCGCGCCATGTCTACCTCACCTCCGGCTCTTGCCTGCCGCTGCGCCCGGTGCAGGAACTGATCGACTATCTCGCCGCCCGTCCCCACACCGATTTCATCGAGAGCGCCACCACCGCCGATGTGCCCTGGACGATCGGCGGGCTGGACGAGGAACGGTTCACGCTGCGCTTTCCGTTCTCCTGGCGCCGGAATCGCTATCTGTTTGATAAATACGTGGCGCTGCAACGCGTCGTGGGTTTTCGCCGTCGCATCCCCAACGGCCTTGTGCCGCATATGGGCAGCCAGTGGTGGTGCCTCACGCGGCAGACGCTCTCGGCGGTACTGCAAGACCCCGAGCGCCCGGTTTATGACCGCTATTTCAAGCGGGTCTGGATCCCCGACGAGAGCTATTTCCAGACGCTGGCGCGGCAATATTCCCGCCAGATCGAAAGCCGGTCGCTGACGCTGTCGAAATTCGACTACCAGGGCAAGCCGCATATCTTCTACGACGATCACCTACAGCTTTTGCGGCGCTCCGATTGCTTTGTCGCGCGCAAGATATGGCCCTATGCCAACCGCATCTATGAGGCGTTCCTGACCGATCAGGCCAGCGCGATGAAGCGCACAGAGCCTAACCCCGGCAAGATCGACCGCATCTTTGCCAAGGCGGTGGAGCGGCGCGTGCGCGGGCGGCCGGGGCTGTTGATGCAGAGCCGGTTTCCCGTCGAGGGGCGCGAGAACCGCACCACTTGTGCGCCCTATTCGGTGTTCGAGGGGTTTTCCGAGCTGTTCGAGAATTTCGAGCCGTGGCTGGCGCGGATGACCGGGATGCGGGTGCATGGGCACCTCTTTGCGCCCGAGCGCGCCGAATTCGCCGATGGCCAGACGGTGATGGCGGGCGCGCTGTCCGATAGCGCGGCGTTGCGCGATTACAACAAGCGTGCCTTTCTCACCAGCCTGATCTGGAACACGCGCGGCGAGCGGCAATGCTTTCAGATCGGCCCGAACGACGCGGTCGAGGATATCGAATGGGATCTATCCAAGGATCCGAACGCGCAGATTTCGGTGATCTCGGGGGCCTGGGCGGTGCCGCTGTTCCAGTCCAACGCCAATTTCGCCGATCTGCGCAGCGCGGCGGCGCGGCTTCAGCATGTCGAGGCAGAGCATCTCAAGGTGCTGCGCGCGCAATGGGCGCGGGCGCGGGTGCGGATCTGGACGATGGCGGAATTCGTCGAATCGCCGATGGAGCCGCTGCAGAGCATCCTCGACGAGATCGGCCACAGCAATCCGCGCGGATTGGCCGAGGTGCCGCGCATGGCCGATCTGAGCGGCTTTGGCCAGTTTCTGCAAAACCTCAAGAACCAGGGGATGCATCCCTATCTCATGGGCGATTTCCGGGCCGAATCGGGGGTCCACGAGCCGCCGGGAAGCCGGGGCAGGCCCTACCTTGTGCGGTAACCGGCGATGACCACAGGCTTTGACTACTTCGTGATTTTCGCGGAGATGCGCACCGGATCGAATTTCCTCGAAAGCAACCTCAACGCGTTCGACGGGATCGAGTGCCACGGAGAGGCGTTCAACCCGCATTTCATCGGCTATCCGAACCGCACCGACCTGCTCGGGATCACGCAGGCGCAGCGCGACGAGGAGCCCGGCCGCCTGATCGGGGCGATCAAGGGGCAATCGCGGGGCATCGGCGGGTTTCGCTTCTTTCACGATCACGACCCGCGCGTGCTCGACCTGATGCTGGACGATCCGGCCTGCGCCAAGATCGTGCTGACGCGCAACCCGGTTGACAGCTACGTGTCGTGGAAGATCGCGCAGGCGACCGGGCAATGGAAGCTCACCAACGTGAAGCGGCGGCGCGACAGCACGGTGCGGTTCGATGCCGAGGAGTTCGAGCGCCACCTGGCGCGGCTTCAGGCGTTTCAACTCGTGCTGCTCAACCGGCTTCAGACCACCGGGCAGGTGGCGTTTCATCTGGGCTATGACGATCTGCAATCGGTCGAGGTGATGAACGGGCTGGCGCGCTATCTTGGCTGCGCGGCGCGGCTCGAGGCGCTCGATGCCTCGCTCAAGCCGCAGAACCCCGAGCCGCTGGAGGCCAAGGTCGAGAATTACGACGAGATGGTGCGCGCGCTGGCGCGGCTTGATCGGTTCGACCTGTCCCGCACCCCGAATTTCGAGCCGCGCCGGGGCGCTGCGGTGCCGGGATATGTGAGCGCCGCGCGCGCGCCGCTGCTCTTCATGCCGGTGCGCTCGGGGCCCGAGGCAGAGGTGCGCGCCTGGCTTGCCGCGATCGATGGCGTGCCGGTAGAGACCCTTCCCACGCAGCTCAACCAGGGCGCGTTGCGGCGCTGGATGCGGGGCAAGCCGGGGCACCGGCGCTTTACCGTGCTGCGCCACCCGGTGGCGCGGGCCCATGCGGCGTTCTGCGAGCGCATCCTTGTGCCGGGGCCGGGCTGCTACAGCAGCATCCGGCGCACCCTGCGCAAGGCCTACAAGCTGCCGATTCCCGCCGACTGGCCGGATGCCGGCTATGACCGCGCGGCGCATCGCGCGGCCTTTGCCGGGTTCCTGGGGTTTCTCAAGGCCAACCTCGCCGGACAAACCGCGATCCGGGTGGATGCGGCCTGGGCGACGCAGGCGGCGGTGATCGAGGGGATGGCGCAATTCGGCGCGCCCGACGCGATCCTGCGCGAAGACGAGATGGCGGCGGGCCTCGCGGCGCTGGCGGGGCAGGTGGGCCGTGACGCGCCGCTCGCGCCGACGGTGACACCGGTTGGCCCCTTTGCGCTCGGCGATATTTACGATGACGGGATCGAGCGGGCGGCGCGCGCGGTCTATCAGCGCGATTACGTGCTCTTTGGCTTTGGCAACTGGCGCTGACCGGGGGCTGACCGGCTCAGGCGGCCTGCGCCGCCTGTGCCTCTGTCACGATGGTGAACAGCGTGGCGCTGTCATGATTGGCGCGCAGCTTGGCGCAGAAGGACGGCTCGCGCAGCGTGCGCGAGACAAGCGCCAGCGCCTTGAGATGCTCCACCCCCGAATCGAGCGGCGCGAACAGCGCAAAGACCACGTCGACGGGCTGCCGGTCCACCGCGTCGAACGGGATCGGTTTGTCGAGCACGACAAGCGCGCCCACCACCGCGTCAAGCCCGTCAAGCCGCGCATGGGGCAGTGCCACGCCGTTGCCGACGCCCGTCGGCCCAAGGCTCTCGCGCTCCAGGAGCGCATCGACAACCTCGGCCTGCCGCAGGCCATAGGCGGCCTCCGCCCGTGCCCCCAATTCGTTCATCAGCCGCTTCTTGCTGCTGATGCCGGATAATGCACGGACGGCCTCGGGTTTGAGGAGCATGGTCAAATCCATATGCTGTGATATCTCGACCGGCGCGCGCCGGTCACCTCCGATCAGGGGTCAATCCAGCCGATATTGCCGTCTTCGCGGCGATACACGACATTGACCGTCTCCTTGCCTTCCTTGCGGAACACCAGCACCGGTGCGCCCGCAAGCTCCATCTGCATCACCGCTTCCCCGACCGAGAGAGAGGGGATTTTCGTCTCCATCTCGGCCACGATGATCGGTTGCAGGCTGTCGGGTTCTTCGCTGGCCCCGTCCGCATCCGATGAGAGGATATACGAGGACACCCCGAAGAGTTCAACCGGTTCCACGCGGTCCTTGTGATGATCCTTGAGGCGGCGCTTGTAGCGGCGAAGCTGCTTTTCCATCTTCTCGGCGCAGGCATCGAAAGCGGCATAGATTTCATGCGCCTTGGCCTTGGCCTGTGCGGTCAGCCCGGTGGAAAGATGCACCACCGCCTCGCAGGCAAACTCGCTCGCGTTGCGCGAAAAGGTGATCTGCGCGTCGGTCGGGCGTTCGGCGTATTTCGCGACCACCGCGCCAAGCTCGTCCTTGACATGGGTTTGCAGGGCCTCGCCAATGTCGATCTGCTTTCCACTGATTTGATAGCGCATCTTGCCTCCTTATATTCCTCGGACCGGCGCGGCACAGGCTGTGCGCACAAGGTCAGGCCCGGTTTCCGATGCTGAACCATGACAATACATGATCCTGGCCGAGGCCCGCCGCCTGGCGTGGGAATGATCGGGTATTCGGGCTACGATCACCGTATGTCATCCCTCAATTGACGCCCCTTGCCGGGGGTTTGTCAATCCGATTTGCGCTGGCACTCACGAGATGCGAAAGCTGTCGCCCAGATAGACCCGGCGCACGTTCTCGTTCTCGACGACATCGCGGGGGCTGCCCGACATGAGCACGCGGCCATCATGCAGGATATAGGCGCGGTCCACGATTTCGAGCGTCTCGCGCACGTTGTGATCGGTGATGAGCACGCCGATGCCGCGCTTCTTGAGATCGGCGACAAGATGCCGGATATCGCCCACCGAGATCGGATCGACCCCGGCGAACGGCTCGTCGAGCAGTAGGTAGCGCGGGTTGGCGGCAAGGCAGCGCGCGATTTCCACGCGCCGGCGCTCGCCCCCCGAAAGCGCGAGCGCCGGGGCGCGGCGCAGGTGCTCGATGGAAAATTCCGACAGGAGCTGTTCAAGCCGCTCGCGCCGTCGCGCGCGCGACGGCTCTGATATCTCGAGGATGGCCATGATGTTATCCTCGGCCGACAAGCCGCGAAAGATCGACATTTCCTGCGGCAGGTAGCCGATCCCGAGCTTGGCGCGGCGATACATCGGCAGCGAGGTCACATCGCGCTCGTCGATATAGATATGTCCGCCCTCGGTGTGGATCAGCCCCGCGATGGCATAGAATGTCGTGGTCTTGCCAGAGCCGTTGGGGCCAAGCAGCGCCACCACCTCGCCCTGGTCGAGCGAGAGAGAGACATCGCGGATCACCAGCTTCTTGCTGTAGCTCTTGCGCAGCTTCTCGACCCGCAGGCCCTTGGCATCGTTGCTATGCGCAAGGCGGGGGGGCGACGCGCTCATTCGCGCGCGCCCGGTTGCAGCACGGTCTTGACCCGCCCGCTGACCCGTGCGGTGCCTGCGCCGGTATCGACAAGCACGGTATCGCCGGTGATCGCGTTGTCGCCCTGCACCAG
Source organism: Roseovarius sp. MBR-78 (assembly GCF_040547535.1). Taxonomy (NCBI): domain Bacteria; kingdom Pseudomonadati; phylum Pseudomonadota; class Alphaproteobacteria; order Rhodobacterales; family Roseobacteraceae; genus Roseovarius; species Roseovarius sp. MBR-78. Next base: position 90,680 of record NZ_JBEPPX010000012.1, read on the forward strand.
AAGCACGTTGCCGCGCAATTCGATCATGCCGGTGGTGATGTTGTATTCGGCGCGCGCGGCCTCGGCAGCGTCCTTGCCGCTTACCAGCGTGACGCCGCCGGTGGCTTCGAGCGCCTCGATACCGCTTCGGTCGGCGAGATAGACAACCCGCACGCGCGGTGCCGAGAGCCGCATCTCGCCTTGCGCGATGACGACGCCGCCGCTGAAAATCGCCGTGTTGTCGGCCTGGTTGACGCTGAGATCGTCGGATGTCACCTCGACCGGCAGGCTGCGGTCGCTCTGCACCTGGCCAAAGGCCATCGGCGCACCCTGTGCCCCTGCCCACGCCGCAAGGCCCGACAGCGCCGCGGCAGCGATGATCCGTGCAAGCATCGTCACTGGTCCTGTTCTCCCTCGATATCTGGGCGGTATATCAGCTTGACGCCGCCGCTGAAAATCAATTCCGCATCACCGCTGGCGCTGGCCTCGTGCAGGATCATCCGCCCCGCCGCAAGATCACCGACAGGCCCCGAGGCGGTGACCGCGCCGGGGCTTTCGACGTAGAGCGTATCGAGCCGCAGTTCGAGGCGTTCGGTGTCGATCTTGTAGCCGGTGGTGAGGGTGATATGCACGCGGCCCTCGATCATGGCGGTCATCGTCGCCTGATCAAACGTGGCCGTTTCGGCGCGCAGGCGCAGCCTGGCCCCGTCGGTCAGGCCGATCTCGCCGGTGATGCGGTCCGCGACGATGCGCTCTTGCGTATCGCGTCCGGGCCGCGCGGTGTCGGCGCGCAAGGTGATCTCGTCGCCGCGCTCCGACACCCCGGCAAAGCTGGGCGCGGTCACGCCAAGATCGCGCGCGCGCGCCTCAAGGTCGACCGGCGCGTTTGGCACCGCGCGCGAGGGATCGACCGTGTCGGAGATAAGAAAAAGCGTGGACAAAAGCCCGAGCGCAGCCAGCGGCAGAAGGATTTTCATCCATGCCACGATGCGCGAATAGGTGTTGTCTGCCCGCGCCATCGCTCAATGGGCGAAAATGTCGATCTCGGGCCAGCCCGCAAGATCGAGCTGCGCGCGCATTGGCAGGAAATCGAAACAGGCCTGCGCCAGCCCCGTGCGCCCCTCGCGCGCCAGCATTGCGTCGAGAACCTCGCGCAGCCGGTGCAGGTAAAGCACGTCAGAGGCGGCGTAATCCAGTTGCGCGGCGCTGAGCGCGGGCGCGCCCCAGTCCGAGCTTTGCTGCTGCTTGGAGATGTCCACGCCGAGCAGTTCCTGCAACAGGTATTTCAGCCCGTGCCGGTCGGTATAGGTGCGGATGAGCTTGCTTGCGATCTTGGTGCAATAGACCGGGGCCGCGAGCGCGCCAAAGGCGTTGTGCATCGCGGCAATGTCGAAGCGCCCGAAGTGAAACAGCTTGAGCGTGTCGGGATCGGTCAACAGCCGCGCCAGATTGGGCGCGCTTGTCTGCCCCTGCGCCACCTGCACCAGATGCGCGTTGCCATCGCCGCCTGAGAGCTGCACGAGGCAGAGCCGGTCGCGATGCGGGTGAAGGCCCATGGTCTCGCAGTCGATGGCGACGACGCGGCCAAGGTCGAGCCCGTCGGGCAGGTCGTTCTGATAGAGATGGTTTGCCATAAGGATACCTTGCCTGCCCGCGCGGGGCCCGTCGGGGGGGAATTTTCCCGTTTGCTTAGGCGGTTTTGGTGCGTGTCTCAAGCCGGATATGGCGCGCAGGCAGGGGGAATTCCACCCCGGCGGGTGGCAATCCGGCTTGCGGTCGCGCCGCCCCTCGGCCACAACATGGCCCGGACCAATGCAGGAGCCCGCCATGAGCCGCCCCGAAGACAGCACGCCCCGCGCCGCCGATCATCTTGCGCGGCGGCTATATGAGGCGGGGTGCCGTCATGCGTTCGGGATGCCGGGCGGCGAGGTGCTGACGGTGATGGATGCGCTGGCGCGCGCGGGGATCGAGGTGGTGCTGGCGCGGCACGAAAATGCGGCGGCGTTCATGGCCGAGGGGGTCTGGCAGCGCACCGGTGCGCCGGGGATTCTGGTGGCGACGCTGGGGCCAGGGGTCTTGAACGGTGTCAACGCGATTGCCAATGCGCATCAGGACCGGGTGCCGCTCATCGTGATTTCCGGCTGTGTCGATGCCGATGAGGGGCTGACCTATACCCATCAGATCCTCGATCATCAGGCGGTGCTGGCCCCGATCACCAAGGCGACGTTCCGCCTCACGGCCAAGGGTGCCGACATCATCGCCGACCGCGCCGTGGGGATCGCCACCGAAGGGAGGCCCGGCCCGGTGCATATCGACGTGCCGATCTCGGTGGCCGATACCCGCGTGGCCCTGCCGCGCCTGCGCCGCCGCCCGGATGCCGAACCGATGGTGCCTGCCGCAGCGGGGCAGGCGCGCGACTGGCTGGCGGGGGCGGAACGGCCGGTGATGATCGTGGGCCTCGATGCGGTGAACGAGGGGGCAGGGGCGGTGATTGCGGAGGTCGCCGAGCGCCTGAACATTCCCGTCATCACCAGCTACAAGGCTAAGGGGATCATCCCCGAAACGCATGCCCTGTGCGTCGGCGGGGCGGGCCTGTCGCCGCTGGCCGACGGGGTGCTGGTGCCGCTGGTGCAGCGCGCCGATCTGATCCTCTGCGTCGGCTATGACCCGATCGAGATGCGCCCCGGCTGGCGCGAGATCTGGGACCCGGCTGAGGTCAACGTGATCGACATCGCCGCCGTGCCGAACGATCATTACATGCATCAGGCGACCATAAATATCGTGGGGGCGTGCGGGCCGTCGCTAGCGGCGATTGCCGAGGGGATCGCGCCGCGCGCCACCTGGCCGGGGGACGAGGTGCTAGAGGCGCGCGCGGCGCTGGCGCAGGCATTCCCCACTGGCGATGACTGGGGTGCCGCCGCCGTGATCGCCGAGGCGCGCGACGTGCTGCCCGAGGAGACCATCATCACCGTCGATAGCGGCGCGCATCGTATCCTCTTGTCGCAGATGTGGACCACGCACCACCCACGCAGCGTTTTGCAATCCACCGCGCTTTGCACGATGGGCTGCGCCGTGCCACTGGCCATCGGCGCGAAACTGGCCACGCCCGAGGCGACGGTGGTCAGCTTTTCGGGCGATGCCGGGTTCCTGATGGTGGCGGGCGAACTCTCGACCGTGGCGGAGTTGAACCTGCCGGTGATCTTCGTGGTCTTTGTCGATGCCAGCCTTGCGCTCATCGAGAAAAAACAGCGCGAGCGGCAGATGGTCAATCTGGCCGTCGATTTCGGCCATCACGATTTTGCCGTCATCGGGCGGGCCTTTGGCGGTAACGGTGTGCGGGTGGCGACCCGCGCCGAGTTGCGCGCAGCCTTGCAGGCAGCGCAAGAGGCCGACCGCTTCACCGTGATCGCCGCCGAGATCGATCGCGGCTCTTATGACAACCGTATCTGAGGAGATGCCCATGCCCGGCCCGTTGGACGGATTAGTTGTTCTCGACCTCAGCCGCATTCTGGCGGGGCCGACCTGCACGCAGCTTCTGGGCGATCTGGGGGCGGAGGTGATCAAGATCGAGAGCCCCGAGGGCGACGATACGCGGCAATGGGGACCGCCCTTCGCGATGGATGCGGCGGGCAATCCCACCGACCTCTCGGCCTATTTCATGTCGTCAAACCGCAACAAGAAATCCGTGGCGGTGGACCTGACCGACCGCGGGGTGCAAAAGATGCTGCACGATCTGGCCGGGCGCGCCGATGTGGTGATCGAGAATTTTAAACCCGGCGGTTTGCGCAAGTATGGTCTCGATCACGAGACGCTCTGCGCGGCATATCCCGGTCTTGTCTATTGCTCGATTTCCGGTTTCGGCCAGACCGGGCCGAACCGCGACAAGCCCGGCTATGACCTGATGGCGCAAGGGTTTGGCGGGATCATGTCGATCACCGGCGCGGCGGGCGAAGAGCCGATGAAGGTGGGCGTGGGCGTGGCCGATGTGGTCTGCGGGCTTTATGCCGCGACGGGGATTCTGGCGGCGCTGCGCCACCGCGATGCCACCGGCGAGGGGCAGCATATTGATCTGGCGCTCGTGGATGCGACCATGTCTTGGCTGGTCAATCAGGGGCTGAATTACCTGACCTCGGGCATATCGCCGCTACGCGCGGGCAACGCCCACCCCAATATCGTGCCCTATCAGGTCTTTGCCACTTCGGACGGTTACGTGATCGTCGCGGTGGGCAATGACAGCCAATATGCGCGGTTTTGCGATTATCTGGGACAGCCCGGATGGGCCACCGATTCCCGTTTTGCCACCAATACCGCGCGGCTGGCACATCGTGACACGCTGGTGCCGATGATCGCCAGGGTGCTGGCGGGGCGGACAACCGCGCATGTCATCGACGGGCTGGAGGCGCGCCGCGTTCCGGTGGGGCCGGTCAACACGATCGAACAGGCGCTGGAAAGCGATCAGGCGCAGGCGCGCGGGATGACCGTAACCCTGCCCGCGCCGCAAACGGCCAAGGGCGAGGTGCGCCTTATCGGAAATCCGCTCAGGTTTTCGCGCACGCCGGTAAGCTATCGCAGCGCGCCGCCGTCTACAGGGGCGGATACAGAGGCGGTTCTGGGGCGGTTGAAAGACGGGTTGTAACCTTGGCTCGCGGCCACGTGATTTGCCGCGACTCGGGACAAAGAGTAGCGATCCGGTAACTACTGGAGGGCTATTCATGCAACGAATTCTGAAACTTCTTGCCGTTTTCATGCTCTTTGCCGGCAGCGCACAGGCGCTGGAGCCGCGCGAGGGATGGGTCGTGCTGCACAGCGAAAAATCATTCGCGGAACTGATAAAGGCGGTGCCCGCCGCCGTGGACAACAACGAGATCCGCATCGTGTCGCAGGCCAGCGCCTCGGCGGGGGCCAAGATGCAGGGCTTCACCATTCCCGGCAACCGGGTCTTTGGCCTTTATCGCAACGATTACGCGCGCCGGATGCTCGATGCGAGCCTTGCCGCCGGGATCGAGGCGCCGATCATGCTTTACGCAACGGAAAACGCTGATGGCAGCTCAACGCTGGCCTACAAGACGCCAAGCCATGTCTTTGCCCCCTATTTCGACGAGGGCGGCGAGGCGCTGCGCGCGCTGGCGGCAGAGCTTGACGCGGTGTTCGACGGCGTGGCACGGGCGGCGGTGGCCAAGTGACGCCGCGTACTCGCCATAAGCGGGTTTTCGCTTAATAATTTTCGCCCGACACTTGAGCAATGCGGCCCGAGAGGTCACATTCTGTGCCGCATATATAACGTATTGGTGAGGCGTCCCGCGCGCGTGTTGCCGGTGTCACATGTAGCAGGCTAGCTGAAGCTGATAATCTCGTCGAAAGGAATCCCGGCCATGCGTAACGATCAATTCGGGTATGATACCTCGCTCTCATCCCCCGAAGCCGTGGAGGCGTGGGATGCCTTGGTGCTTGCGTTTCTTGCCCATGCCGCCGTGGCCCCGGATCACCTTGGAAAGGTGCTGGCGCATGCGCCGGATTTCGCGATGGCGCATGCGGTCAAGGGGCTTTTCTGCATGATGCTGGGCCGCAGCGAGATGGTCGAGACCGCGCGCGCGGCGCATGAGGCCGCCACGCTCTGTGCCGGGCAGGGGGAACCCACGGCGCGCGAGCATGGCTATGTGCGCGCGCTTGGTGCCTGGCTTGGCGGCCGACCGACCGAGGCCGTGCGCGAGATGGAGGCGATCCTGACGCGCTGGCCGGAGGATGCACTGGCCATGAAGATGAGCCACGCGATCCGCTTTATCCTGGGCGATAACAAGGGCATGCGCGCCTCGGTCGAGGCGCTTTTGCCAGCCTATGACGCGGCCAACCCGGCGCGTGGCTATCTTTTCGGCTGTCACGCCTTCGCGCTTGAGGAAACCGGCGAGTATGGCCGCGCCGAAACGGCGGGGCGGCTGGGGCTGAGCCTTTCGCCCGACGATGCCTGGGGGCTTCATGCAGTGGCGCATGTCTTTGACATGACGTGCAATTCGCGCGCGGGTTTGACGTGGCTGGAGGGGCGCGAGGCGGCCTGGACGCATTGCAACAATTTCCGCTACCACGTCTGGTGGCATAAGGCGCTGATGCATCTCGATCAGGGCGAGATCGACGCGGTGTTCGCGCTTTACGATACCGAGGTGCGCCGCGATCACACCGACGATTTCCGCGACATCTCCAACGGGGCCTCGATGCTCATGCGGCTGGAGCTGGAAGGTGTCGACGTGGGCGACCGCTGGGAGGAAATGGCCGAGATCAGCGAACGCCGGACCGAGGACGCCTGCCTCATCTTCGCCGATCTGCATTATCTGCTGGCGCTCATCGGGGGCAAGCGCGAGAGCGCAGTCAAGCACATGATGACGCGGCTTCATGCCGATGCCAAGCGCGCCAACACGTCCGACATGATGGCGCGGATGGCCAATCCGGGCCTGTCGGCGGCAACAGGGCTTGAGGCCTTTGGCGAAGGCGATTACAAGACGGCGTTTCTCAACCTGGGACGGGCGCGCCATTCCATGCAACTTGCCGGCGGAAGCCATGCGCAGCGCGATGTTTTCGAGCGGCTGACCATTGATGCGGGCATTCGCGCCGGGTTTCTCGACGAGGCCGAGACGATCCTGGGTGAGCGCCGTGCCCGCCGCGCGGGCAAGCTTGACGGCTATGCCAGCGCGCGGCTCGATCTCATCGCCGGGGCGCGCACCGCCTGGGGCGAGGCCGGGCGTCTGCCGGCCGAGTGAGCGCGCGACACAATTTGCAAGGAGCCGACACCGCGATGACGAGTGTTGCCGATCCGCCCATGTCCCATAGCCAAACGCACAAGGCGGTTGCCGCCCCCGTGGCGGGCACCCGCGATATCCGGCTGGATTTCTTTCGCGGGCTGGCGATGTTCATCATCCTCGCCGCGCACACGCCGAGCAATTTCTTTACAAGCTGGATCCCGGCGCGCTGGGGCTTCTCGGACGCGACCGAGATTTTCGTGTTCTGCTCGGGCATGGCGTCGGCCATCGCCTTTGGCCGCACGTTTGACCGGGCAGGCTGGGCGCTTGGCACGGGGCGCGTGGGCTATCGCGTCTGGCAGGTCTATTGGGCGCATATCGGCATGTTTTTCGCTATTGCCACGCTGATGGCGGGCTTTGACCTGCTCGGCGATTTCGACAAGACTTATATCGGCACGCTCAACCTGTGGAAGTTCTTTGCCGATCCGGGGCCGCAACTGGTGGGGCTGTTCACGCTCACCTATGTGCCCAATTATTTCGACATCCTGCCGATGTATATGGTCATCCTCGTGATGATGCCGCTGATGATGGCGCTGAGCAGAATCAGCGTCTGGGCGGTGTTCGCGGCCGTGGCGCTGATCTGGCTGTTCGCGCAACGCGCGGTGCTCGATACGCTGGGGCTGATGGAGTTTCACCTGGGCTTTCCGGCAGAGCCGTGGTCGGATCGCAAATGGTTTTTCAACCCGTTCGGCTGGCAATTGGTGTTCTTCACCGGCTTTGCCTTCATGCGCGGCTGGTTGCCGAGGCCGCCGGTCAACCGCGTGTTGATCGGGCTGGCGGCGGTGATCGTTATCGCCAATGTTCCGCTATCCAATATCGGCGTGCGCGAATTCGGGTTTGATTGGGCGCGCGACTGGCGCATCGCCAATCGTGAGCTGTTCAACAAGTCCGATTTCGGCATCCTTCGCTACGTGCATTTCCTGTCGCTGGCCTATTTGTGTTGGGCGGCGGCGGGCGATGGCGGGGCGCGGCTCAGGGCAGTGGGCCAGGGGATATTGGCAAGGGTCTGGCCGCCGCTGCTGGCGATGATCCTGAAAGTCGGGCAACAATCGTTGGCGGTTTTCGTCTTCTCGATGGTCTTCGCACGGCTGTCGGGTTTCGTGATGGATCAGGTCGGGCGCAATACCTGGAACATGACGCTGGCCAATCTCATAGGCTTTGGCGCGCTCATCGCGGTGGCCTACACGGTGGCGTGGTTCAAATCCCATCCCTGGAGGGCGGCGAAATGATCCGGCGCGAGGTTCTGCAAGGGCTGGGCGCGCTGGCGCTTTGGCCGGGCATGGCGCGCGCCGACGGCGACACGCCCTTTTCCGAGGCGATGCTTGATGCGCTGGCCCGCGAAGTGGCGGCACAGCCCTATGCCAAGCGCCCCACCGTGCCGCAGGCGTGGCGCGATCTGAGCTATGACGAATACCGCTCGATCTGGTTTCGCAGCAAGGATGCGATCTGGTCCGACACGGATGCGTCGCTCGAACTCGATCTTTTCCTGCCGGGGCTCTATTTCCCGCACCCGGTCGAGGTGAACCTTGTCGAAGACGGCATGGCCCGCCCCCTGCCGTTCGATTTCTCGCTCTTTGACAAGACCGACAAGGCCCCCGATCTGCCGCTTGAGGGCGATCTTGGCTATTCCGGCCTGCGCCTGCGGGCAGAGCTGAACAAGCCGGGAATTTTTCAGGAATACGCGGTGTTCCAGGGCGCGAGCTATTTCCGCGTGATCGCGCGCGATCTGGTCTATGGCCTGTCTGCGCGGGGGCTGGCGGTGAACACCGCCGCGCCCGAGGGCGAGGAATTTCCCGATTTCACCCGGTTTTGGGTGGAAAAGCCCAAGCCTGGCGCGCGGCTGCACCGCATTCACGCGCTGATGGAAAGCCCGTCGGTGACGGGCATGTATCATTTCACCCTCGACCCTTACGGCGAGTCTGCTGATGTCGATCTGCGTTGCACGCTCTGGCCGCGCGCCGATCTGGCCAATGTCGGCATCGCGCCCTTGACCTCGATGTTCTATTTCGACGCCAAGATGCGCGACCGCTTCAACGATTTCCGCCCCGCCGTGCATGACAGCGACGGGCTGACGATCCTCAACGGCAATGGCGAGATGCTGTGGCGGCCGCTGGGCAATCCGCGCAGCTTGCAGGTGTCGAGCTTTGTGGACGATGGCCTGCAGGGCTTTGGCCTGGCACAGCGGTCGCGGCGCTATTCCGATTTCCACGATCTCGAGGCGCAGTATCACCACCGTCCGAGCCTGTGGATCACCCCCGGCGAGGATTGGGGGCGCGGGGCCGTTACGCTGGTGGAAATCCCTACCGACAAGGAAATTTTCGACAATATCGTGGCCTATTGGCGCCCCCGAGAGCCGTTGGCGGCGGGCAGCGAACACGCCTTCAGCTACCGCATGTCCTGGACCGGCGATATCCCCGAGCAAAAGCCGGTGGCGCGGGTTCTGGAGACGCGGATCGGGCGCGGCTTTCCGCTCAATGCGCGGCAGGTTGTCACGATTGATTTCGCCCCCCATGCCGCGCTGCCCGAGGATTACGACGATCTGGTGATCTTCGTGCGCGCCGCCGGGCTGGAGACATCGGAGGGGCTTGTGCAGCGCAACCCCGAGACCGGCGGCCCGAGGCTGGCATTTTCCTTTGATCCCGGCGATGTGGACGGCTCGGAAATGCGCGCGCAGCTTTTCCACGAGGGGCGCGGCGTGAGCGAGGTCTGGCTTTACCGATGGACGGCGTAACCCCCTTTCCCGGCGGCGACGTGATGCCACCGCCCAGCGCGCTGCCCCACCCGGTGCAGGATCTGCGGCGCGCGCATCGCGATCCAAACGCCCCGGCGCTGCGGCCCGTGCGTGGCGTCTGGTGGCGGCGCGCGGCGGCCTTTGTCCCGGCGCTTGCCACCACCGGCGGGCTGTCGCTCGCCTTTGCCGACTGGCTGTCGGATGGCGGCATATGGTGGCTGGAATGGGTGTTGCTGGCGCTGGTGGCGGCGACCTTCTTCTGGGTTGCGCTGTCGGTGGCCACGGCGACGCTGGGGCTTGGCTGTCACCTGATGCGGCGCTGCGGCGGGGTGCGCGATACAAGGGGCGGCAAGCCGCTCGACGTGGCGCTGGTGGTTCCCATCTATAACGAGGATGCCGCCGACGTGTTCGGCAATGCCTGCGCCATGATGCTGGCGCTGCGCGAGGCAGAAACGGCGCATCGTTTCGCGCTCTATATCCTAAGCGATACGCAGGACGCCGCGATTGCGCTCGCGGAGCGGCGCGCCTTTGACCGGCTGCGCCGAGGTCTGCCGCCCGATCTGCGGGTCTGGTATCGCCGCCGCAGCGACAATGCCGCGCGCAAGGTGGGCAATATCCGGCAATGGATCGAGACATGGGGCGGCGCGCATGAGGCGATGCTCGTGCTCGACGCCGACAGCCTGATGAGCGCGGGCGCGATCACGGCGCTGAGCGATGAGATGGCTGCCGATCCCGGCGCGGGGCTGATTCAATCCGCGCCGCTGGTGATCGGGTCCGGGTCACTCTTTGGCCGGATGCAGCAATTCGCGGCCTCGGTCTATGGCACGCTGCTCAGCGCCGGGCTTTCGGGCTGGTCCGGCGGCGAGAGCAATTACTGGGGCCACAACGCGATCATCCGCATCCGCGCCTTTGCCGATTGCGCCGGACTGCCGCGGATGCCCGCGCGGGCGGGGCGGCGCGGTGCGCTGATCCTGAGCCATGATTTCGTCGAGGCGGCGCTTCTGCGCCGCGCCGGATGGACGGTGCGTTTCGTGCCGGGGATCGCAGGCAGCTATGAAGAGCCGCCCGCCACCCTGATTGACTATGCGCTGCGCGACCGGCGCTGGTGCCACGGCAACCTTCAACATCTGCGCCTCTTGGGCACGCGGGGCCTGCATGTGGTGTCGCGGTTTCACCTGCTGCACGGGGCGATCAGCTATCTGCTCTCGCCTGCGTGGTTCATCTTGTTGGTGATCTGGGCGCTTCTGGGCAATGGGCCGGACAGCGTCATCACCTATTTCTCTGCCGATAACCCGCTCTACCCGGTCTGGCCCGAGATGAGCGGCGTGCAATCGGGCATGATCCTGCTGTTCATGTATGCGATGCTGCTTGCGCCCAAGGTGATGGGTGCGCTGGGCGTTCTCATGGGCGAGGTGCCGGTGGTGCGCTTTGGCGGTGTGGCGCGGTTCCTGGTGTCGCTTCTGGCCGAGATCGTGCTGTCGATCCTCTTCGCGCCGGTCATGATGGTGCAACAGGTGGTGGCGGTGTTGCGCACGGTGATCGGCATCCGGCCCATATGGTCGCCGCAGGCGCGCAAGGGCGGCGATTACGCGGCTGTCACGGTGCTCAAGTTTCACGCGCTGGAAACGATGAGCGGGCTGGCCCTGGCGCTGGGGATCGCGGGGGGGCTGGTGTCGCTCTGGCTGGTGCCCATCGCGCTGAGCCTCGGGCTGGCCGCGCCGCTGTCGATGCTCTCGGGGCGGCGGGTCGGGTGGCTGATGGCGACCCCCGAAATGGTCGATCCGCCCGCGATCCTGCGCCGCGCCCGCGCGAGCCGCGCCCTGTTTCGCGCGGCGGATGCCACGGCCATTGCGGCGGAATGAGAGGCCTTACTCCTTGGCGCGCTCCGCAAGTCGTTCGAGGTATCCCATCCGCCAGAGTTGCAACTCGCGGCACATCCGAAGGGTCGGCTTGACGCAGAAGAAGACCGAGCCGAGAATGAAGAGCCAGATCGCCTCGGTCTCTTTCTCGGGCCATAGAAACAGCACCGAGCCCAGCAGAAAGCTGATAGCCGCGATGAAATCCGCCAGCGTGTGTGCGATCTCGTAAATGGCATAGACGCGCCGCGTGTCGGTGTTGCGCTCGCGGTTGCGGTGGTCGAAGAGGCCCATGATCGCGATCCCTGTTTCCGCCGCTTTCCAGGATAGGTGTCGGGCACCACAGGCGCAATTCAAACCAGCCGATCGCCCGGCTCTTGCCCGGCAAAGAACGCATCGAGATTGTCGAGCGCTCGAAAGCCCATCGCGTCGCGCGTCGCGCGGGTGGCGCTGCCGATATGGGGCAGCATGAAGATGTTTTCATTGGCCGCAAAGGCGGGGTTGCCGCCCGGCTCCACCTTGAAGCAATCAAGCCCCGCTGCGGCGATGTGACCGCTCTCGATAGCGGCCAGAAGCGCCGCCTCGTCGATCAGCGCGCCGCGCGCGGTATTGACCACCACCGCCCCCGCAGGCAGGCGCGCGAGACGCTCTGCGTTGAGGAAATCCACGGTATCGGGCGTGGCGGGGCAATGCAGCGACAGGAAATCGGCGACGGCCAGCAGGCTGTCGACATCCTCGTGAAATACAGCGCCCTGTTCCGCCTCGGGCGAGAGGCGGGAACGGTTGTGGTAATGGATCTCCATCCCGAAGCCGCGCGCCTTTTCGGCGAAGGCGCGCCCCACGCGGCCCATCCCCACGATCCCGAGCCGCGCGCCGGTGACCTGCTTGCCGACCATGAAGGAGGGCGACCAGCTATCCCATTGCCCCTGCCGCACCAACCGGTCACCCATGACCGCGTGCCGCGCCGCGCCCAGCATCAAAAGCATGGCAATCTCGGCGGTGGCATCCGAGAGCACATCGGGCGTGTTCGTGACCACGATGCCGCGCGATTTCAGCGCCGCAAGGTCGCAGTGATCGACGCCCACCGAATGATTGGCCACGATCTTCAGCCGGGGATCGAGCCGCGCCACGACATCCGCCGTGAAATGCTCGGAATGACAGGGGATCATGCCGTCCACCCGCGCGCTCATGGCGATGATATCTTCGGCGGTGCCGGGGGTATCGGCGTCGTTCACGATCACCTCGTAATCGCGGCGGGCGCGGTCGAGCGTGGCATCCGACAGGCGGCGCGGGATCCAGATCAGGGGCTTGGGCATGGCTTAGCCCTTGTTCTTGCTAGAGGTCACGAAATCATAGGCCGCGAGTGCTGCGGCAAAGACCGTGACGATCCACAGATCGGTCTCGCCGATCTTGCTGGCGAGGATATAGAGAAACGCGGCCAGAACCGCGAAGGCGAAAAGCGCCAGAACCCTGTTCATGCCATCATCCTTTCATCATGCACCGGCTTGGCCGAGCCAGCCGTGAAACCAGTTTGCCGTGCGCAAGAGCCGCGCATCATTGCCGCGCGCGGCCACCATCTGCACGCCCATCGGCAGGCCGTTTTCCGCCGTGAAGGCGGGCACCGTCACCGCGGGCACGCCGGTCAGCGTCCACAGCCCGTTGAAGATCGCGTCGCCGGTAAATTCCAGCCCCTCGGGCGCGGGGCCGGTGGCGGCGGGGCACAGGATCGCATCGCATCGCTCGAATATCTCGTCGAGACCGGCATAGAGCACATCCGGCCAATCAAGCGCGGCGAGGTAATCGCGCGCAAGAATGGCCTCTCCCTCCTCGATGGCGGCGCGGGTGCGGGGGCCGAGCGCCTCGCGCCCCTTGGCGTAGCGGTGATAATAGCGCGCCATTTCCGCGAAATTGATCCGCGCGCGCTGGTCTGCGGCCTCGTCAAAGGCATTGGGCAGCGGCACCTCGAACACCTGATCGCCCAGCGCCTCGCACAGCTCTGCAAACGCGGCGTGAAGCTGCGGATCGGCGGCATCCCATCCCGGCGGCTTGACGAAGGCAAGCACCGGCTTGACCGGCGGTTTCGAGGTGGCCACGCCGAGCAGATCGGGCACCGGCGCAGGCGTGGTGGCCCGGTCGCCCGCGTCATACCCCATCAGCACCTGCGCGATCATCGCCGCATCGGCGGGCGTGCGCGCGAACACCCCCAATGTGTCGAGCGTCGGCGACTGCATCAGCACGCCGCTGCGCGGGATCGCGCCAAAGCTCGGCTTGAACCCGGTCACGCCGCAGAAAGAGGCAGGCCGGATCACCGATCCGCCGGTTTGCGTGCCCACGGCCAGCGGCACCATCCCATCCGCCACCGCCGCCGCCGACCCCGAGGACGAGCCGCCGGGCGTATGCGCGGGATTGTGCGGGTTGCGTGTGGCACCCGCCTGCATATAGGCCAGTTCGGTCGTCACTGTCTTGCCCATGATGATGGCCCCCGCCGCCCGGAGCCGCGCGACGATGGCCGCATCCTTGACCGGCACGCGCCCCGCATCGAGCGCGCAGCCGTTTTCCGTCGGGATTTTCGCCGTGTCGATGATGTCCTTGAGCGCCACGGGCAGCCCGTGCAGCGGCCCGATGGCATGCCCCGATTGCCGGTGCGCATCGAGTGCGCGGGCTTGATGGCGGACAAATTCGGGATCGAACCACGCCCAGGCCCGCACATCTGCCTCGCGCGCCTCGATCCGGGCGATGCAGGCCTCGGCCAGCTCCAGCGCGCCCAGCGCCCCGCTTGCAAGACGTTCGCGCAGGGCGCAGGCATCAAGGCTCAGCAGAGTGACCTTATTTGCCATACATCAGCTCCGGCAGGTAGAACACGATCTGCGGGTAGATATACATCAGCGCCATCGAGACGAAGACGCAGAACAGGAACGGCATGACCCCCTTGAAAATCTGCGTCAGCTTGATTTCCGGCGGGGCGATCCCCTTGAGGTAATAGGCCGACATGGCCATTGGCGGTGTCAGAAAGCTGGTTTGCAGGTTCAGCGCCACGAGGATGCCGAAAAACAGCGGATCGACCTCGAAGAACTGCAACAGCGGCAGGAAGATCGGGACAAAAATGATGATGATCTCGGACCATTCCAGCGGCCAGCCCAGCAGGAAGATGATAAGCTGCGCCAAGAGCAGGAATTCCAGCGGGCTGAGATCCAGCCCCTGCACGAAGTCCGAGATCAGATGCTCGCCCCCGAGATAGGAGAACACCGCCGAGAAGGTGTAGGAGCCGACAAAGAGCCAGCACACCATCGCCGTTGTGCGCACTGTCAGATAAACGCTCTCGCGCATCCGCTGCCACGTCATCGCGCGATAGACGAAGGCGAGGAAGATGCCGCCCAGCGCGCCGATAGAGGCCGCCTCGGTGGGCGTTGCAAGGCCAAAGAGGATCGAGCCCAGGACCGCGAGGATGAGGAACGCCAGCGGCACGAAGGAGGTGACGATCATCGCGAAGAGCTTGATGCCCGGAATGTCGGGGATTTCCTCCTTGCTCGGCTTTGGTGCGACCGAGGGTTGCAGGATCGAGCGCCCGATCACGTAGGTGAGGTAAAGCCCCACCAGCGTCAGCCCCGGCAAGAGCGCCGCCGCATAAAGCCGCACGATGGACACGTTTGACGCCGCCGCATAGACGATCAGCATGATCGACGGCGGGATGAGAATGCCCAGCGTGCCACCCGCGCAGATGATGCCGGAGGCAAATGACGGATCATAGCGCGCCTTGAGCATGGCAGGCAGCGCCAGCAAGCCCATCAGCGTCACCACCGCGCCGACGATGCCGGTGGCCGTGGCAAACAGCGCACAGGTGATGAGCGCCGCCACCCCCATCGAGCCGGGCATGTTCTTGGCCGCGACATTGAGCGTGGAAAACAGCCGGTCCACGATATTGGCGCGCTCGACGATATAGCCCATGAACAAAAACAGCGGCACGGCGGTCAGAACCTCGTTCGACATCACCGTGAAGGTCTGGTTCACGAATAGATCGAATATTCGGTTGTTGAAAAACCCCTCGAGCCAGAGCGACCACTGGTCCCATGTGCTGGCTATCGTGTCGTCCAGTCGGTTGAACTCGCGCCACATGCGGCGTTCTTCGTAATAGGCGTAATAGCCAAAGCCGATCCCCATCGCCATGAGCGTGAAGGCAATCGGAAAGCCAAGGAACACGAAGACGATAAAAAGCCCCAGCATCATCAGGGCGATTTGCGGATCGGTCATGGATGGGCGTCCTTCTCGGCCTTGGCGGCCTGTTGCATGAGCAGGTCTTCGGTCTCGAACACGTCTTCGTCGGCCGCGAGCCATTCATTGGTGCGCATCGCCAGGATACAGCGGCAGACCTGCGCCAACCCCTGGATGAACAGCAAGATACCGGCGGCCACGATCACCGTCTTGAACTGGTAGATCGGCACGCCTGCCGGGCTGTTGACCGAAACCTCGCCATAGGACCACGATTGCGATGCGTATTTCCAGCCGGAGAAAATAAGCGCGGTCACACCGGGGAAGAAGAAGATGATATAAAGCACGAAGTCGATCTTGGCCTGGTTGCGCGGCTGCCAGAGCCGGTAGAGGAAATCGCCCCGCACATGCCCGCCCCGCGACAGCGTATAGGCCCCGCCCATCATGAAGAGCGTGCCATACATGATGAACGACACGTCAAGCGCCCAGGATGTCGGGTTGTTGAAAAGGTAGCGCACCACGACCTCGTATCCGGTTCCCACGGACATGAGAATGATGAGCCACGCGAATGCCTTGCCGAACCAAGCCGACAGGTTGTCGGCGAAACGTATGAAGCCGATCACGACACGCTCCCGTTATGCTGGAAAAGCGGCCCCGGTGCGGTCAAGCACCGGGGCCTGTTTCGGTCCTGTTTCCCTGACGGCTCAGAGCTTGAGCTTGCCGGGGAAATAGTGATCGTAGGCCAGCTCCAGATCGGGCGCGTTCATCAGCTCGTAATAGGTGACCTGCTCGACCCAGGCGCGCTGGCTGTCGAGAACCCGCTTCATGAACGGATCGGCCTCAAGCTCGGGGATCAGCTTGTCCCAGGCCTCAAGCTGCGCGTTGAGGATGTTTTCCGAGGTGCGGTGAACGGTGACACCGGCCTCTTCCTGCAACCACTTGAGGTCTGCCGAGTAACGACGCATCGCCTTGGCGGTGTTCGCGGTCGACGCGGCCTCGACGCCGTATTTCAGGATCGCGCGCAGATCGGGATCAAGCTCTTCCATGGTGAATTTGGAGAACAGGAACTCGAAGCTTTCCGATGCCTGGTGATAGGACGACAGGTAGTAGTTCTTCGCCACGTCATGCGCGCCGAAATCCTTGTCCGAGGACGGGTTGTTGAATTCGAACGCGTCGATCACGCCCCGCTCCATCGCCGGCACGATCTCGCCACCCGGAAGCTGCGCCACCGACATGCCCATGCTCTGAAGCAGGTCCGCCGCAAGGCCCACGGTGCGATACTTGAAGCCGTTGAGGTCTTCGGCGGTGTTCACCTCGCCCTTGAACCAGCCAAAGGGCTGCGCGAACATCGGAAAGCCCATATAGCCATCGACATCCATGCCGAGAATATCCTGGGTCAGTTCGTCATAGAACGCCTTGCCGCCGCCCTCGTAGAACCAGCTCAGCATCGTGGTGGCCGAGCCGCCAAAGACCGGGCCGGTGCCAAAGAGCGAGGCAGCCTTGCTCTTGCCATACCAGTAGACCGGCACCGAATGCGCGGCATCGAGAACACCATCGTTCACGGCATCGAGCACCTGAAACGCGGCGACAACGGCACCCGCAGGCAGCACGTCGATCTTGAGACGGCCCCCGGACATTTCCTCGACGCGGTTGGCATAGTCCTGTGCGAATTCCTGCCAGATATTCCCGGCACCCCAGGATGTCTGCATTTTCAGCACGATCGGCGCTTGCGCCAATACTGCCGGTGCGGCGAGCGTGCTCGCAGCCGCCACCGGTGCTCCTACCGCCGCGCGGCGCAGGAACGAACGGCGGTCAAGTTTCGCCTTGTCTGTCATGGTTTCCTCCCAGATGGTCATAACATCATGCCTTGGATCAGCACCCCGACTGCGCGGTATCACAGCGCGATTCGGAACCGATCCCCTCCTCTAGCGTTGTCATCGTATCGTGAGGAATTTCAAAAACAAGGGTTTCGGTAAATATATCTGACCAAATGGCGGGCTTGGGGTGCGCGCTGCCGCCTCAATACGGGTGACATGCCCTGCGCGCCGCTGCTAAAGGACGAGGTCAAGGGCGGTGCCCGCCGTGGCCCGATGGGGCGATTTTGCTTGCCTTTCGGCGGGGGACGGGCGACGCAAATGGCCGGGGACAACGAAACAGGGAGACCATAACAATGAAGAAACTGTTGGCGACAGCCGCCGCTCTGGCGCTTGCGGGGGGCATGGCCTCTGCCGAGGTCAAGGTGGGCATGATCACCACGCTTTCGGGCGGTGGCGCGGGGCTTGGCATCGACGTGCGCGACGGCTTCATGCTCGCCATAGAGCAATCGGGCCGCGACGATATCGACGTGGTGATCGAGGACGATCAGCGCAAGCCTGATATCGCGGTGCAGCTTTCCGACAAGATGATCCAGTCGGAAAAGGTGGACGTGCTCACCGGGATCATCTGGTCCAACCTCGCGATGGCGGTCATTCCCGGCGCGGTCGCGCAGGGCAAGTTCTATCTCTCGCCCAATGCCGGGCCCTCGGCGCTTGCGGGCAAGGGCTGTCACCAGAATTATTTCAACGTGGCCTGGCAGAACGACAACCTGCACGAGGCGGCAGGCGCCTATGCCAACAGCGCGGGCTACAAAAACAGCTTCATCCTCGCGCCCAACTATCCGGCGGGGCAGGATGCGCTCACCGGCTACAAGCGGTTCTACGAGGGAGCGGTCGCGGGTGAGGTCTATACCCAGCTTGGCCAGACCGATTACGCCGCCGAGATCGCGCAGATCCGCGCCAGCGGGGCGGATTCGGTGTTCTTCTTCCTGCCCGGCGGGATGGGGATTTCGTTTCTCAAGCAATATGCCGATAGCGGTGTCGGCCTGCCGGTCGTGGGGCCTGCCTTCAGCTTTGATCAGGGGATATTGCAGGCCGTTGGCCCGGCGGCGCTTGGCGTGGTGAACACCTCGCAATGGTCCAAGGATCTCGACAACGCGGCCAACGTGGCCTTTGTCGAGACCTTCCAGGCCAAATATGGCCGCCTGCCGTCGCTCTACGCCAGCCAGGGGTTTGATACCGCGAACCTGCTGATCTCGGCGCTGGAAAAGGCCGATGTATCGGATGCGGATGCCTTCCGCAAGGCGCTGCGCGCCGCCGATTTCGCCAGCACGCGCGGTGATTTCGCCTTTGGTCCGAACCATCACCCGGTGCAGGACATCTATGCCCGCGAGGTGATCCAGGAGGGGGACGTGTTCACCAACAAGGTGATTGGCGTGGCTCTTGAGGATCATGCCGACGCCTACGCGGCCGAGTGCAAGATGTAAGCCCACCCTGCGGCGCGGCGCGCATCATCGCGGGCCGCGCCGAGGCAAGAACAGGCAGGATATGTCCACCATCCTCGTCATCGAGCAGATCCTCAACGGGGTGCAGCTTGGCGTGATGCTGTTTCTCATGGCCGCCGGGCTTACGCTCATCTTCGGCGTCATGGGGCTCATCAATCTGGCGCATGGCTCGCTCTATATGGTCGGTGCCTTTGCGGCAGCCGCGGTGGCAGGGGCGACGGGGTCTTTCCTGCTGGCGTTGCTCGCCGCGCTTGCCGCTGCCGCGCTCGCGGGGGCGCTGATCGAGGTGACGGTCATCCGCAGGCTTTACGCCGCCGACCATCTCGATCAGGTGCTGGCCACCTTCGCGCTTATCCTTGTCTTCTCCGAGGGGGTGCGCTGGGTCTTTGGCTCTTTTCCGCTCTATCTCGATATTCCGCCCATGCTGTCGGGGCCGGTGACCCTGCCGGGGGGGATCGAATATCCGCTCTACCGGCTGGTGCTGATCGGGATCGGGCTGGCGGTGGGCGTGGGCCTGTGGTGGCTGATCGAGCGCACGCGCCTTGGCATCCGCATCCGCGCCGGCGAGAACGACCGCGAGATGATCGCGGCGCTGGGCGTGGACATCTCCAAGCTCTACACGCTGGTCTTTGCCCTCGGCGCGGCGCTGGCGGGGCTGGCGGGCGCGCTGGTGGGCGCGATCCAGTCGGTGCAGGTGGGCATGGGAGAGCCGGTGCTGATCCTTGCCTTCGTGGTGATCGTGATCGGTGGCATCGGCTCGATCCGGGGTGCCTTTGTCGGCGCGCTGCTGGTCGGGCTGACCGAGACGCTGGGCGGCGTGTTCCTGCCCGCCTTTTTCGGCCTCTTCACCGATCCGGCCTCGGCCACCTCGATCGGCTCGTCGCTGGCGTCGATGGCGATCTACGTGCTGATGGGCGCGGTTCTTGTGTGGCGGCCCACCGGGCTTTTCGGGGTGCGGGCATGATCTCCGAACGGGGGCTGAGTTTGGCCGTGCTGGCGGCGCTCGCGGGGGTTGCGGCCCTCGCCGTGGTCACGGACGAGCCGTTCACCATCACGCTCGCCACCAAGGTGGCGATCCTCGCGCTGGCGGCGGCGGGGCTCAATATCGCGCTGGGCCTTGGCGGGCTGGTCAGCTTTGGCCACGCGCTGTTCTTTGGCCTTGGCGGCTATGTCATGGGTATTCTGGCGTGGCACGCCCAGACCTATACGCCGCTCGATCTCGGGCTGTTCGAGGTCGCGGGCACAAAATCCATGCCGGTGATCTGGCTGGTGGCGGTCGCACTCTCGGCGCTGGTGGCGGTGCCCGTGGGGCTTTTGGCGCTGCGCACGAGCGGCGTCTACTTCATCATGATCACCCTCGCCTTTGCGCAGATGTTCTATTATTTCACCATATCCTGGGGCACCTATGGCGGCGAGGACGGCCTGTCGATCTATGTGCGCAACGGCTTTCCGGGGCTGAACACGCTCGATCCGATCCAGTTCTTTGGCCTTTGTTTTGCCATCCTGTGCGGCGTGCTCTGGCTCAGCGCGCGGCTGGCACGGTCGCCCTTTGGCCTGGCACTCAATGCGGCGCGGCAATCGCCCGCCCGCGCCGAGGCGGTGGGGATCGAGCCGATGCGCCTGCGGCTGGTGGCCTTTGTCATTTCGGGGGCCATTGCGGGGCTGGCGGGCGCGCTCTACGCCGATCTCAACCGCTTTGTCAGTCCGGCGATGTTCGGCTGGCACCTGTCGGGCGAGTTGATCGTGCTGGTGATCCTCGGCGGCGTGGCGCGGATCATCGGGCCGGTGGTGGGCGCAGGCGTCTTCGTGATGCTGGAGCATTTCCTCGGGCAGGCGACGCAGTTCTGGCAAATCTGGCTGGGCCTGATCCTGCTTGTGATCGTGCTGTTCGCGCGTGGCGGGATCGTCGGGCTGGTGTCGCCGCGGGGGGGCGGGCATGGCTGATCCGGTGCTGGAGGCGCGGGGCGTCACCAAACGTTTCGGCGCGCTGGTGGCCAACGAGGCGGTCACGCTCGATCTGCGACCGGGCGAGATTCACGCGGTGATCGGCCCCAACGGCGCGGGCAAATCGACGCTGATCGCGCAGATTTGCGGCGCGCTGCGGCCCGATAGCGGCGAGGTTCGGCTGGCGGGCGAGACCATCACCGGCCTCAGCGTCGCGCAGCGTGCGCGGCTTGGGCTGGCGCGCACCTTCCAGATATCGGCGCTGGCGATGGAGGACAGCGTGCTTGAAAACGCCGTACTCGGCGCGCTGGGCGCGACCGGCAGCCCGTGGCACATGTGGCGCGCGGCGCTGAGCCGCTCCGAATTGGTGAGCCGCGCCGAAAACGCACTCGACCGGGTCGGGCTGGCAGAGGCGCGCCACCGCCGGGTGGCCGATCTGAGCCATGGCGAGCGGCGGCAGCTTGAGGTGGCGGTGGCTCTCACGCTGGGCCCGCGCGCCTTTGTCATGGACGAGCCGATGGCGGGGCTCGGCGCCGAGGGGTCGGCGCGGCT
Source organism: Roseovarius sp. MBR-78 (assembly GCF_040547535.1). Lineage (NCBI taxonomy): Bacteria > Pseudomonadati > Pseudomonadota > Alphaproteobacteria > Rhodobacterales > Roseobacteraceae > Roseovarius > Roseovarius sp. MBR-78. The sequence goes on from NZ_JBEPPX010000012.1 coordinate 112,055, forward strand.
GACAGCGCTTCTCGATACGCTGCGGTTTGAGGCCCCGATCCTGCTGGTCGAGCATGACATGGACGCGGTCTTTGCGCTGGCAGACCGCATCAGCGTGCTGGTCTATGGCCGCGTTCTGATGACCGGCACCGTGGCCGAGGTGCGCGCCAGCGCCGAGGTGCGCGCGGCCTATCTGGGGGATGCGGCATGACGCTGCTCGATGTGGCGGGCCTCACGGCAAGCTATGGCGCGAGCCAGGCGCTGTTCGGCGTCGATCTCGCGGTGGCCGAGGGCGAGGTGGTGGCGCTGATGGGGCGCAACGGCATGGGCAAGACCACCACCGTGCGCGCGATCTGCCGGATGATGCCATCGCAGGGGCGGCTTGTCTTTGATGGGCAGGACTTGCACGCGCTGCCATCTTATCGCGCGGCGCGGGCGGGGATCGGGCTGGTGCCCGAGGGGCGGCGCTGTTTCGCCGGGCTTACGGTGGCCGAGAACCTCACCGCCGCCGCCCGCCCCGGCCCGTGGGACATGGCGCGCGTCCACGCGCTCTTTCCCCGGCTGGCAGAGCGCGCGGGCCAGCGTGCCGCGTCGCTCTCGGGGGGCGAGCAACAGATGCTGGCCATCGGGCGCGCGCTGATGACCAACCCGCGCCTTCTGATCCTCGACGAGGCGACAGAGGGGCTTGCCCCGGTGGTGCGCGCCGAGATCTGGGCCGCGATCCACATCGTGCGGGCAGAGACCGGCATGGCGATTCTGCTGGTGGACAAGTCGTTGAAAGAATTGACGCAGATCGCCGACCGCGCCGTGATCCTCGCGCGCGGGCGCACCGTCTGGCAGGGCGCGATGACGGCCCTCACAGCCGAGATCACGCAGCGCCATGTCGGCGTCTGACGCGCCGCCCGCAATCGCGCACGCATCCCCCGGCCAACGCCAAGTGGACTTTGCCCGCAGCGGATTCTATGGCTGATATGAGGGTTTCGGGGGAACGCATGTCAGAAGACCGCCAAGACGAGCGCGAGGTGATCGCCCTTCTGGCCGTCGCGGACAGGGCGGCCTTCGAGCGTGTCTATCGCAAGCATAATGCCGCGATGCTGCGGCTATGTGCGGGGGTCGTCAAAAATCAGGCCACCGCCGAGGAAATCGTTCAGGAAACATGGGTTGCGGTGCTGGAGAATATCGCGGGCTTCGAGGGCCGATC
>NZ_JBEPPX010000013.1:0-103389 GCF_040547535.1 Roseovarius sp. MBR-78
ATCAGAAAACAGCGTGGGGCGCTGTTTTCCCGATGAACGCTACGAGCCGTGCCGTCGGAACACGCGGGGCACCATGTCTCGTTGCGCGCCTATGCTGATCGAATCGTCGCAGTCGTGTGCAGCGAGGTCATCGCCGAGCACAAACGCCATTTCACGCGCAATATCAGCTATTTCGAACCGTGGCACTATGTGCCGTTGCTCGATCGCAAGCCTGGCGCCCTACGGGATGGCGCACCCTTTGTCGGCTGGGAACTGCCCAAGGCGATGGAACAGATCAAGGATCACTACATGCGCGGGTGCGGCGGCGACCGGGAATACGTCGACTTGCTGCTACTGGCACTTGAGCATGGCATTGACGTGGTCGAGACGGCTTGCGACATGGCTTTGAAACAGCACACCCTGCGCTTGCCTGCGATTATCAACCTGATCAACCAGTTGCTGGAGCCGGTCATACCCCCGCTGGGCGACACTCATGCCTACCCGCAGCTGACCCTGCGGCCCGAGGCCGAGCCGCGCGCTATGAGGCGCTGTGTGTTGCCGGAGAGGTTGTGGCATGAACGCTCTCATCGACCAGCTCGCGGCCCTCAGACTGCATGGCATGGCGGCCTGCGCCCAGGACCTGCTGGCCGCCCGCACGACGCCCAGCCTGACGACCGCGTTGAAGACCTTGATCGACGCGGAAACCCGGGAACGCCGCGTGCGGTCCATTCAATATCAGATGCGCATTGCCAAATTCCCCCATCACAAGGACTTTGCCACCTTTGATTACGGCGCTGCGACCGTCACCAAAGCGCAGATCGACCCGTTCTGCTCTGGCCAGTTCAGCAAGGACGCGCACAACATCATTCTTGTTGGCGGAACCGGCACCGGCAAAACGCACATTTCCATCGCCTTGGGAACCAACCTGGTCAATCAGGGCAAGCGGGTTCGGTTCTATAACGCCGTCGATCTGATCAATGCTCTGATCGCGGAGCAGGCCGACGGAAACACCGGAAAAATCATCAAGCAGCTGAGCGCCCTCGATTGCGTGATCATCGACGAACTTGGCTATATTCCGTTTCCAAAATCCGGCGGCTCAAAGCTGTTCCATCTGATCAGCAAACTGTATGAAACGACCAGCGTCATCATCACGACCAACCTCGAGTTCGGAGAATGGGTATCCGTCTTCGGAGATGCCAAGATGACAACCGCGCTGCTCGACCGTGTCATGCACCACTGCGCTCGCCATTGTCCTCGGACCAATGGCGGACAAAGCTCGCCATCGAGACCGGCAACACATCCTATCGCTTCGCCCAGAGCAAGTCCCGCGAAAATCACTGACGCTCCGCAAGCAAAGCCCAAAAGACGAGCTCGCTATTTAGTGGCCGCTCGCCTGTGGGCTTTGCCACCTCGGGGGTGGGTCATTTTTGGATGATCACACTGGGTCACTTTTGAATGCACATTGACAGCTATGAGGAAGGCAAGGACGCGCCTGTGGGACAGGCCAACCGTCGCAACGGGACGTTCTCCAAGCGGCTGAAGGGGCAGGACGGCGAGGTGCCGATCGCCGTGCCGCGCGACCGGGACGGCAGTTTCGAGCCCGAGCTGGTGAAGAAAGGTCAGACCCGGATTGACGGGTTCGACGACAAGACCGTCGGTCTTTACGCTGCGGATCTGAAAGCTCACGATATCCGCGCCCACCTCTCAGGTCAAGGGCTGCTCAGGTTTCGGGAAGCACCATTTTCACTGTATGCGGGCGCGCAGCTTGTCGGTGCCGACCTCCATCACCAGCACGATCGCAAAGATCGTGAGGATGATCGTCGAGGCGCTGCGATACTGGAAGAGATCGAACGCGACCTTGAGTTCCTGCCCGATGCCGCCCGCGCCGACAAGCCCCAGAACCACCGAGGAGCGCACCGCCTTTTCCAGTGCGAACAGCGAGGAATTGATCAGCGACGGCATGATATCCGGCAAGATGGCTCCGATCAGGATCGAAGGCCGGTTCGCCCCGATGGCGGCCAGCGCTTCTTGTGGTTCCTTTTCGGCGTCCTCCATCGCCTCGGCAAAGAAGCGACCGCAAAAGCCGATCGTGTCGACCATGATGGTCATCGTCCCCGCCACCGCCCCAAGGCCGATGGAGGCAACGAAAAGCAGCGCCCAGACCAGATCAGGCACGGTGCGCAGAAAGGAAATGAACGCCTTGACCACGATATTGCCGCGCCCCAGCGGCGACACACCCCGTGCGGCGCACCATGCAATCGGCAGGCTGAGGGCGATGCCGAGGGCTGCGCCGACAAGGGCAATCTGAAAGGTCTCGATCATGCGCGCCGCGATGCGGGCCAGGAAATCCGGCTCTGTGTCGGGTGGCAGCATCCGGCCAATCAATCGGACCATATCGGGCAGCCCTTCGGCCAATTGTTTTGGCGAGGGCGCGACCTGACCCATGGAGGCGAGGATGATGGCCCCGAGCGCGACAATGAGGGCAAAATTCAGCGCCGAGAAGCGCCGGAACCTGTCGGGTGCCTGCACCCGGCGATCAACCATCGAACGTGTCCTTGAGATCGGCTTGCGTGACCTTCACCACCGGGCGATCAAAGAACACCTTGCCTCCCCTGAGCGCGACAATCCGATCGGCGTGGTCCATCGCATGGTCCATATCGTGAGAGGTATAAAGCAGCGTGATGCCCTGTGTGCGGCACAGATCGCTGAACAGCGCCATCACGTTATGGCCCGATACCGGATCGAGGCTGGCGGCCGGTTCATCCGCAATCAGCAGGCGAGGACGCCGCACCAGCGCGCGGGCAATGGCGACACGCTGTTGCTGTCCGCCCGAGAGGGCATCGGCGCGTTCCATTGCCTTGTGATCGAGATCAACATCGGCGAGCGCCTGCATGGCACGGTTGCGCCACTCAAGCGGGGCAAGGCTGTGAGCGAAGGCGCGCCAACTGCCCGGTTCGCCAAAGAGCCCGTGAATGACGTTCGACAGGGCCGTTCGGCGGCGCACAAGGCAGTGTTTCTGAAACACGAAACCGGTCTGCCGACGCATATGCAGCCGCTGCGCGCGCCCCGCCTCGGGGCCGACCGGATGGCCAAAGCAGGTGAGCGTGCCGCCAGAGATGGGATGCAGGCCGATCAGGCTCTTGAGCAGGGTGGATTTACCCGAGCCATTCGCGCCGATCAGGGCCACGCGCTCGCCCTCGCGGATGTCGAGATCAATGCCGTTGAGCACGGTGGTGCGGCGATCATAGGTCTTGATCAGGCCGCGTGCCTCGATCAGGGGGGCAGGATTGGCCTCGGGTGCCATTGCGTTGATCAAGGGGTCGTGTTCGAGATCGAGCAAGGCCGCTCTCCAGATTCAAAAGGCCGGGGGCGCGGCCCCCGGCAGGGATGGTCGGCGAAACCGATCAGTTGCCGACGAAGGATTTGGTATCCACGCCGATGGTGGCATACATTGAGCGGACATAGTCATACTCGCTGTCCTCAACGCTCGTCAGAAAGAAGCCGCCCTTGAACTTCTGGTTGTCCTCGCCAGTGAGGATCGCCTGCATCAGCTCGGGCGCGTGATCGACAAAGGCGGCCTTGACGGCGGCAACGGCATCGGCGTCGGCACCAGAGCGGGCGACCAGAATATCATTGGGAAGGTCGCGGCCACGGGCCACCACGGTAAAGGACACGTCCGGAAACGCCTCGCGGATACGGCCAAGATGGGTCTCGTTCATACCGACAGCCGCGACATCGCCGCGAATGAGCGCCTCGACGGCGGTATTGCGCGAAATGATCTGCGCGCGGTAATCCTTGTTATAGGCTAGGCCGTAATCGGCCAGAACCTGCGCCGGGCCAAGATGCTGCGAGGTCGAGCCGACGGCACCGAAGGTCACGATCTGACCCTTGAGATCGTGCACCGATTTGATCGGCCCGTTCGACAGGGTGACGATCTGCGCATAATAGTTCGGGCGCTGCCATGCGGTCACGATCCGGGCGTCGGTCAACTCCTTGATCACAACATATTCCGCCGGACCGGTCAGGACGAGATCAACCTTGTCCTGATTGAGCGCCTCGACGGCGGCGGTGCGGGAACTGACGGGGAAAAGTTCGATCTCCTGGCCGGTCAGTTCCTCGAGTTTCGTCTGGAACGCGCCGAATTCCTGTTGCAGGACTTCAAGCCCTTCCATGTCGGTGACGGCGAATTTCAGCGGCTCCGCAAGGCTGGGCAGGCTGCTTGCGAGCGATACCGCGGCGGCGGCGAGCAGGGAACGGATCATGGGTGTCTCCGGTGGGTTCGGGCCAAATGCGCGTTGTTGTGTATACAGGAACGTCACACAACGCATAGATAAGGGATTCGGTTGACACTTTCGTGACGCGGAGACGGATGACGACATGACGAGAAGCTGGACACTCACCGGCGGTCAGACCCTTTTGGGCGACAGGTTCGAGGCCGCGCCGCTGCATATGGCCGGGGGATGGATCACCGACGCGCCGGGGTCAGGGGCCGGGCAGTATGACGCCAGCGGGCGGTTGATCCTGCCAGGGATCGTCGATCTGCATGGCGACGGGTTCGAGGCGTTGGTGCAACCGCGTCCGGGGGTGCATTTCCCCTATGATCTTGCCTATCGCGAGGCGGATGCGCAGCTCATTTCCAGCGGCATTACAACGGCCTATCACGGTTTGACGGTCTCGTGGGAGCCGGGCCTGCGCGATATTGCGATCACGCGCGCGCTGCTTGCGGCGCTGGAGCGGGTGGCGCCGATGCTGGCCTGCGATACGCGGCTGAACATCCGCTGGGAGACATTTGCCATCGCGCATGTGGACGAGGTTCTGGGCTGGCTGGCGCGGCGGCCGGGCGATATCCTGTCGCTCAACGATCACACCAGCGCCAATCACAAGCTGGGCGCGGATAGCGCCAAGCTGGGGCGAATGGCGGTGCGGATGGGCCTTGCGCCCACTGAAGCCAAGCAGGCGATTGCGGCGGTGCTGGCGCGCGGCGATGAGGTGCCAGCGGCGATGGACCGGATCTGCGCGGGGGCCGCCGCCTTGGGGTGCCCGCTGCTGTCGCATGATGACATGACCCCAGAGGACCGGCGTGCCGGGCGTGCGCGCGGCGTCACGGTGGCCGAGTTTCCGATGTCCGCAGAGGCCGCAGCCGAGGCGCGGGCGGCGGGTGAGCCGGTGATCCTCGGCGGGCCGAACGCGCTGCGCGGCGAAAGCCACAATGGCGCGCTTTGTGCGACGAATGCGATCCGGGCGGGGCTCTGCACCGTGCTGGCCTCGGATTACTACTATCCTTCGCCGTTTCACGCGGTCTGGCGGTTGCAGGACGCCGGTATCCTGCCTTTGGCGCGGGCCTGGGCCCTGGTGTCGGCCAATCCGGCAGCGGCGGTCGGGCTGGATGACAGGGGCGCGTTGTCACCCGGCAAGCGGGCGGATGTTCTTGTGGTCGACCCCGAAACGCGCAGGATCGAGGCGGTATTTGTGCAGGGCAGGAAGGTCTTGACGCGTGGGTGACCTCACCAACCTGTCGCGCGTTGAGGCGGATCTTGCCCGTCTGGCGGGGCTGGCCTATGATCCCCGCTCCAAGCGCCCGATCTGGTTGCAGATCTATGACCGGCTGGCGCGGGCGATCGAGGGGGCCATGGTGACCCCCGGCAGCCGCCTGCCCGGTGAAGTGCGGTTGGCCGATATGTTCCGGGTCAGCCGTCTGACCATGCGCCGGGCGCTGGCGCTCTTGCAGAGCGAGGGAAAGTTGCAGGCGCGCAAGGGCGTGGGCATCTTCGTCCGCCAGACGCCGCGCGCCTTTGTGATCCGCAACGATATGCGATTTGCCGACTCGCTCATCGGCTGCGAGGCGCAGGTGACATCGCGCACCCTGCGGCTGGAGCGCGCCACGCCCAGCCCCGAGGCGGCGCGGCTCTTTGGTCTGGAGTTGGGGGATCAGGTGATCGTGCTGCACCGGATGCGCCTCCTGGACGGCGCGCCGATCTATTTCACGCGCAAGGAACTGCCCGCGCATCGCTTTCCCGATTTCGAGAGGGTCTACCGGATCGGCCAATCGGTCAACGCGGTCTACAAGGCGGCGGGCATCGCGTGGTTTCGCCGCGCCGAAACCCGCGTGAGCGGCGGATTTGCACAGCCCGACGAGGCCGAGATCCTGTGCCTCAACGACAATACGCCGGTGCAATATGTGACCGCCATAAACCGCGACCCGGACGGTGATGCGATCGAGTTCAACCGCGGCTGCTGGCCGATGACGAGTGTGGAATTCGTCTTTCAATCGTAAAATGAGGACTGATCGCGCCACACCGCGACGCCCATCTGCATGGCAGCCAGCGTAGGTCGTGTTCCAACAGTTGGTGTTGGAGGCCCTGCAAAACGTCGATCGGGTCATCTTTGCGGTGATGGTCAGTTTTTCCGATGGTTGTCATATTCCTGTAGCACTTCGTCTGTAATGATTATGGAAACGTTTCCATGCAAGCTCTTTCAATGGCTGAACAGATGGATCACAGACAAAAGATCACCATCAAGGACGTGGCGCGTGTGGCCGGCTGCGGGGTATCTACTGCCAGTCGGGTTCTGAACAACTCCGGACCCGCCAGTGCCGAGGTGCGCGAACGGGTCGAGAGGGCTGCCCGCGATCTGCGGTTTTCCTTCAGCGCCATCGGGCGGGCGCTGCAAGGCGGGCGCAGCATGACCATCGGCTGTCTCGTGCCGTCACTCGCCAACCCGGTTTTCGCCGAAGCGGTGCAAGGCGCGCAAGAGGCACTGTCGGGTACCGGCTACCAGCTTTTGATCGCAAGCTCGAACTATGACGGCGCGGCCGATAACGAGGCGATCGAGACGCTTCTTGCAAAAGAGGTGGATGGCCTGATCGTGACCATGATCGCCCCCGAGCGCAGCGCGGCACTGAAAGAGGCGCGCCGGCGGCGCGTCCCCGTGTCGTTGATGTTTCACGACCCCATTGACGGGTTTCCGACCGCTTATGTCGACAATTTCGAGGCGGCGCGCGAAGTCGCACGGCGCTTCGCCGATCTGGGTCACAGGCATACGGCCTTTCTTGCACTCCGGTTTGCCACTTCGGACCGGTCGCGCAACCGCTATGCCGGGTTTCATGCCGAATGCCGAGCGCGTGGCCTTCCCGACCCCGCGCTGATCGAACTGGGCGAGGCCGAGGCCAACAAGCCGGAGATCCTAGCCGAAATCCTTGCCGGCTTCGACGGGCTGACCGCGATCTTTGCGTCCAACGATTTTCTCGCCATCTCGGTTCAGAAGGCCGCGCACCTCATGGGCAAGCGCGTGCCGCGCGACCTGTCGGTCGTGGGGTTCGACGGGATCGGGATCGGCCGCCTGCTGGATGTGCCGCTCGCCACCATCGAGACCGCGCCCGAGACGATGGGCCGTCAGGCCGCGACGACGCTTCTCGACCTCATGCAGGGGAAGGCCGCCATTCAGGCCCCGCCGCTGCGCTTCACTTTTCGTGCGGGCGGCACGCTCGGCTGCGCCCGGATGGAAAGCCGTGACGACGACCAGGTTGCCCCCTGGCCGCCGTCCGTTCACTCGCTCAAGACCGATCTCAAACAAGGATGAACCCATGAAACATACTGTTCTGCCGTTGCTTTTTGCAACCGTGATCGCGGCACCCGCGCTGGCGGAGGATGCCATCTGCTACAATTGCCCGCCGCAATGGGCCGACTGGGCCTCGATGCTCAAGGCCATCGACGAAAAGCTCGACATCCAGATGCCGCATGACAACAAGAATTCGGGCCAGACGCTGAGCCAGCTTCTGGCCGAGCGCGCAAGCCCCGTGGCGGACGTGGCCTATTACGGCGTCACCACCGGCATCAAGGCGGGCAATGAGGGTGTGGTTGAACCTTACAAACCCGCAGGCTTTGACGATATCCCCGAGGGGTTGAAAGACCCGGAGGGCAAATGGTTTGCCATCCATTACGGAACGCTGGGCCTGTTCGTGAACGTCGATGCCCTGGCTGGCGCACCGGTGCCGCAATGCTGGGCCGACCTGACCAAGCCCGAGTATCGCGGCATGGTGGGCTATCTTGATCCCTCGTCGGCCTTTGTCGGCTATGCCGGTGCCGTGGCGGTGAACATGGCCAATGGCGGCGATCTGGGCAATTTCGATCCGGCGATCGCGTATTTCAATGCGCTGGCCGAGAATGATCCGATCGTGCCCAAGCAGACGTCCTATGCGCGGGTCGTGTCGGGCGAGATTCCGATCCTCTTCGATTACGATTTCAACGCCTATCGCGGCAAATACGAAGAGGACGGCAATTTCGAATTCGTCCTGCCCTGCGAAGGCTCGGTGCGCGTTCCTTACGTCATGAGCCTTGTCGCCGGGGCCCCGAACCCCGACGCAGGCAAGCAGGTGCTGGATTTCATCCTGTCGGATGAGGGACAGGCAATCTGGACCAATGCCTATCTTCAGCCCGCCCGCCCCGTGGAGCTACCCGCCGAGGTGGCTGCGAAGTTCCTGCCCGCCGCCGACTACGCGCGCGCGGCGGCGGTGGATTATGCCGAGATGGAGCGTGCCCAGGCCGGGTTTGGCGAGCGTTACCTGAACGAGGTCAAGTAACGATCGCGCGTGTCAATCCGGGCGGGGCTCTGTGCTCTGCCCGGTATCCGCCCGTATCGGAGCCGCCATATGCCTCAACGTTACTTCACCCTGCTCTGCCTGATTCCGCTGGTGATTTTCACGCTTGCCTTTCTGGCGATCCCGCTTGGGCGGCTGATCCTCGCCTCGGGCGAGGGCGAGGCGGGCTGGGCGATCTATCTGCAAATCCTGCAGACGCCGCGCTATCTGTCGACGCTGGGGCAGACAGTTGTCGTGTCGCTGGCCGTCACCGCGGCGGCGCTGGCGGTTTCCACGACGGCCGGTCTCTTTCTGGTGCGCAACCGGTTCCGGGGGCGCAACGTGCTTTTGTCGATCCTCACGCTGCCGCTGGCCTTTCCCGGTGTTGTCGTGGGCTTCATGATCATCCTCCTGGGCGGGCGACAGGGCCTTGTAAACCAGATTCTGCCCGGACATTGGGTGTTTGCCTATTCGGTGACCGGGTTGTTTCTGGGCTATCTCTATTTCTCGATCCCGCGCGTGTTGCTGACGGTCATGGCCGCCGCGGAAAAGATCGACCCGGCGTTGGAAGAGGCCGCGCAGACCCTGGGCGCGCCGCCCTATCGCATCGTCATCGACGTGCTGCTGCCTGCGCTTGCGCCCGCGTTGATCGCGGCGGGGGCCATTGCCTTTGCCACTGCGATGGGGGCCTTCGGCACCGCCTTCACGCTCGCCACCAATATCGATGTGCTGCCGATGGTAATCTACACCGAATTCACCCTGTCGGCGAATATCGCCATGGCCGCAGCGCTGTCGGTGATGCTGGGGCTGGTGACCTGGGCGATGCTCTTGATCGCGCGCAGCCTCTCGGGGACAACCGTTGCGGCGGGGGGATGAGGCGATGAAATCCGTGACCAGAACGCTTCCGTTGATTGTCACTCTGCTGGCCTGTGCGTTCCTGCTGATACCAATTATTCAGTCGATTCTGGCCGGGCTGACGGTGAATTATTTTCGCGGTCTCTCGTCCGGCCTGACGCTGAAATGGATCGGCGAGGTCTGGACGCTTTATTCCGGCAGTATTTTCCTGTCGATCCGGCTGGCGCTGGCCTGTCTGATCGTCACGCTGATCCTCGGCGTGCCTGCGGCCTATGCTTTGGCGCGCAATCCGGGGCGGGCCTCGCGCATCCTCGAGGAATTCATCTCGTTGCCGCTGGCCGTTCCGGGGCTTGCGCTGGCACTGGCGCTCTTGCAGCTTTACGGCTCCTACAAGGGCTTTCGCACAAGCTGGAGCTTCATCCTCGTCGGTCACGTCCTTTACACGATGCCCTTCATGGTGCGGTCGGTGCTGTCGGTTCTGGCCGCCATCGACCTCAAGACGCTGGAGGAAGGTGCCGCCTCGCTGGGGGCGGGATCGGCGCGGCGATTCATCGACATCGTCGTGCCCAATGCCTTGCCGGGCATTCTTGCCGGGGCGCTGACCGTCGTCACGCTGTCGATCGGCGAATTCAACCTGACCTGGATGCTGCACACGCCCTATCTGAAAACGCTGCCCGTGGGCCTTGCCGACAGCTATGCCTCGATGCGGCTCGAGGTCGCGTCGGCCTATACGCTGGTTTTCTTCGTCATGATCGTGCCGCTTCTGATGGCCATGCAATGGGCCAGCGCGCGGGCGCAGAGGATCACCCGATGACACTGACACTCAGCAATATCGCCAAGACATTTCCCGACGGCACGAGGGCGCTGCTGCCAACCGATCTCGAGATCGGCCAGGGCGAGATCGTCTCGCTCCTGGGGCCCTCGGGCTGCGGCAAGTCCACGCTTCTGCGTATCATCGCCGGGCTTGAGACACCCGATGCAGGGGCAAGCGTGATGTTCGAGGGCGAGGATGTGACCCGTCAATCGGTCGAGACCCGCAGGATCGGCATGGTGTTCCAGTCCTATGCGCTCTTTCCCAACATGTCGGTGCGCGGCAATATCGGCTACGGGCTCAAGATGCAGAAACTGGGTCGGGCGGAAATCGACGCGCGGGTGAACGAGGTGATCGCGCTGTGTCGTCTGGACGCGCAGGCGGATCGCGCGATCACCGCCTTGTCGGGCGGTCAACGGCAGCGCGTGGCGCTGGCCCGCGCGGTGGCTCCCCGCCCGCGCGTGTTGCTGCTGGACGAGCCGCTTTCCGCGCTCGATGCCGCCTTGCGCGCCGAGTTACGCGACGAGTTGGCGCTGCTCCTGCGTGAATTCGGGATCACCGCGATCTTCGTGACACACGACCAGACCGAGGCGATGGCCATCGCTGACCGTGTCGCCGTGATGCGCCAGGGCGAGGTGGCCCAGATCGGCACGCCCGAGGCGCTCTATCGCAATCCCGCGACCGGTTTCATCGCCCGTTTCATCGGCGACGCGATGCCGCTCGAGGGGCGGATCGAGGCGGACCGTCTCTATATGCCGGGTGGGGTTCTGGACCTGCCGAAATCCGCCGAGGGGCACGAGGTTCTGGTTCGGCCCGAGGATATCCGGCTTGATCCGGACGGGCCCGTCGCCGCACGGGTCGAGGCCGTGACGTTTCTTGGCACGCATTACCGTCTCGCGCTGGCGGGCGCCACCCAAGGGGTGATCTTCGCTCTGCACACGGGCCTCAGCGCGCCCCGACCGGGCGACGATCTGCGCCTCTCCATCGCGTCTGAGGCGCTTTTGATCCTGCCCCGCGAAAGGACTGCCTGATGACCGGTTTCATCCAGCTCACCGACCCCCATATCGTCGCTCCCGGCGCGCTGGTCTGCGGGCGCTCCGACACGGCCGAGGCCCTGCGCCGCGCCATCGCGACGATCAACGCCAGGCTACCCCTGCTGGCGGGGATTGACCGCGTCATCGTCACCGGCGACCTCACCGATCATGGCACGCCCGAGGAATACGTCCATTTCGCCGCCATCATGGCCGATCTGGAATTGCCCTGGCAGGCCATCCCCGGCAATCATGACCGGCGCGAGACGATGCGCGCGGCCTTCGTCGAGGAGAGCTGGATGCCGCAAGACGGGCCAATTCACTGGGCGCGCGATTTCGGGCCGTTTTCCGTGGTAGCCCTCGATACCTTGCTGGACGGCGCGCATCACGGCGCGCTGTCCGAAGCGGGGTTCACCTTTCTCGACCACGCGCTCGGCGCAATTGGCGATCAGCCGGTGATCGTCGCTACCCATCATCCGTGGATGCAGACGGGCATTCCCGCGATGGATGCCGACAATCTGCGCAATGGCGCGGCGCTGATGGCGCGGCTGGAGGTGCATCCCGGCCCGGTGCGTATGATCTCGGGCCATGTCCATCGGGCGATCACCGCCCAGATCGACCGCATCACCTGCCAGATCGCGCCCGCGCCCGGCCACGCGGTCCTCACCGATCACAGACCTGGACTTGAGCCGCAACTGGTGCTGGAACCCGGTGCCATCACGATCCATCACTGGATCACGCCACCCGGCCCCGGTCTGGTGTCCGACGTGATCCCCATCGGCGTCTTTCCGGGGCCTTGGCCTTTTGCAGACATTACCGAGTTGTCGGGCGACGGTTGCGCGGGCTAAAGGTCAACGGCATTGCCAAGTTGTTTGCGGCTTCTGCGGCTGGTACCGGTTGAGCTACGCAGATACCGTCATCAATGCCGCGCCTGAAGGGCTTTCGTTTTCCCCGCGGGATCGTCGCCTATGCGGTCTGGGCCTGTCATCGCTTTGCACTCAGCACGGCGGATGTTGAGGATCTCCTGGCGGAGCGTGGTGTCATCGTCAGCCGCGAAGCCATCCGCCTCTGGGTCAACCGATCTGGCGCGCATTTTGCGGGCCCTATCCGCCGGGATCGGCCGCGTCCGAACGACAAGGGACGCCTGGACGAGGTCGTGATCCCGATGGGCGGCGTGAAGCACTGGCTATGGCGGGCCGTCGATGGTGAGGAGGGTCCGGATTCAATCCGGGAGATCAAATCCCCGACGAACGGTGACACGCTCGACATCCTGGTTCAGACACGGCGCAATGCCAAAGCCGCCAAGCGGTTTCTGATGAGGTTAATCGCTCTATTTGGCCTGCCAAGGGCAGTCACAGACCGACGCGGGCGACGAGAAAAATCATGGGGCGGTTCAAGTCCCCCAGACAGGCACAGCGCTTCCTTGCCGCGCATGACCAGATCAACACGACATTCAAACCCCGCCGCTATTGCCTCACCGCTACATCCGCCATGCCCGGGCAGACGCATTCGATCTGTGGACGAACTATGCTCTCCAGATGAAGCCATGACTTGGCAAACGCGGGGCATCGCAGCATCAACCAAGCAACTTGGCAATGCCGTTCGAGGTGATCCGCGTGGCTGCGCATGATGCGCTGCGTCCGGTCGTGACGCGCCACGGCGAAAAGCGTCTGGTGAAACATCTCGTCAAGCTCTTGGAACGTCTGGATGTCCTCGGGCTGAGTTGCGATGCCGACCTGAAAAGACAGGATGCTGTGCAATCGCGCCAGATCTTCGCGGGCCGCGTGTTCGGCAAGCTTGCGCACAACTTCGGTTTCCAGTGCAATGCGCATGAATTGCGCCTCGCGGATAGCGTCGGTGTCTATGGGCGTGACCAGCGTGCGTGGCTGCGGATAGATCCGCACAAGTCCTTCCTTGGCCAGTTACTGCAAGGCGTCGCGCAAGGGTGTCAGGCTGGCATAGACGCCCGCCCCGTCGGCCCGCCTTCGAACAGGGCGGTACCGGTCTCCAGCCCAAGAAAACCGGCCGAGATCGCCTTGCGCAGTTCTGGGCTTGGCCTATCGGAATCATTCATTGCGAGCGGTCTTCATTCCTGTTAGATCTAATATATCAGTTATTGCACCCATACACGAGCCTTTTCCACTGGAAAGAAAGCGAGCCCAAATGGACAGTCTGACCATGCAGACCAATGCGCACGCACGTATAATGTTACTGGCACCCGGCGACAATATCGTCGTGACAACCGGGGCGGTCGCGAAGGGCGCGCCGGTCGGGTCCGACGGCATCACGGCGAACCATGACACGCCACAGGGCCACAAGATCGCTATCCGCCCCATCCAGTCCGGCGCGCCGATCCTGAAATTCGATACGGTCATCGGTTACGCCGCACATGACATCGCGCCGGGTGACTGGCTTCACAGCCACAATATTCTCTTTGACGCGGTGGACAAGGACTACGCCTTTGCCCGCGATTACGTGGAAACGGAAATCCTGCCGCCGGACCAGCGTGCGCAATTCATGGGCATCCGTCGCGCGAACGGCCGTGTCGGAACCCGCAACTACATCGGGCTGTTTGTCACCGTAAACTGCTCGGCCACCGTGGCGCGCAAGATCGGCAATTACTTCGACGAAGGGCGGATGCAAGTCTGGTCCAATGTCGATGGCGTAATCCCGTTCATCCACGAACAGGGCTGTGGCATGGAGATGACCGGAGAACCGATGGACCTGCTGCGTCGCACGCTGGCAGGATATATTCGGCACCCCAACATGGCGGGCGCTGTTGTCCTGTCGCTGGGATGCGAACGCAACAATCTCGCGGAATTCTTTGAAGAACAGGGGCTGGCCGAAGGTAAACTCCTACGAACCATCACCATGCAGCACGTGGGCGGCACCGCGCGAGCCATCGCCGATGGCAAGGCTGCCATCCTGGAGATGCTTGAGGAGGCAAACCAGGTCAGCAGAGTGCCCTGTTCGGCAGAACACATTACGGTTGGTATGCAGTGCGGCGGCTCGGACGGGCTTTCTGGTCTGTCGGCCAATCCCGGCCTTGGCGCTGCCGCTGACATATTGGTACGCAATGGCGGCACGGCAATCCTCTCCGAGACGCCCGAGATCTTTGGGGTTGAACATCTGCTCACCCGACGGGCGCGCACGCGCGAGGTCGGTGAAAAGCTGGTGGAACGGATGGACTGGTGGCTGGATCATACCAAGGGTCGCGACACGCAGATCAACGGTGTCGTCAGTCCCGGCAATCAGGCGGGTGGCCTTGCCAACGTGCTGGAAAAATCGCTGGGCGGCGCCAAGAAAAGCGGCAGCACGGGATTGATGGAGGTCTATCGCTACGCCGAACCGGTCACCCAGAAGGGGCTGGTGTTCATGGACACGCCCGGCTTTGATCCGGTGTCGGCGACGGGCCAGATCGCCGGAGGTGCGAACCTGATCTGTTTTACCACCGGACGTGGGTCTTGCTTTGGCTCCTACCCCGCGCCGACGATCAAACTGGCATCGAATACGCCGATGTTCGACAGAATGACCGACGACATGGACATCAACTGTGGCACCGTGATTGATGGTGACCAAAGCATCGAGGAACTGGGCCAGACCATCTTCGAGCAGATCCTGTCTGTCGCGTCCGGCACGCAAAGCAAATCCGAAGCGCTGGGGGTGGGCGAGGAAGAATTCGCGCCATGGCCCATCGGCGTGACCGGCTGACACCAAGGAGCCCCGAGATGATCCCGAATTACGTCAAGCTTGTGGAAAACACACCGCTGCCCCGCATAGCGCTGTGCCGCCAGACCTTCGCCGCCGCCCGCGCGGGCGACCCTGCTGCCGCCGTAGCCACCGCGATGAACGTGTCCTGTGTGGAAAAGATCAAGCCCGGTATGTCCATCGCAATCACGGCAGGCAGCCGGGGTCTTGCAGATCTTCCCGAATTGCTGGCCGCCATCGTGGCACAGGTGCGCGACCGCGGCGCGCATCCCTTCGTGGTGCCCGCCATGGGCAGCCACGGCGGCGCAACGGCGGAAGGGCAAACTGCCCTTCTGGCCAAGCTTGGCATCACGGAACAAACAGTGGGTTGCGAGATACGCTCCAGCATGGAAACCGACGAGATCGGCACGCTCGAAAACGGTATGTCGGTGCGCATGGACCGCCACGCCAATGCCGCCGATGGGATTATCCTGTTCAACCGCGTCAAACCGCACACATCCTTCCGCGCGCCCAACGAATCCGGGCTGGCGAAGATGCTGTCGATCGGGCTGGGAAAGCAGTCGGGCGCAGAGATGTGCCATTCGCGCGGGATCGACAACGTCGGCATTTTCGTGGGTCAGATGGCGCGGATGAAGCTGGCACGATGCAAGGTTCTGTTCGGTATCGCCACGCTTGAGAACGCCTATGATGAACTCGCCCGTGTCGTCGTGCTTGACAGCGACGGGATGCTGGAGGCCGAAGAACCGCTGTTGCAGGAGGCGATGCGCAACATGCCGCGTCTGCCGGTAGGTCCGATCGAAGCGCCCACCGCGTCAGGGCAGCTTGACGTGCTGGTTGTCGACGAGATCGGCAAGGAATTTTCCGGCACCGGGATGGACCCCAACATCACCCATCGCTTCACTAGCCCAAAGATGCAGGTGCATCTGCACATTGCGCGTCTTGCGGCGCTTGGTCTGTCGGCACGCAGCAACGGCAACGGCAACGGCGCCGCCCGGGCTGATGTGGTGACCGCTCGGCTCGAAGCTGACTTTGACCGCGAGGCGGTCTATGCCAACGCGCTGACCTCGCAGGTTGTGATGCAAGCCAAGATACCGATGGTGATGCCCTGCGACCAAACCGCGATCAAGACCGTGATCAAGACATGCGGCGCTGCCGATATCGCACAGGTGCGCCTACTGCGGATCCCCAACACGCTGCAACTGGAATATCTCTATGCGTCCGAGGCAATGCTGCCCGAATTGCGCGAGAGAGAGGGATTGACCGTCGTCGGCGACCTACAGGAGATGACGTTCTCGCAGGGGCGGCTGACGAACCCCTGGCCGGACGCGCAAGTATGACCGCGCAGGGCATGCACATCCACATTGACCCGGTGGGCGGGGCGGCCGGCGATATGTTCATCGCCGCAATGCTGCACGCGCGTCCGGAGCTTGTGGCACGCGTATTGGGCGACGTGGCCGCTGTGCTGCCAGCCGACGTGGGACGTGCGCGGCTTTCGGAACATATGGCGTCGGGTATCAGCGCACGGCGGTTCCAGCTGGACCTTGCCGCAGGGGGCAGCGCCACCCGCCAAGGCCTGGATACGACCCATGCTGCCATGCGCAAGACGCTGCAGGCCGCGGATCTGTCACCTGGAACAGCCGAGGCCGCCTGTGCCATCCTTTATCGCCTCGCGCAGGCCGAAGCGCAGGTCCACAACATCCCGATCGACCGGGTTCACTTTCACGAAATCGCGGATTGGGACTCGCTGATGGATGTGACGGCGGCGGGCAGCATCTGTGCCGCACTCGATGGGGCGACCTACAGTCTGGGGGCACTTCCTCTAGGGGGTGGGCTGGTCGATACAGCACACGGCAAGCTACCGATACCAGCCCCCGCGACTGCGTTGATCCTCGAAGGGTATGACTGGCACGACGATGGCATCCCGGGCGAACGGGTGACCCCGACGGGGGCCGCGATCCTGGCACATGTGACCCAGGGTTCGCATGGTCAGCGTCCACCGGGCCGGTTGACCTGCACCGGCTCGGGGGCAGGCACGCGCGAGATGACGGGCGTGCCTAACATCCTGCGTGTCAGCCTCTTCATGCGCAACGATACCCGCATGACACAAGACAGCCTGATCCAGCTAGCCTGCGACATTGACGATATGACGGGGGAAGAAACCGGCGCGGCAATCGATCTGCTGCGCGCCGATGAGGGGGTGGTCGATCTGATAGTGCTTCAAGCCCAGGGCAAGAAGTCGCGGCCCGTCACACGACTTGAGCTTCTGGTGCACCCCGACCATGCAGACGCGCTGGCCGCGCGGATATTTGATCTGACCAGCACCCTTGGGGTTCGCCGGTCGGTCATTGACCGGATCGTCCTGCAGCGCACCGAAGAAACCGGTCCGCAGGGCATGCGCCGCAAACGCGCGCATCGCCCCGCCGGGCACGAAACACTCAAGGTTGAAAGCGACGATCTGGACGGCGCGCCGACACTGGCCGCCCGCCGGCACCGCGCGGCGCAGGCCGAAAGCGACGATATGTTCCGCCCAGACCTGTGATACGGGTGTTTTATAACGGATGCACGTGACAAATCTGGCGGCGCGGCGACACCGAGCGCGCGGCAGCTTTGCCCCTCTCGGCGAGCCGCGCAATCCAGTCCCGCACAGCCTGCTGACCATCCTGCCGTGGAAAACTCTATCAGCCGAAGGCGGGGCATTGCCAAGTTGCTTGGTTGATGCTGCGCTGCCCCGCGTTTGCCAAGTCATGGCTTCACCTGGAGAGCATAGTTCGTCCACAGATCGAACGCATCTGCCCGGGCATGGCGACAGGATGTGGCGGTGAGGCGATAGCGGCGGGGTTTGAAGATCGTGTTGATCTGGTCATGCGCGGCAAGGAAGCGCTGTGCCTGTCTGGGGGACTTGAAGCGGCCCATGATTTTCTCACTCCGCCGGGTCAGCCTGTGACGGCCCTCGATCCGGTTGTCGAGACCCTTGTGCGCCCGATGAGCCGCACGGGGTGCCAGGCGCGAGATTGGCTTCGTGTAGCTGCGCAGCTTGTCGGTGATGACCACCCTCGGCTGACCAAATTGAGCGATCAGCCGTGTCAGGAAGCGCTTGGCAGCTTTGGCATTACGGCGTGTCTGAACCAGGATGTCGAGCGTGTCACCGTTCGTCGGGGATTTGATCCCCCGGATCAAATCCAGATCCTCCTCACCATCGACGGCTCGCCACAGCCAGTGCTTCACGCCGCCCATCTGGATCACAACCTCGTCCAGGTGCCACTTGTGGCTCAGACGCAGCCGGTCCCGGCGGATGCAAGCCGCAAAATGCGCGCCAGATCGGTGCACCCAAAG
This sequence comes from Roseovarius sp. MBR-78, assembly GCF_040547535.1. NCBI lineage: Bacteria > Pseudomonadati > Pseudomonadota > Alphaproteobacteria > Rhodobacterales > Roseobacteraceae > Roseovarius > Roseovarius sp. MBR-78. The sequence goes on from NZ_JBEPPX010000013.1 coordinate 18,293, forward strand.
GCGGATGGCTTCCCGGCGGACGATGACACCACGCGCCGCCAGGAGATCCTCAACATCCGCCGTTCTGAGCGCAAAGCGATGGTAGGCCCAGACCGCATAGGCGACGATCTCGCGGGGAAAACGAAAGCCTTTCAGGCGCGGCATTGATGACGGTATCTGCATGGCACAACCGGTACCAGCCTCACAAGCCGCAAACAACTTGGCAATGCCCTGTGGCGTATTCGCGCGGATAGCCGCGCTTTTCCATCTCGGGGATGAGCAGCGGGCCGATGGCGGCAATGCCGGTCAGGCCAGAGCCCGAGATTGCCCCGATCACCGCGCAGGAGATGGCGGCGACGACGCCCAGACCGCCGCGCACATGGCCGATAAAGGCGTTGACGAACCGCAGCAGCGAGGTGGCGATGCCGCTTTCGGACATGATCGTGCCCGCCAGCACGAACAGCGGAATGGCCAGCAGCACCGGGTTGCCCAATTGCTGAAACCCCCAGAGCATCATGCCCTTCATCGTCACGTCGCCGAGGAAATACATCACCATCAGCGCCGCGCCGAAACAGTAGGGCAGCGGCACCCCCAGCGTGAGCGTGATGACCAGAAGGGCAATGGCCAGCAAGGCGATCTCGATCATGACGGGGCCCCCATGCGCAGGGTGTGGACATGCGCCACGAGATGTCCGGCGGTATAGGCCATCATCAGCCCCAGCCCGACCAGGAGCGCGATATCGGAATAGAAGGTCGGGATATAAAGCGTCGGGCTCTCGCGCCAGACGCGCCAGGCATATTGCGTGTAATCCCACGCTCAGCTGAGCAGCCACAGCCCGACGATCAGGCTGATGATCTCGCCCAGGATGGCGAGGATGGTATGCCCCCGCTCCGTCTTGACGAAGATTTCCAGCACATTGGCGCGGATGTGGGTATTCTCGCGCGAGGCGTTGACCGATCCGAGGATATAAAGCCAGAGCGTGGGGTAGAGCATCGTTTCCTCGAGCCCCATCACCGGCACCTGCAGGACATAGCGCATGATCACCTGCACGAACTGGCCGAGCGCCGCCACGCAGATCAGCGCCGTCAGAAGATATTTCGCGAAATGATCCATGCGCCCCCCTTGGCCATGTCGCCCTTACCGGGCCGTCAGCGGATTACACTGGACATCATATATAAATTCAATTTGATTATACCTCTGAGTCCATTAATTTGAATTATAGCCTGATATGCACCTTTCCCTGCGTCAGCTCGCCACCTTCCGTCAGGTCATGCGCTCTGGATCAATAAGCCAGGCGGCGCGCAGCGTCGGGCGCACGCAACCGGCGGTCTCCACCATGATCCGCACGCTGGAGGATCAGTTGGGCTTTGCCCTTTTCGTGCGCCGCGAGGGCAAGCTTACCCCCACCCCCGAGGCGCATTACTTTCTCGAGGAATGCGAGGATATTCTTGGCCGGGTAGAACGCACCGAACGCACGCTGGAACGGATCAGCACGCTACAGGCGGGCAAGCTCAAGATCGCCTGCCACCCGGCGGCGTCGAGCGTGTTCCTGCCGCGCCTGCTCACGCGTTTCCTGCGCGACAAGAACGATTTCCAGGTGTCGCTCATCATGCGGTCTTCTGATGTGATCGAGGATCTGATTGCCTCCCAGCAATTCGATATCGGCTTCTCGGAAACGCCCGCCCCGCGCGCGGCGATCCGGCAAACCGATTACGAGCTTGAATGCGTCTGTGTGTTGCAGGCGGATGATCCTCTGGCCGGGGCAGAGGCGGTCACCCCCGCCGATCTCGATGGCCGACCGATGGCCGTGCTCTTTGACGAGCACCGGACAGCGGTGCAGACAGAGGCGGCCTTTCGCGCCGCCGGGTGCCGGTTCAACAAGAGGTTGGAGTTGCGCACCTTTTTGCCGGGGTTGCAATTCGTCGCGGCAGGCGTCTGCGTGATGGTCTGCGACATGATCACGGCCTATAGCCACCTGCTGCTCTCCCCGGCACCGCCCCGGTTGTCGATCCGGCGTTTTGTGCCGCGCATATCGAACAGCGTCTCGATCCTCACACCGGGATATGCCACACAGTCGATGGCGGGCCGGGCATTCATTGCCGATCTCCAAAGCGCCGTAGACCAAATGCAGGCTGAGGTTAGCGATGCCCTGAAATGACACCGCACGAACGGGGTTTCATGTCCTTCAAGAGTGCTGTTCCGCCGCTGTGAAGGCTGCGTCTCAACGTGAGGCCTTCCGATGGTCGCGGATCAGCAGGCCACCACACACTCGGGCCAAACATCTAGGCGGCGATCCCCTCGGCGATCCGCGCAAGGAATATGTCTCTTGACGCGTCAAAGCTTGCGACGATTTCGCCAATATCCACATCCTCGCGCCTGCCCGCACGCGAGAGCGCCTCGCCCTCGGAGCACAGATCGGCAAGGGCGGCAAAACCAAGGTTGAGCGCGCTGCCCTTGAGGAAATGCAACTGTGCCTCGAGATCATCCTCGGCGGTGGCGGTGCGCAGCAGTGCAAGCGCCGTCTCCACCTCCTCCAGGAATAGGTCGAGCACCTCCTCGAAGGCGTCAGTGCCGATTTCCTCTCTCAATTCACGCACGCGATTCCAGTCTATCATGTCAGCCTCTCCCGCATTTCCGCCAGTTTCCGCGCGAGGTCTTCAGAACCTGTTAACGCGGACTGAAAAATGGCAAAAACTTTATCCGTTCACGGGTTGGTAACGCGCCATCATCCATGATGCGCCTGAAACGAGGAATGGTGAGAGCGGTGCGCGTCGCGAATATGACCGTCGAGGATGACAAACCCGCAGCAGGTATCGGCAGGCGGGTCCTTGTCGTGGATGACAGCAGGGCGCAACGGCACCTTCTTGGCAGCTATCTGCGGCAATGGGGCTATGTTGTCGAAGAGGCCGAGACCGGCGGTGCCGCGCTCGATATCTGCCATCGCCACCTGCCCGATCTGGTGGTCAGTGACTGGATAATGCCGGGGATGAGCGGCCCTGACTTTTGCCGCGCGGTTCGCGCGATGGGGAGCGAAAGCTATGTCTATTTCATCCTTCTGACCTCCAAGAGCGGCAAGGGAGAGATCGCCCTCGGCCTTGATGCCGGGGCCGATGATTTCCTGACCAAGCCGGTCAATGCCGCCGAATTGCGCGCGCGCATGGCCGCCGGGATGCGCATTCTCGACATGGAGCAGGAGTTGATCGCCAAAAATCGCCTTGTCAGGGCCACGCTTGACGAGTTGCAGGCGCTCTATGATTCGCTCGACAATGACCTGCTCGAGGCCAAGAAGCTGCAACAGTCGCTTTTGAGCGAACGCTACCGCGATCTTGGCCCGGCGCAGGTGTCTCTGGCGCTGCATTCCTCGGGGCATGTGGGCGGTGATCTCGTGGGCATGTTCCCGATTGGCGAGGGGCGGGTTGGTCTTTACGGGCTTGATGTGTCGGGCCACGGGATCAGTTCGGCGCTGATGACGGCACGCCTCGCGGGATATCTTTCGGCCACCGTGCCCGAGCATAATCTTGCCCTGAACGAGATCGCACCGGGCCGCTTTGCCGCCCGCCCGCCCGCCGAGACGGTATCGCGGCTCAACCATGTCTTTCTTTCGGATTTGGAGACCGAGCATTACTTCACCATCGCGCTCGCCGATGTCGATCTTGTCAGCGGGCGCGTCATCCTCGCGCAGGCCGGGCACCCCCATCCGGCGGTGCAGCGCGCCGATGGCTCGGTCGAATTCGTCGGGCAGGGTGGCTTGCCCGTCGGGTTGATTGCGGAGGCGTGTTTCGATCAGGTCGAGTTCACGCTCGCCCCCGGCGACCGGCTGCTCATCCATTCCGACGGGGTGACCGAATGCGCGGCCCCCGATGGCACCATGCTCGATGACTGCGGCCTCGCCGCGATCATGGGCCACCTGCGGCAGACGCAGGGCCCGGCCTTTCTCGAATCGCTGATGTGGAAGCTGTCCGATCACGCGGGTGATTCGCATTTCGCCGATGACATTTCCGCGATATTGCTGGAATTCAGGCCCATGCCGCGATCCGGCTGACAAAGTGGCGATCCCCGGCATTGCCAAGATCGCGGGCCGCGCGCGCGGGCGATATCCACAGCGCGCGGTGCCCCGGCTCGGATGGCGGGCCAAGCGGGCGTACCGGCGCGGCCCGGTAAATCACGCAGAGCTTTTCCGCCCAGAGATCATAGTCCGGCATATAGGTGAAACGGCGAAACGCCCCGATCCGCCGGGGCCTTGCGATCAGCCACCCGGTTTCCTCGCGCACCTCGCGGTAGAGCGCGCGCAAGGGTGATTCGCCCGGATCGACCCCGCCCCCCGGCAACTGAAGCTCGGGCAGCGGCGTGGCCTGATGCGTCACCAAAAGCCGCCCGCCCCGCGGCAGGATCGCGTAGACCCCGGGCCGCAACCGATAGCGGATACCGGCCTGCGGTGGCTCTCCGAATCGTCGTGTCATGCCCGCACCCTCACGCCCGCCTTGTCCTGCCCCTGCGCGCGCGATATGCCCAAACCGCGCAGCGAAGGAAAGCCCATGACGCTTGGACAAAGATTAGCGTGGGACGATACGGTCCTGCCGTTTCAGCTCGATCACGCCGATATCCGGGGCCGGGTGGCACGGCTTGACGGGGTGCTGGATGCGATCCTGCACCAGCATGATTACCCCCCGGCGGTCGAGGCGCTGATCGCCGAGATGGCGCTTTTGACCGCGCTCATCGGCCAGACGATCAAACTGCGCTGGAAGCTCTCGCTCCAGCTTCAGACCAAGGGCGCGGTGCGCCGGATTGCCAGCGATTATTTCGCCCCGGCGCAAGAGGGCGATCCGGCGCGGATGCGCGCCTATGCCAGCTTTGACCGCGACGGCGTGCATGATGGCGACGCCTTCGCGCAGTTGGGCGAGGGGTATTTCGCCCTGCTTGTCGATCAGGGTCAGGGCAGCACCCCCTATCAGGGCATTACCCCGCTGACCGGTCACGCGCTCGGTGCCTGCGCCGAGGCCTATTTTGCCCAGTCCGAGCAATTGCCGACCCGTTTCGCCCTCGGCTTTGACAAATCCGCCGGGCATTGGCGCGCGGGCGGCGTGATGCTGCAACATATGCCCAAGGCCTCGCCCTTTGCCAGGGATGACGCAACCGGCGACGATGGCCTGCTCGCCGCGCGCGATATCGTGCATGGCGAGGATGCCGAGAACTGGGACCGCGCCAATCTCCTGCTCGACACGGTCGAGACGCCGGAGTTGATCGGGCCGTCCGTCTCGCCCGCCGACCTGCTGGTGCGGCTCTTTCACGAAGAGGGCCCCCGCGTATTCGACATGCAGGCGGTGCGCTTTGGCTGCACCTGTTCCGAGGAGCGGGTGCGCAACAGCCTGTCGATCTACTCGGCCCGCGATATCGCCCATATGACCACCGAAGACGGCGTCGTGACCGCCGATTGCCAATTCTGCGGCGCGCATTACCGGCTCGATCCGGCGACGCTCGGCCTTGATAGCCCGGAGGCCAAGGGTGAGACCAAGTGATCCCCTCTCGCGCATCCTCGATGCTGCCGCGCGGCACTCCACCCCCTGCGCAGGATCGTCTGATTACGATCTCAACCCCGAGATCACCCTGCCCGAGGGCCGCCGCCTGCGGCCCGCCGCCGTTCTCGTGGCGATCCAGACCGGGGGCGACGCGCCGCGCGTGATCCTGACCACGCGATCCTCGGCGCTGCGTCACCATCCTGGCCAGATCGCCTTTCCCGGCGGCAAGCAGGACGCGGCCGACAAGGATTTGCACGCCACCGCCCTGCGCGAGGCGCATGAGGAAATCGGCCTTGCGCCTTCGGCGGTCGAGATCCTTGCCGACCTGCCCCGCCACGAGACGGTGACCGGCTTTGACGTGACCCCGGTTCTGGCCCGCGTCGCTGCGCCCTTCACCCCGCGCCCCGAGCCGGGCGAGGTGGCCGAGGTGTTTACCGTGCCGCTCGCCCATCTCCTCGATCCCGCACGATTCCGGGTGGAGCAGCGGCGCTGGCAAGGGATGTGGCGGCGTTACTACGCCGTGCCCTACGGGCCTTATTACATCTGGGGGGCAACCGCGCGCATCCTGCGGGTGATGGCCGGCATGGCGGCGCGGCCATGAGGATCACCGCAGACTGGATCAACCGCCCCGAAACCCGCGCGGTCCTTGATGCGCTCAACACCGGCGGTCAGCGGGCGTTTTTCGTTGGCGGCTGCGTGCGCAATGCGCTTCTGGGGGTGCCGGTGGGCGATATCGACATCGCCACCGACGCCGCCCCCGAAACGGTCATGGCGCTGGCCGAAAAGGCCGGGCTGAAGCCCGTCCCCACCGGCATGGAGCATGGCACGATCACCGTGGTGTCGGGCGGGGTGCCGCACGAGGTGACCACGTTTCGCGCCGATACAGAGACGGATGGACGGCGCGCAAAGGTTGTCTTTGGCCAGAGCATCGAGGCGGATGCAGCCCGCCGCGATTTTACCATGAACGCGCTCTATGCCGCGCCCGACGGGGCCGTGATCGACCCGCTTGGCGGGCTGCCGGACCTGACCGCACAGCGTGTTCGTTTCATCGGCGAGGCCGCTGAGCGTATCCGCGAGGATTATCTGCGCGTCCTGCGATTCTTTCGCTTTCACGCCTGTTATGGCGATGCCGAGGGCGGTCTTGACGCCGAGGGCCTTGCCGCCTGTGCCGCCGCGCGAGACGGTCTTGCGACGCTCTCGCGCGAGAGGATCGGCGCGGAGATGCGCAAGCTTCTTGCCGCCCGCGATCCGGCCCCCTCGGTTGCGGCGATGCAGGCGGCTTGGGTGCTCGCGGCGATCCTGCCGGGGGCCGATGCGCGCGCGCTCGCCCCGCTTGTCCATCTTGAGGCGCAGACCGGCATCGCACCGGATGCGCTCCGCCGCCTTGCCGCGCTGGGCGGCGTGGATGTGGCGGCGCGGCTTCGGCTGTCGCGCACTGATGCGCGACGGCTTGACCGCCTGCGCGACGGGATCGCGGATGCGATGCCCCCTGCCGAATTGGGTTATCGCCTCGGGGCGGTGGATGGCGGCGATATCGTGCTCTTGCGCGCGGCCTGTCTCGGTGGGCTGCTGGCACCGGATGCGCTCGACGAGGTGAGGCGTGGGGCGGCGGCGGTTTTCCCGGTCCGCGCCGCCGATCTCATGCCGGGGCTTGGCGGCCCCGCCCTTGGCCGCCGCCTTGCCGAGATCGAGGCCCGCTGGATCGCCTCGGGCTTTGCCCTGACGCGCGAGGATCTCTTGTGACCACGTATCGCATCCTGCGGCTTGGGGCGCGCGGCGACGGCGTGGCCGAGGGCCCGCTTTTCGCGCCCCGCACCCTGCCCGGCGAAGAGATCACCGGCACGCCCGATGGCGACCGCCTCACCGATATCCGCGTCGTCTCGCCCTCGCCCGATCGCGTGCGCGCGCCTTGCCGTCACTTTGCCACCTGCGGCGGCTGCCAGCTTCAGCACGCGTCTGATAGCTACGTCGCGGCATGGAAGGCCGATCAGGTAAGGGTGGCCCTTCGCATACGCGGTATCGAGGCCGAGATCGGGCCGGTGCTGACATCGCCGCCCGCCTCTCGGCGGCGCGCGGTGCTGGCGGCGCGGCGCACGAAATCCGGCGCGCTGGCAGGGTTTCACGCCCGCGCCAGCGATCAGGTGGTCGAGGTGCCCGATTGCCAGCTTTTGCACCCCGATCTCATGCCTGCGTTTGACGCCGCGCGCGATCTTGCCCGCGCCGGGACAAGCCGCAAGGCGGGGATCGCGGTCACCGCCACGCTATCGCGCGCCGGTCTTGATCTGGCGGTGCGGGGCGGCAAGCCGCTCGACGGGCCGCTGCGGCTCTCGCTGGCGGCGCTGGCCGAGCGGCACGATCTCGCGCGCCTCGCGTGGGAGGATGAGACCGTGCTCACTCGCCGCGCGCCGGTGCAGGTCTTTGCCGGGGTGCCGGTGGTGCCGCCGCCCGGTGCCTTTCTTCAGGCCACCGCCGAGGGCGAATCGGCGCTCGTGGCCGAGGTGCTGGCCCTGCTCGACGGCGCGCGGCAGGTGGCCGATCTGTTCGCGGGCTGCGGCACGTTCAGCTTTCCGCTGGCGCAGCGCGCGGCGGTTCACGCGGTTGAGGGATCGCCCGAGATGATCGCCGCGCTCGATCATGCCGCCCGCCACGCGCAGGGCCTGAGACCGATCAGCCACGCGGCGCGCGATCTCTTTCGCCGCCCGCTCGATGCGACAGAGCTTGCGGGGTTCGATGCCGTGGTGATCGACCCGCCGCGCGCCGGGGCCGAGGCGCAGATTGCCGAAATCGCGCGATCACGCGTGCCGCGCATCGCGCATGTGTCCTGCAACCCGGCCACGTTCGCCCGTGACGCGGCGCAACTTCTGGCGGCGGGCTATCGCATGGGGCGGGTGTGTGTGGTCGATCAGTTTCGCTGGTCGTCCCATGTCGAGCTGGTGGCGGGCTTTCACCTCGATTGACACGTTATCGCTAGGCATTTTTCCCGTAATCCGGTATCTTGAGGGAAAAATCCCGAGGTCGGCAGCGTGGAAAACCCCATGAAGATCACCAGACGATTCACCCTTCTCGCGGGTGCCGCCGTGCTTTCAGGCTGCGCGCAGAAATCCAAATTCCGCAGCTATTACGGGCCGGAGGTGACGCGTATCGTCATCAACAAGGGCGCGCGCGAAATGTTCCTGCTGCATCACCGCCGTATGCTGGAACGCTATGATGTGGATCTCGGCTTTGCCCCCGCCGGTCACAAGCGGTTCGAGGGTGATGGCAAGACGCCGGAGGGTGACTACATCATCGACCGGCGCAACCCCAACAGCGCCTATCACCTCTCGCTCGGGATATCTTATCCCAACGAGGCCGATATCGCCTATGCCCGCGCGCTTGGCAAATCACCGGGGGGCGATATCTTTATCCACGGCGAGGCCACCGCCCTCGGCTTTCTCAAACCAGATTGGACGGCGGGCTGCATTTCCGTGAAAAACCGCGAAATGGAGCACGTCTACGCGATGGTGCGCAACGGCACGCCGGTCACGATCAACGCCTGATCACCCGCCGAGCGTCATCGTCCACCATATCTTGCCACCCGAATCCTGATGCCAGGCAAAGCCCATCTTGCGCGCCTCGGGCGACAGGATCACGCGGCGGGTGATATCGTCTTCCATCCAGGCGGCGAGGGTTTCAAGCTCTGTCTCGTAGGTTTCCGAGATCGTTTCGCCGACAAGATGCCCTTCGTAGCCAACACGCTTGACCCGGTCGATCGGTGACGAGCCGTCAGAGCCGAAATGCCACGGGCGATTCTGCACCGACATGTCGCGCGAATGGGTGGCGGCGGCGGCGGTCAGCTTGTCGTCGAGCGTGACGGGGCTGGCCCCGGCGGCCTGGCGCAGGGAATTCACCGCATCGAGCATCCGAAACTGTATTTCACGGGTGTCGCCCGGCCGGATACGGTAAACGCGCGGCAGCGGTTTGCCGTCAGCCCCCATCTGGGGCACCGTTGGTTGCGGCGCGGCGCAGGCCGAAAGGCCAAGCAAAGCGGCCAATAAAAGGACGATGATACGCGACATGAGACTGGCCACCCGTGGCTGTTGATCCTTTCGCTTTAGCGCGGCTGGCGCGCGGGTTCAAACAGGCACATGCCCAAAAGGGCACACTCGCGTCTCTTTGATTTGCGACTGCGGCCCGAAAACCATATACTGCGCCCCGAGGTGATACGGCAGTTGGAGACGGAACGATGACGTCAGATTTTTCGGACAAGATGAAGCGCCGCGCGTTTCTTGCAGGCAGCGCGGCCATGATCGGTGCCCCGGCACTCGCTCAGGGCGTGGATGGCGCTGGCACGGTCGAGATCGAGCGCGACGTGACAGAGACGGTGCGGCGCAACATCTCGGCGTTTCGGATGCTGGATTGGCAGCCTTATTTCTCAAACCTGAGAAACGGCGCGATCCTGTGCGATATCGATTCGCGGGCGGTCCATTTCTGGAGCGAGGATGGTCAGACCTACAAGCTCTACCCGTCCTCGGTGCCGCTCACCGATGAATTGACGCGCCGCGGGCGCACCTCGGTGGTGCGCAAGGTTGTGGGGCCAAGCTGGCGCCCGACGCCCTCGATGCTCAAGCGCAACCCGGAATGGCCCGCCTATGTGCCGCCGGGGCCGGATAATCCGCTTGGCACCCACGCGCTTTACCTGAGCTGGACCTATTACCGCGTTCACGGCACGCATGATACGCGCAAGATCGGGCGGCGGTCGTCCAATGGCTGTATCGGGCTTTATAACGAGCACATCCAGGAGCTGTTCGCGCTCTCCAACGTGGGCACGCAGGTGTTGCTAATTTGACGAAAACGCGGCGACAAATGCGTCTTGCGATCAAAGATGGGTTTGCATTCATCACATTTTGCTGATTAGACATATCTACGAGGTATGTCTTGGGCGGACGGTCGCGGCTGCTTGCGATCATGCCCTTATCTGGAGGATAATGATGAAAAAACTCGCTCTCGCTGCCGCTCTTTCCGCCGCTGCGTCCACCGGCTTTGCCGGCTCTTTGGCCGAGCCCGTGATCGAGGCTCCGGTTATCGTCGAAGAAACCAATGCAAGCTCGTCGGCCGCTGCCGTCTGGGTTCCGCTGCTTCTGCTGGCGATCGTCGCTGCGGTTGTTGCCGCCGACTGATCCGGCTTTCGTTTCAAAGGAAAAAGGCAGCGTTTCGGCGCTGCCTTTTTTCATGCACGCTTGGCTGGGCGCTCAGTCGAGCCAGCCGCCAAGATTGGCCTCGACGATGGCGGACAGCGCCTTGATATGCGCCGGGTCATCGTTCAGGCACGGGATATAGGTAAAGTCTTCGCCGCCCGCCTCCTCAAAACTCTCGCGGATTTCCTCGTTGATCTCTTCCAGCGTTTCGATGCAATCGGCGGAAAAGGCGGGGGCCATGACGGCGATTCGCGTCTTTCCCTCTTCGCGTGCAAGCCGGGCCACCTCGTCCACCGTGTAGGGCTTGAGCCATTCCTCGGGGCCAAAGACCGATTGGAACGTGGTCGTGATCTCGGTCTTGTCCCAGCCGAGCCGTTCGCGCAAGAGCCGCGTCGTTTTCTGGCACTGGCAATGATACGGATCGCCCTGCATCAGGTAGCGCTTCGGCATCCCGTGATAGGACACGACAAGGATTTCGGGCCGCTTTGCGGCATCACCATAGGCGCGTTCCACCGATTGCGCGAGCGCCTCGATATAGAGCGGATGCTCGAAATACGGCTCGACCACCCGCGCGACCGGCTGCCATGTCTCGGCCATAAGCGCGCGAAAGAATTGATCGTTGGCGGTGGCCGAGGTGGCACCCGCGTAATGCGGATAGAGCGGAAAGAAGAGGATGCGCGTGCAGCCCGCCTGTGCGAGCGCGCGCACCTTGGATTTGGTGGAGGGATTGCCGTAGCGCATGCAGAAATCCACCATGACATCATCGCCATAGCGCGCAGCCAACGCCTCCGAGAGCTTTTCGGTCTGGTCGCGGGTGATGGTCATCAGCGGGCTTTCGCCCTTGTCTTCGTTCCAGATGGATTTGTAGGCCGCGCCCGAGGTGAAGGGCCGCTTGCTCAGGATGATGAGCTGCAACAGCGGTTGCCATTTCCACGGCGCGTAATCGATCACCCGGCGATCCGACAGGAATTCGTTGAGATAGCGGCGCATGGACCAGTAATCATAGTTATCCGGCGTGCCGAGATTGGCCAGCAGAACGCCCGTTTTCGCGCGTGGCACCTTGGGGTGATCGGGCTGGGCGTGGCTTGGGCGTGTGGCGTCGCGGCTGGCGTCTAGCATGGCGCAGGGGTTCCTTGTCCGGGATCACCGCTGACATAACGGTTACGCCCGCGAGGTCAATCTTCGAGCGGATTTTCCCGCGTTCCAAGCGCATCCGAGAGCCGCGCGGCGGCAGAGCCGGGGCGCAGGGGCTTGGGCTGGCTGTCATCGGGGGCCCAGCCGGTGAGAAAGATCATCTCGGCGCTGGCGCGGATACCCCCCTGAGGGTGTGCGAATTCCCGCGCGTAGATATCGCAGGCCCGCGCCAGAACCGCCCGCCGCAGCGCGTTGCGGGGCCGCGCGGTCATCGCGTTACCCTCGCCCATGCGGCGCAGATCGCGCATGAGCGCCAGCGCATCGGGGTAGCACAGATCAAGCGGCAAGCGGTCCGCGACCGGCAGGGCAAACCCGGCGCGTTGCAGCAGCGCGCCAAGATCGCGGATTTCCCCCATCGGAAGCACGCGCGGCGACAGCCCGCCGGTCACATCCGCCTCGGCCTGTGCCAGCGCGGCGCGCAATTCGTGAAGGCTGTCCCCGCCATAAAGCACCGCGAGCAAAAGGCCATCGGGGCAAAGCGCGCGCCGCGCCTGCACAAGTTGCCCGACGGGATCATTGGCCCAGTGCAGGCACAGCGCATGGATCACAAGATCATGCGCGCCGGGGCGCAGCGCGAGCGTGTCAGCATCGCCGGTCACGGTGGCGGCGGGGTGGCGCGCCTGCCAGAAATCGGGAAAACCGGTGACAATGGCCGGTGTCGTAAAGGATTTGTTAACCACGGCCAGCCGATCCTCGATCTCATCGGCGGCGATCTCGTGCAGGAACAGCGCGGGCGCGCGCCGCGCGCGGGCGCGCTGTCGCAGGAGGGCGGGGCGGTCTGTCAGCGGGGTCTGGCTCATGCCGGAGGACATAGAGTGGCGCTGCGCGCTTTACAAATGGCGGTTCGCCTCGTCTACCCGCCGCGCTGCACCTCTTGCTGCGTGGTGGTGGAGGACGCGTTCGGCCTGTGCGGTGCGTGCTGGCGCGAGACGCCGTTCATCACCGGGCTGGTCTGTGACCTGTGCGGCGTGCCGCTCCCCGGCGAGGATACCGGCCAGCCGGTGCAGTGCGACGATTGCCTGACCCTTGCAAGACCGTGGTCGCGGGGGCGCGCGGCGATGCGCTATGACGGCAATGGGCGCAAGCTGGCGCTCGCGCTCAAGCATGGCGACCGGCACGACGTGGCCTATCCGGGGGGCAAGTGGCTGGCGCGGGCCGCGCAGCCGATGCTGTCGCCGGGCATGGTGATCTCCCCCGTTCCGCTGCACTGGATGCGGCTTTGGTCGCGGCGGTTCAACCAATCGGCGCTTCTGTCAAAGGCCCTCGCGGGCGAGACCGGGTTGCCGCATGTGGCCGATCTGCTGCTCCGGCACCGGCGCACGCAGAGCCTCAAGGGCCTTGACCGGGCCGCGCGCCACGCAACGCTCGACGGGGCGATTCGGGTCAATCCCCGCCATCTTGCGCTGATAAAGGGCGCGCGCGTGCTGCTGGTCGATGACGTGATGACCTCGGGGGCCACGTTTTCGGCGGCGGCGCAGGCATGTTATGCCGCCGGTGCAGAGGATGTGTGCATTCTCGCACTGGCGCGCGCGGTCAAGGATGCCTAGGTTCGTGTCAAACAGGATAGGACCACACCATGCCACAGATCGAGATTTACACCTCGCCGCTTTGCGGTTTTTGCCACGCGGCCAAGCGGCTTTTGAAACAGAAAGGCGCGGCCTTTTCCGAAATCAACGTGCTGGCGCAACCCAAGCGCAAGGCCGAGATGATGAAGCGCGCGGCGGGCAGCCACACGGTGCCGCAAATCTTTATCGGCGAGACGCATGTGGGCGGCTGTGACGAGCTTTACGCGCTTGACCGCGCGGGCAAGCTCGACGCGCTCTTGCGGGGCTGAGGCCCATGCACGCCGCGCTCTTGCAGCTTAGCTCGGGCGATGATCCGGGCGAGAACCTCGCCACCGTGCGCGCGCGGATGCAGGAGGCGGCGGCCGGGGGGGCCGAATTCATCCTGACCCCCGAGGTCACGAATTGCGTCTCGACCAGCCGCAGCCATCAACGCGCCGTTCTTTGCCGCGAGGGCGATGACCCCGCGCTTGCCGGCCTGCAGGCCGAGGCGGCGCGGCTTGGCATCTGGCTGCTGATCGGCTCGCTCGCGCTCAAGACCGGGGATACCGACGGGCGCTTTGCCAACCGCTCGTTCCTGATCGGGGCCGATGGAACGATCCGCGCGCGCTATGACAAGATCCACATGTTCGATGTCGATGTCAGCGCCGAGGAAACTTACCGCGAATCAGACGGCTTTCGCCCGGGCACCCGCGCCACCCTTGCCGAGACACCCTGGGGCAAGCTGGGGCTGAGCATCTGCTACGATGTCCGGTTCCCGCATCTCTATCGTCGGCTGGCGCAGGCGGGGGCCGATATCCTGACGGTTCCGGCGGCGTTTTCCCATGTTACCGGGGCCGCGCATTGGCAAAGCCTGCTGCGCGCGCGCGCGATCGAAACGGGATGTTTCGTGCTCGCCCCCGCGCAGACCGGCACCCACAGCGCAGGCCAGGGGCAGGCGCGGCGCACCCACGGCCACAGCCTTGTCATCGGGCCGTGGGGCGAGGTGCTGGCCGATGGCGGCACCGAGACCGGGATCATCACGGTTGATCTCGACCTGTCACAAGTGGCACAAGCGCGCAGGCGCGTGCCGTCGCTGCGCCATGACCGGGATTTCGATGGCCCCTGAATGGATGAGATACAGAGCAATGCCCTCGCGGTCGCGCTGTTCAGCGAGATCCTGACGAACGATCAACTGATTCGGTCGCGTCTCAGCCGTGTCATGCCCAAGGGAATGGAAATCTCGCATTTCGCGGTGCTCAACCATCTTGCCCGCACCGGCGAGGAACGCAGCCCCGCGCAGCTTGCCAAGAGCTTTCACGTCACGCGTGGCGCGATCACCAACACGCTCTCGAAGCTGGAATGGGCGGGCTATATCCATATCCGCCCCGATTGGGAGGATGCGCGGCGCAAGATGGTCTCGATAAGCCCGTCGGGGCGCATGGCGCGCGATGCCGCGATTTCGGCGATCACGCCGTTGGTGTCGGACCTGATCGGCGATCTCGGCGAGGATCGCGTGCGCGCCACCCTGCCGGTGCTGCGCGAGTTGCGCGCCAAGCTCGAAGGCTGAGCGCCGGGCCCCGCACGATGCAGGCCCCGGCGCGATGCGGACTCAAGCGTCGGCAGGCTGGGCCTGGGCGGCCTGACGGCGGGCGATTTCCTGCCGGTAAAGCTGCACGAAATCAATGCTTTCAAGGTTGAGCGGCGGGAAGCCGCCATCGCGGGTCACGTCGCTCACGATGCGGCGCATGAACGGGAAGATCTGGCGCGGACATTCGATCAACAGGTAGGGGTGCAACTGGTCATCGGGCACGCCCTCGATATGGAACACGCCGACATAATCCATCTCGAGGACAAAGAGCACATCCTTGCTCTCCTTGTTGCGCGACGTGATGTTGAGCTTGCACGCCACCTCGAACTGGTTCTCGGCAGAGCGTTTCTTGCCATCGAGATTGACCGCAACCTGCACATCGGGCTGCACCTCGCCGCCGGTGCCGCGCTGTGCCAGCACGTTCTCGAACGACATGTCGCGCACGAATTGCGTGAGGATGTGCAGCCTGATTTGCGGCGCTGCTGCACCTTCTGCGGTCTGCTCACTGGTCTGCGGGGCGGCACCGTTATCCTGGTCGGCCATCTGTGTCTCCTGATGATAAATTGCTGCATCAGTGCTTAGCAGGCCGTCCCGCGCGCCTCAATGCCTTGTCCAGCCGGATGCGCCGCGATCCTCGGGATCAATGGCGCGATACTCGCCCTCGACGATATCGGGTTGCGCCGGGCGGCTGGCCTGCGCGCCGCGGATCACGATCCGCTCGCGGATGCGCGCAAAGACAAAGCTGCGCACCGGCGGCAACAGCAGGGCAAACCCTATGGCATCGGTGAAAAACCCCGGTGTCAGAAGCAACGCCCCGGCAAAGAGGATCATCGCACCGTGGACAAGCGGCGAGGACGGATCGCCATGCCCGTCAAGCGCCGCGCGCAGCCGGTCAAGCTCTGCCAGCCCCTGCCTGCGCAATAGCGCGGTTCCGATTGCGGCGGTCAGCACCACGACCGCGAGCGTCGGCCACAGGCCAATCGCGCCGCCCACCTCGATGAACAGCGCAATCTCGATCAGCGGCACCGCGATGAACGCAATCAACAGCCACATTGCCAAACCCCTTTCTTTCGAGAGCCGCGTGGTGGACTTGGCCCCTTGCGTCCCCTACATAGGAAGCCAACGGGCAACCTGCCATGCCCCGCACGACAAGAGGTGCTCATGAATTCGCCGATCCTGCAATTGCTGGTGCTCGCCGGCATCGCCATTTTCCTCATCCTGCGGCTCAAGAGCGTTCTTGGCACGCGCGACGGGTTCGAGGGTGCGCCGCGCAGCGCGTCCGTTGAAAAAGCGCCCGACCGGCGCGGATTCGAGGTGATCGAGGGCGGCCCCGATCACGATATCATCGACAATGTCCCCGAGGACTCCGACGCCGCAGCCGCCCTTGCCGAGATGAAGCGCATCGAGCCCGATTTCGGCGTGGCCGATTTCATTGGCGGCGCGCGCGGGGCCTACGAGATGATCCTGATGGCGTTCGAGCGTGGTACGCTCGACGATGTGACCCCGTTCCTGTCGCCCGATGTCTACGAGGCCTTTGCCGAGGTGGTCGACGCGCGCCAACAGCAGGGTCTTAGCGTCGAGGCTGAATTCGTCGGCGTGCGGCATATCTCGATTGCCGATGCGCGCTTTGACGCCGATGCGCGTCGTGCCGAGATCGACGTGCATTTTGTCGGCGAACTCATCACCGTGATGCGCGATGCCAATGGCGAGATCGTCGAGGGCGAGCCGGGGCGCAGCAAGCGCCAGAAAGACAGTTGGACATTCGAGCGCGTGATGGGCTCGGGTGATCCGAACTGGCGGCTTGTCGCAACGGGCGAATGACCGGGGCGCTTCGCGCGATATTGACGATGCTGGCGCTGGTGGCGGTTGCCCCTGCGCCAGCAGAGGCCACGGATATTCGCCACGAGGTCGTCGATTTCTCCGAGCTTGCGCACTGGCCCGCCGATGACCACGCCGCCGCGCTTGCGGTTTTTGTCGAGACCTGCCCCGACATGACCGGCCCGGATTGGCAATCGTTATGCGCGCTGGCGCAAACCGGCCCCGAGCCGCGCACCTTTTTCGAGCTGTTCTTTCGCCCGGTCCTCATCACCGATGGGGGGTCTGCGCTCTTTACCGGCTATTTCGAGCCGGAGTTGAACGGCGCCCTGCGCCCCGATGCGCGGTATCGCTACCCGGTCTACCGGATGCCCTCCGAGGCCCGGCAGGCGACGGTCTGGCTGTCGCGCCGCGAGATTCTCACCAGCGGCGTGATGACGGGGCGCGGGCTTGAAATCGCCTGGGTCGATGATCCGGTAGAGCTGTTTTTCCTCCAGATACAGGGATCGGGACGCATTCGCCTGCCCGATGGGCAGGTTATTCGCGTCGGCTATGCCGGCTCCAACGGCCATGATTACCGCTCCATCGGGGTAGAGCTTGTGCGGCGCGGTATCTACGAGGCGCATCAGGCCTCGGCGCAGGTCATCAAGAACTGGGTGCGCCGCAACCCCGCCGAGGGCGAGGAATTGCTTTATCACAACCCGTCTTACGTGTTCTTTCGCCGCATCGACGCGGTGCCGCCCGAGCGCGGCCCCCTTGGCGCGATGAACCGTTCGGTGACGGCGGGGCGCACCGTGGCCGTGGATCCTGCCCATGTGCCCCTTGGCGCGCCGGTCTGGATCGAGAAGGAGGGCAGCGCGCCCATCCATCGCCTCATGGTCGCGCAGGATACCGGTTCGGCCATAAAGGGGCCGCAGCGTGCCGATATCTTCCTTGGCACTGGCGAGACTGCGGGCCGACGCGCCGGGCGCTTGCGCGATCCGGGGCGGATGCTGGTCCTGATGCCGATTCAGCGCGCCTATGCCATGCTCACGGACCCGTTCCAGTGACCCGCAAGCGATCCTTGCGCCCCGACGAGATGGCGCTCTGGCAAGAGGTTGCGCGCCGCACCGTGCCGCTTGGCCCGCATCGCAGGCCGTCGGTGATGGCCTCAACCAAATCGCAGCCTATTCCGGAACCCGTGGCCGACAAGGCCGCCCCCCTTGCCGCGTTTCGGCTTGGTGAGGCCTCGACACCGCGCGAGGCGCGGCATGACGTTCTGCCCGGTATCACCGAGCGGGTCGCCTCTGCCCCCGTGGCGATGGATCGCAAATCGTTTCAGCGGCTCCGGCGTGGCAAGCTCACCCCCGAGGCCAAGCTTGATCTGCACGGCATGACGCTGGATCAGGCGCATGGCGCGCTCAACGGGTTCGTGATGCGCGCGCATGGTGCGGGCAAACGGCTGGTGCTCGTCGTCACCGGCAAAGGCAAGGATCGCGACAGCGGCGGGCCGATCCCGGTGCGCCACGGCGTTCTGCGCCACAACGTGCCGCAATGGCTTTGCCTGCCGCCGCTTGCGCCGCTCGTGCTGCAAGTGACCGAGGCGCATATCAGCCACGGCGGCGGCGGGGCCTATTACGTCTATCTACGCCGCCAGCGGAAGTGACGCGCGCGCGCGCCCGACGCCGATCATCATCATCACGGTGGCAAAGCCGAAATACCCCGCGATGAACACGAATTGCGTCTCGATCCCGAGGCCAAGATCAATCGCCAGCCCGGTAATCCCCGGCCCGATCGCAGTGCCGAACACCATGATCGCCGCCGCCATCGCCTTGATCCGCCCCATATTGGCGCTGCCGTAGAATTCCGCCCAAAAGGCATTGGGCACGATGCTGTTGGCCCCGGTGGTCAACGCCAGAAGGGTAAATCCGCCCAAAAGCATCAACGGCCCTTCCGAGACCGAAAGCACCAGAAACGCCCCGATCATCGGGATCTGGATGAACGGCAGCACCCGCGCCGTGCCCAGCCGATCAAGCGCAAAGCCCGACAGCACCATCGCGCCGATGACCACGGCGGTATAGATCGGGAACATGGCCACAAGCTCGACATGCGCGATGTTCTTGACCTCGGCGATATGCACCTGGTGAAAGAAGAACGCCGTGTTGAAGGCCGACGGCCCCAGAAGCGCCGGGATCATGAACCAGAAAAGGAAATGCCGCAACGCCTCTCCCCGTGTCCAGTGCCGCCCTTCCATCCCGAGCGACTGGCTGGTTTGGGCCCAGCTTTGCGGCGTGCGCTCGCGCCGCAACAGCAAGAGCAGAAACGGAATGCCGAGGATCGCCATCGCCGCCGCGACGATCCACAGGCTGCGCCAGTCATGCACGATCAAGAGCGACACGAAGGCGAGCGGCAAGAGCGATTCGCCC
Source organism: Roseovarius sp. MBR-78 (assembly GCF_040547535.1). Classification (NCBI taxonomy): domain Bacteria; kingdom Pseudomonadati; phylum Pseudomonadota; class Alphaproteobacteria; order Rhodobacterales; family Roseobacteraceae; genus Roseovarius; species Roseovarius sp. MBR-78. The sequence goes on from NZ_JBEPPX010000013.1 coordinate 37,508, forward strand.
AGCGCATTCCCGAGCGTTGCAACCGACAGCGCCTTGCCCCGGCTGGCGACAAACCAGCGCGCCATCGCGATCACCGCCAGGTGGCTCATCATGCCCTGCCCGGTAAAGCGCAGCGCAAAGACGATCACCGGCAGCATCCACCATACCGGGTTGAGCGCCATCGCGAGACAGGCCAGCATCATCGCGACAAGCACCACCGGCGCAAGCACGCGCACGCGAAACAGGTCCGTCAGCCCCCCGGCCCAGACCATCGCCAGCGCCGAGGCCGTGGTGCCAAGGCTGTAGATGCCGCCCCATTGCCCGTGGCTGAGATCAAAAGCCGCGCGAATCTCCCCGGCAAAGACCGAGATGAAATAGGTCTGGCCAAAGCTCGACAGGAATGTGAGCAGCACCCCCGCCGCGAGCCAGGGCGCGTTATCGCGGAGAAATGCGAGAATCGGCATATCGCTTCGTTACGCGAAACCCGCGGGAAGGAAAGCGCAAAATGCCGCCCGCGCGGGGAGCCGAGGTCGCGGGTGCCTTTGACGCGTCGCAACCGGGGCGCGGCGCGCGGGCGAATCGGCTAGGGTCGTCGCGCAACGCAATCTCCGGAGGCCCCATGCCCCGCCAGACCCGCCTTATCCTGTGCCCCGTCAACCTTCGCCACCTGAAGGTGGAGTATAACGCCTATACCGAGGCGGTCGAGATGGCGCAGCGCCGTGGCGCGCGGCTCATCATCGCGACGGTCGCGCCCGAGATCGAGCGCAACCTCAATATCTACAATTCCGATGCCTATTGGGGGGACGAACTCCGTAAATTCGTCGCCGCCCACCCCGCCGAAGGGATCGAGATCGACCTCGTCGTGCGCAAGGGCGCGGTGCATCGCCAGATCGTCAAGCTCGCCCATGAACGCAAGGTCGATCTCATCGTGATGGAGGCGGCCAATCCCAAGGTGCAGGATTACCTCCTCGGCACCACGGCGAGCCATGTCGTGACCCACGCGGAATGCTCGGTCTACGTGGTCCGCAGTTAGCCGGGCAAGGTGCCGTCGAGAACATATCTCAGGATATCGACAACCTGCTCGGGCTCTCGCGCCACGGCAAGGGCAGCGGCGTTGACCTCCTTAAGCGCGTGGTCATGCTCGGGTGGTTGCAGCACGATCAGCGATTTGCCAAGCGCGGCGGCATAACCCGCATCGAAGGCGGCGTTCCACTGCTTGTATTTGTCGCCAAAGCGCACGACCACGATATCGGATTCGGACAGCCCCTTGCGTGTGCGGATGGCGTTGACCATCGCGCCCTTGTGGTCGTGCCAGTATTTGCTGTCCTCGGTCCCGAGAATGACGCCCCCGCAATCGTCGCTCGCGGCATGATCCGTCACCGGACCGGAAAAGGCGATATCAAGCCCCTTCGCTCCGGCGATGATGCGGTCGCGCCAGTCGGTATGGATCTCGCCCGAAAGATAGACATTCAGCATCGTGTTCCCCCTCTCAGCCGCGCAGCACCCCGCCCGTGGCCTTGCCGACCTTCTCCACGATCTTGGCCGAGACGGCCTCGATCTCGGCCTCGGTCAGGGTGCGGTCGCGCGGTTGCATCCGCACCGTCACGGCCAGCGATTTCTTGTCCTCGCCAAGGTTGCCGCCGATGAATTCGTCGAACACCCGCACATCCTCGATCAGCGCCTTGTCCGCCCCGGCAGCGGCATTCACCAGAGTGATCGCCTCGACGCCGGCATCGACGACAAAGGCGAAATCGCGCTCCACCGCCTGAAGATCGCTCACACCGAGCGCCCCGCGCGAGGCGGTGCTCTTGCGCGGCAGCGGGATGTCCTCGGGAAAGAGGGTAAAGGCCACGGCTGGTCCTTTCACGTCCAGCGCCCGCAGCACGCGCGGGTGCAACTCGCCGAAAATGCCCAGCACCTTCTTGGGCCCGAGGCAGATCATCCCGTGCCGTCCCGGATGCCACCACGCGGGCCCGCCGCGCAGGATCTGCACCTTGGCGGGCGCGCCCATGCCCGACAGGATCGCCTCGGCATCGGCCTTGGCGTCATAAAGATCATGCGCGCGCGCGCTGCCATGCACGTCCTTTGGCCCGGTGCGGCCCACGAGGATACCGGCCACCATCAGGCCCTGTTCCCCGGGCTCGCCACCGTGAAAGGCATGGCCCACCTCAAAGAGCGCCATGTCCATGATCCCGCGCGCCTGGTTGCGCGCCGCCGCCTGCAACAGCCCCGGCAGCAGCGAGGGGCGCATATGGCTCATTTCCGAACTGATCGGGTTGGCAAGCCGCGTGGCGTCGCCCCCGCCGCCGAAAAGCGCCGCCGCCTCGCGGTCGATAAAGCTGTAGGTGACGCATTCGTTATAGCCCAGCGCCGCCGCGCCGCGCCGCGCGATCTGCGCGCGTTTCTGCGCGGGGCTGAGGATCGGCTTGGGCACGCCCGGCAGGGCGCGTGCCATCGGGCGGCCTTCCAGCTTGGTGAGAGAGGCGATGCGCGCCACCTCCTCGACAAGGTCCGCCTCGCCAAGGATATCGGGCCGCCAGCTTGGCACATAGGCCATGTTGCCCTCGAGCCGGAAGCCGAGCGCGGTCAGGGTCTGGCGCTGATCGCTTTCGGGGATATCCATGCCGACAAGCGAGCGCACCCGCGCGGCATCGAGCCGGTAGGCGCGGTTGTCATCGGGCACCTTGCCCGCCACCACGCGATTGGAGGGCACCCCACCGCAAAGATCAAGGATCATCTGCGTCGCCAGATCGAGCGCCTCGTCGTTGAACGCCGGGTCTATGCCGCGCTCGTTGCGATAGCGCGCGTCGGAATTGATCTTGAGCGCGCGGCCCGTCATCGCGATCTGCACCCGGTCCCACACCGCCGCCTCCAGAAACACATTCACCGTTTCCTCGGTGCAGCCGGTGGCTAGCCCGCCCATGATCCCGCCGATGCTCTCGATGCCGGTATCGTCAGAGATCACCACCTGTCCGGGGCCGAATTCGTAGGTCTTGTCGTCAAGGCCCACAATCGTCTCGCCGCCCTTGGTGCGATGCACGCGCAGATCGCCCGCCACCTTGTCGGCGTCGAACACATGCAGCGGGCGGTTGCGGTCATAGGTGAAGAAATTGGTGATATCGACCAGCGCCGAAATGGGCCGCAACCCGATCGCGCGCAGCCGGTCCCGAAGCCATGCCGGTGACGGCCCGTTCTGCACCCCGCGAATGAGCCGCCCGGCAAAGACGTGACAGCCCCCTTGGGCGGTATCCTCGTCGATGGTCACGCCGATGGGGCAGGTGAACTGCCCCTCGATATCCGCCACCGGCGCGGCCCGCAGCGTGCCCAGCCCCCGCGCCGCCAGATCGCGCGCGATCCCCCGCACGCCAAGCGCATCGGGCCTGTTCGGGGTGATCGCGATCTCGATCACCGGATCGACCTTGGCAGGGTCATTCGCCGCCAGCCAATCGACAAACGCCTCGCCCACCTCGGCCCCGTCAGACTCAGCGGGCAATTCGATGATGCCGTCATGCTCGTCGCTGAGCTCCATCTCGCGCTCCGAGCACATCATGCCCGCGCTCTCGACACCGCGGATCTTGCCCACGCCGATGGTGGTGTCGATCCCCGGCACATAGGTGCCGGGCGAGGCGATCACCACGGTGATGCCCGCACGCGCATTGGGCGCGCCACAGACGATCTGCGCCTCGCCATCGGCGGTCGCCACCCGGCACACGCGCAGCCGGTCGGCATCGGGATGCTGTTCGGCGCTCAGCACCTTGCCGATGGTAAACGCCCGCAGCCGCGCCGCCGGGTCATGGATGCTTTCCACCTCAAGGCCGAGATCGGTCAGCGTCTCGGCGATCTCGGTGACGGTGGCGCTGGTATCGAGATGATCCTTGAGCCAGGACAGTGTGAATTTCATGGGTCTTTCCGCCTGCAATGCCGGGTTACGTCGCGCTTTAGCGGATATGGCGGGCATGGAAAACCCCGCTTCGTGGCGGGGCTTTCCTCGGTCTGCGATGTCGGGTCGTGTCAGCTTGTCCAGCGGCCCGAGAAATCGAACGCGGCATCATAGCCAAAGAGCGCCACCGCGCCGCCGGTATGCAGGAACACCACCCGCTCGCCCTTCTTGAAATGACCCTTGCGAATGAGATCGATAAAGCCCGCAGCGCCCTTGGCCGAATAGACCGGATCGAGCAGGATCGCCTCCAACTCGGCGAACATACGGATCGCCTCGATACCGCTCTCGGTGGGGATGCCATAGCCCTCGCCCACGTAATCGGTATTGGCCACCACATCCTCGCGCGCGACCACGCCCGCGCAGCCCAGCTTCTCGGCGGTGGCGCAGGCGAGGTTATAGACGTTCTCTTCCTGCTTGGGTTTCGGCGCACGCACCCCGATGCCCAGAAGCGGGATCTGCGCATTCATCGCCTTGAGCCCGGTGATGAGGCCCGCCTGCGTGCCCGCGCTGCCGGTGGCGTGCACGATGTGATCGACCTTGAGGCCGCGATCATTGAACTGCGCCAGCATCTCGAAGGCGCAATTGACATAGCCCAGCGCGCCGGTGGGGTTCGAGCCGCCGCCGGGGATGGTATAGACCTTGCGCCCATCGGCGCGGAACCGGTCGGCCACCTGTTCCATCTCGGCATTCATGTCGCCGCCGCCGGGGCGTTTCTCGGTCGTGGCACCGTGCAGGTGATCGAGCAGCACGTTGCCGTTATTGTTGTAATTGGCGTTGTTGGAGCCGGTCCTGTCCTCGAGCAGGATATGGCAATCCATGCCCATCTTGGCGGCAAAGGCGGCGGTTTGCCGCGCGTGGTTGGATTGCGTGGCACCTTGGGTCATCACCATGTCTGCGCCTTGCAGCTCGGCCTCGGCCATCAGGAATTCGAGCTTGCGGGTCTTGTTGCCGCCGGTGCTCAGGCCGGTGCAATCGTCGCGCTTGATCCAGATTTCCGGCCCGCCCAACTCGGCGCTGAGGCGGTCAAGCCGTTCCAGCGGGGTGGGCAGATGCGCGAGGAAGTGGCGGGGAAAGCGGGCAAGATGCATGGGGGCCTCCGGTTAATATGCGTTTTCATGATTTAACGGCGTGACAGATGCCTTGTCCAATGCCAATCTTGCCCAAGATTATGCAGGATGCGCAATATGCGCCTGGAATGGCTGGATGATATCCTCGCCGTGGCCGATGCCGGATCGCTGGCCCGCGCCGCCACGATGCGCCATGTCAGCCAATCGGCCTTTACCCGGCGGTTGCGGGTGATCGAGGCGGCGCTCGGGCAGCCGCTGTTCGAGCGCCGCCGCAAGCCGCTGACGCTCTTGCCCGAGGTCGCACCGCACCTGCCCGCCATGCGCAGCCTCGCCGCGCAGTTGCGGCAGTTGCGCGATGGCCTGTCGCAAAGCGGCGGCGCGCGCGGCCTGACGCTCGCCTGCCAGCACGCGCTCACCACCACCCATTCCCCGGCCATCGTCGTCGCCCTTACCGCCGGGCAGGCGCGGCCCGTGCGCGTGCGCTCGGAGAACCGTGAGGATTGCCTGTTGCGCCTGCTCGCGGGCGAGGCCGATCTTGCCGTCGTCTACGATGTGCCACAGATCGCGCCGCTTGCGCTTGGCGATGCGTTCGAGCGTGCCTCGCTTGGCCCCGAGCGCCTGATCCCGGTGGCGGCCCCCGGCCTGCCGCGTGGCGAGGACCTGCCCTATATCGGCTATCCCGGCGATGTCTTTCTCGGGCAGGTGATGGACCGGGCGCTGTTGCCGCGCATCGGATCAACCCGCCGGTTGCGCCGCTGCGCCGAAACGGCGCTGACGCTGGCCGCGCATGAATATGCAAGGCGCGGCATCGGGGTTGCCTGGCTGCCGGTCTCGATGGTGCGCGATGATCTGGCACGCGGGCGGCTGGTGGCGCTGGCCCCCGAGGTGCCGGAACTGGACATGGAGATATGGATGATCCGTCTGCCCCGCGCCGAGCGGGGCGGCTGGGACGCGGATTGGCATGGCCTGCTCGCCACGCTCAGCCTTGCGCCGCCGCCATCGCTTTGATTTAACCGCCCCATTGCCCTGCCCGGAGGTCGCCCGATGGTCGATATCGCCACCCGCGTCTACAACCACCGCTGGAAGATGGATCCCATCGTCCGCTCGCTCATCGACACCGATTTCTACAAATTGCTCATGTGCCAGAGCGTGCGGCGCAATTCACCCGAAACCGAGGTCACGTTTTCGCTCATCAACCGCACCACATCCGTGCGGCTGGCAGACCTGGTGGACGAGGGTGAATTGCGCGAGCAGCTTGACCATATCCGCACCCTGTCGCTCTCGCGCGGCGAGAGCACCTGGATGCGCGGCAACACCTTTTACGGCAAGCGGCAGATGTTCACCCCCGCGTTCATGGACTGGTTCGAGGGCTTGCGCCTGCCGCCCTATCACCTGGAGCGGCGCGACGGGCAATACGAGCTCACATTCGAGGGCAAATGGCCCGAGGTGATGCTGTGGGAGATTCCGGCGCTCGCGGTTCTGATGGAGTTGCGCGCGCGCGCGGTGCTCGGCGACATGAAGAAGTTCGAGCTTCAGGTGCTCTATGCCCGCGCGATGACCAAGCTTTGGGAAAAGGTCGAAGGGCTGCGCCCGCTCGAGGGCTTGCGCATCGCAGATTTCGGCACGCGGCGGCGGCATTCCTTCCTGTGGCAGGATTGGTGCGTGCAGGCCATGCGCGAGGGGCTGGGTGACCGCTTTGTCGGCACCTCCAATTGCCTCATTGCCAAGAATCGCGATCTCGAGGCGATCGGCACCAATGCGCATGAATTGCCGATGGTCCATGCCGCACTGGCGCAGAACGACGAAGAGCTTGCCCGCGCGCCCTACAAGGTGATGGCCGACTGGCACGAAGAGCATGACGGAAACCTGAGGATCATCTTGCCCGATACCTTCGGCACCGAGGGGTTTCTGCGGCGCGCGCCCGATTGGCTGGCAGGCTGGACCGGTATCCGAATCGATTCCGGTCGGCCCGAAGAGGTCGCCGAGATGGCGATCCGCTGGTGGCAGGCGCATGGCGAAGACCCCCGCGACAAGATGCTGATCTTCTCCGACGGTCTCGACGTGGCGCGGATCGCCGAGCTTCATCGGCGGTTCGCCGGGCGGGTGCGCACCTCCTTTGGCTGGGGCACGCTGCTCACCAATGATTTCCGCGGGCTGACACCCGATGATGCGCTCGCGCCGTTTTCGCTGGTCTGCAAGGCCGTCTCGGCGGAGGGGCACCCGACGGTGAAACTCTCGGACAATCCCCGCAAGGCGATGGGGCCAGACGATGAGATCGCCCGCTATCGCCGGGTTTTCGAGGTGGGCGAACAGGACGCGATCGACGTGGTGGTCTGAGCGCGCTCTTTGCAAGCCGCTCATTGGCGCGCTTACCGCACGACGATTATTGGCGCGCTTACCGCACGACGAATTCCGCATGAAGCGCCCCCGCCGCCTTGATGCTTTTAAGGATGTCGATCATGTCGCGCGGGGCCACGCCGAGCGCGTTCAGCCCGGCGATCACCTCGGCGAGCGATGTGCCCTCGGGCACTTCGGCAAGGCCGATCCCCGGCTCCTCCTCGATCTCGGCCTGGGTGCGCGGCACCACGACCGTTTCGCCGCGTGCAAACGGGTTGGGCTGCACCGCGAGCGGGGTCTCCTGGATGCGTAGCGTGAGATTGCCCTGCGACACCGCAACGCGCGAAATGCGCACGTCCTGCCCCATCACGATGGTGCCCGAGCGTTGATCGACGACAACCCGCGCCTTGCGCTGCGGATCGACCATCAGGTTTTCCACCCGCCCGATCGCATGCGCCGGGGATCGCGCGCGCATCTGCCCGAGATCGAGCCGCACCGTGCCGGAATCCATCATCAGGGCCACGGGCCGCCCCACCGCGCCGTTGATCGCGCGCTCTATCCGCCCGGCGGTGGTGAAATCCGGCTCGCGCAGCGCCAGCCGCAGGCTCTCCATTCCCGCGAAATCAAACTCCACCTCGCGCTCGATCCGGGCGCCCGACGGGATCGTGCCCGATGTCGGCACGCCCTGGATGACACCACCGGCCTCTCCTTCAGCGGCGACACCACCGGCGATGATCGTGCCCTGCGCCACGGCATAGATCTGTCCGTCGGCGGCGTTGAGCGGCGTCATCACCAGCGTGCCGCCCAAGAGGCTCTTGGCATCGCCGATGGCCGAGACGGTGATATCGATCCGGCTACCGGCGCGGGCAAAGGGCGGCAACTCGGCGGTGACGAGCACGGCGGCGACATTCTTGGGGCGGAATTGCTCGCCGGTGACATTCACCCCGAGCCGCTCCAGCGTATTGGACATGAGTTCCTCGGTGAACGGGGCGTTGCGCAGGCCATCGCCCGTCCCGTTGAGGCCGACAACAAGCCCGTAGCCGAGCAGGTCATTGCTCCGCACCCCGTCGAATTCCACAAGGTCCTTGATGCGGACCGGTCCGGCCAAGGCAGGCCCGGTGCCGTGGATCACGACAAGGCACAAGGCGAGGGCAATCACGATCATGCGGGCAAGGCGGCTCATGACAGGAAATTCGCAAGGTTGAGGCGCGCCGTGCGCGCGGTGAGCGTGTAGAGCGTTTCGAGTTGCGCCTGCACCTGTTCAAGCGCGCTGGCGCTGTCGAAGATATCGACCGAGAGCAGGTCGTTGCGCGCGATCCCGAGGCTCGTGCTCTCGGCGTCGATCCGGCTCTGGGCCTGCGCGATGCGCTCTTCGGCAAAACCAAGCTGTGCGCGCAGGCGCGTGATCCCGTCCTGACCGGCCAGCAGCCCGGTGCCCATCTCGCGCGCGATGGCAGCCCGGTCGTCATGCCCCAGCGCGAGCGCCGGATCGTCGAGCAGCGACAGCATCGCCACCTGCTTGATCTGGTCACGCAGGGCGGCATCATCGGCGCGAATGCGCAACGCGACGGTCTCCCCGGCTCCCAGCGCGTGGGCCGTGGCGGCGGCTTGCCCGCCGCGATAGACCGAGGTGGCGAACCCGCCCCCCGGCGCATCGAAAAAGCTATCGAGCGCGCCCCGCAGCGCCGCCTGGTCGGGGGCTGCCGCAAGGCTCGTGCGCAGCGCGTCCAACAACGTTTCGGCATCGGCCAGCGGCGGTCGGTCGGTGACGTCGCCTCCGAAAAGCGTGCGGCCCGCCGCGCCGCTGTTGAGCGCGCCGATCATGGTCGAGAGCGCCGCGCGCGCCGCCTCGGCGAGAATGCCGGGTTGGGCCGCGCCGCCTGCCTGCTCGGTGACAAGCGCCGCCGCGGCAAGCGAATCGGCGCTTTCCTGCACGCGGCCAAGCGCCGTTTGCATGATCCCGGCATCGAGCGCGGCAATGCGCGCCACGTCCCGATGCGCGCTGGCGAGGGTCAGCGCGCGTTCGATATCGTTGAGCGGCAGCAGGTTGCCGGAGAGGTGTTTCGCCGTATCGGCGGCCCGGCCCGTCGAGACCTCCTGGGTCAAGCGTCCCAGGTCGCGCACAAGCTGCGCGCTCTGCCGTCGCTGAACAAAGCTCTGGGCAAGATCACCGATGGAATTCAGGGCCATTGTCATATCCTCAGAAGGGTTTGCATCATGTCGTCCAGCGTCTGGATCATGCGCGCATTGGCCGAGAAGGCCTGCTCCACCAGCAGCAGGCGCTGCAATTCGGCGTCGCTGTCCACGCCTCCACGCAATTCCATCTCGCGCAATTCCCCGGCCTGTCCGGCAGCAAAGCTCACCGCGCTCTCGGCGGCAAGCCGCCCTTGCGCGATCCGGCTCGAGAGATCCGCCGCGCGGCCGGAAAGATCACGCCGCGCCTCGCCCGGTATGGGCGCGCTGACCTCCGAGAAGGCCGCGCCAAGCGCGGCGAGAAATGGCGCATCCGCCGGGGCACCGGGCGTGGCGGCATCGGGGCCGCTGCGCAGGCGGAAAAGCGCGCCGCCCTGTGCCGGATCAATCGCGGGGTTGATCGCGAGCCGGCCTGCAAGCCCGGCCTCATCCGCCGGATCAAGGCGCGCCCCGGCATCGGTAAAGAGCGCGGGCGAGGGCGGTGGCGTAAGCGCCTCGACGCGCTCGATCACATCGCGGGCGAGCGCGTCGAGGCCGCGCTGCGCCGCCTGCCCGAGCCCGTCGCGATTGTCGAAAAGCGCGGCAAGCCGCCCCCCGTCGAGCGGCCCGCCTGCCCCGGTCTGCACCACCTGACCGTCGATTTCGAGCCCCGAGATGAGGCCGTTATCAAGCGTCATATGCGCTGCGACCAGCGGTTTCGCCTCAAACCCGATCCTGGCCGCGCGCCCGTCGAGCAGCAGCGCGCCGCCGGTGGAGACAAGCGCCACCGCCCCGCGTGGCCGCTCCAATTGCCGCAGCGGAACCAGATCGGCGATACCGTCGATCACCTGCTGCCGCTGGTCCTCAATCGACGCAACATCCTGTCCCGATGCGCGCGCCGCGACGATGCGGGTATTGAGCGCGGCCACCCGGCCAAGCCCGGTATTGAGCCGCTCGACGGCGGTCGCGATGTCCGAGTCGGCGCGGCTGCGCAGGGTCTCGATCTGGCTCGACGCCGTATTGAGCGCCCCGCCCAGCGCCGTCAGGTCACGCAGGACCGTGGCCAGCCGGATATCATCCTCGGGCCGCGCCGTGGCCCCGGCGATGGCGGCCTCGACGGCTGTGATGCGATCCGCGAGGCTGTCGCCCTCACCCGGCAGGCCCAGCACACGCTCCACCGAGGCGGCAAACCCGGCGCGGGTCTGGGCACCGGCAAGCGCGCTGTCGGCCAACCTGCGATCGCCAAGCAGAACGGGATCGACATGGCGGGTGATGCCCGTCACCGTCACGCCCCCGCGCCCGCCCTGCGCCTCAAGCCCAAGTTCGCGCGGGGCAAAGCCCGGCGTGAGCGCGTTGGCGAGATTGCCGGAGATGACATCGGTCTGGCGCGAGCTTGCGCTCAGGCCGCTCAGGGCGCTGTTGAGGGCAGCGGATATGGACATGGCTTGCGTCCTTTCCCGGTCGCGTCAGGGTCAGCGGATGATGTTGGTGGTTTCCTGCAACATTTCGTCGACGGTCTGGATCACGCGCGCATTCGAGGAATAGGCGCGCTGCGTCTGGATCATGTCGGTCAGTTCGCGGGCGACATCGGTGGCCGATTCCTGCCGGGCAAAGGAGACAAGATCGCCGGTCGGGCCGGCACCTGCATCCCAGAGAAAGAAGCTGCCGCTGTCGATCGAGGGGCGATAGGTCTGGCGGTCGAGGGCCACCATGCCGTTCGGGTTGGGCAGATCGACAAGCGGCACCTGAAAGATCGTCCGCGTGACGCCGGTGTCGAACGTGGCATGGACGAACCCGTTTTCATCGACCTCGACCGAGACCATGGTGCCGACCGGCGAGCCATCCTTGGAGATCGACAGCGGCGCGAAGCTGTCGGAGAGTTGCGTCAGCCCCTCGGCGGTGCCGGGGCGGCCGATATTGACCTCCACCGGGCCGCCATCGACGGTCGCGATCAGGCGCCCTGTGGTCGGGTCGTAGGGCCCGCCGCTGAGGCTGGTCACGTTGAGCAGCGTGCCGCCAGCGGCGCGCGAATCATCGAATTCGAGCTGGTATTCGCCGATCACCGCGCCGCCGCTTGCGGAATCGCGCAGCGTCATGGTCCACATATTCGATGTGCCGGTCGCGGGGGGCTGTGGCGTGAAACTGGCGTTGATGGTTTCGGACCGGCCAAGATTGTCGAAATATTCGATCGATAGGACATGGGGATCGCCGCTTGCCCCGGCTTCGGTATCGGTCGCGGGCAGGTTAACACCAAGGGTGAGCGCCGTGGTCGGCTCGCCGGTGAGCTGGTTCACGTTGACCTGCACCGGCACCAGCCCATCGCTGGTGTCGCGCGGGAACGGGGGGACCGTGCCATCGGGGCCGGCGGGCCAGCCCAGAAGGGTCAGGCCCGAGGCGGTCGCAAGCCGCCCATCGGCATCGGTGCGAAACGAGCCGGTCGTGGTCAGTAGCATCTGCGGCCTGCCATTGGCAATCGCGACCTCGCTGCTTTCCGCGACCGGGATAAAACCCCGCCCGCGCACCGCGAGATCGGTCGGGTTCTCGGTAGTGGCAAGCGAGCCGCCCTGATTGATGAGCCGTTCGGTCGTGGAGCGCACGCCGCCGGCGGCGTAATTGCCGCTATTGCCCCGGACGACGAGCGAATCAAAGCTCGTTTCGACCCGGCGATACCCGGAGGTCGAGGAATTGGCGATATTGTCGGAAATCGCGGCGAGGCGCGACGCGTTGGCATTGAGCCCCGCGACGCTGGCATTGAGGGAAGAGGAAATCGTCATGGACACGCCTTTCATCTGGATCGAGCATCGTCTCGACACAGTCATAGGCGCGTTGCCTTAACAGCAGGCTAACCGCTAAAATTTCGTGTTTGTCATTGCGAGCGCAGCAAGATCACCTCGAGGCGGTTGTTGCGGGGCGACATCGGATCGGGTGTTGCGGGCGCGCGATCGGCATGGCCGGTGAGCCGCCGCATCCGCGTGTGCGCAAGCCCCGCCTCCTCCAGCAGAAGGCGCATACGGTTGGCGCGAGCAGAAGAAAGATCCCAGACCGGGTTTTCGGCGAGCGTCACGGGCCGCGCACGGGTATGCCCGGCGATGGCGATATCGTTGATGACCGTGGCGGCCACCGTGGCGATGATATCGGCGATCTCGCGTAGGATCAGGGTGGGTTCGCTCTGATTCGGCACGAATAGCGCCGCCTCGCCGATGTCGAATATCTCGATGACGAGGCCCTCATCGGTGACGCGCGTCACGATATGGCGAACCACATCGTCCGAGGCGAGGCTCTCGCCACTGCGCCCCTTGAGACGCTCTTCGATTTCGGAAAAGGCGGCACTTTCGGTGGTGGACATCCCGGCCGTGCCCCCCTCGGCCGCAATCCCAAGCTCGCCGCGCGCCTGATGGCTTTCGGTGCTGTGCTTGTCGGACGCGCCGGTGCCGCTTTTGGCGAGGCTTTGCTCGGAAAAGACCGAATCACCCCCAAATGCCCCGCTACCGCCGCCCGACACCCGGTTCACCGGCACGGTCGGGTTGAAATAGTCGGCAATGCCCCTGCGTTGCTTTTCCGTTGTCGCACCTAAAAGCCACATCAGCAGGAAGAACGCCATCAGCGCGGTGACGAAGTCGGCATAGGCCACCTTCCAGGCACCGCCATGATGCCCGCCACCGGCGATGATCTTCTTCCGTTTGATGATGACCGGCGCCGCATTGCTGCGCGCATCCATTTCTCACCACCTGTCTCACACCCAAGGCAGGGCGTAGCACAGCACCCGTTAACGGGCTTTTAATACATCAATTTTTACCCGTTGAGATCACGCCAGCCCCGGCAGCCAGAGCACGATGGCCGGGAACGCCACCAAGAGGGCGATGGTGACGCCGTCGGCGATGAAGAAGGGCATCACGCCGCGAAACACGTCCTGCACGCTCAGATCCGGGCGGACGCCTGCCACCACGAAACAGTTGAGGCCGATAGGCGGTGTAATCAGGCAGAATTCGGCCATTTTCACCACCAGGATCCCGAACCAGATCGCGCACATCGGCCCTGACATGCCGAATGTGCTGTCCACAGCGGCCACGTTGACGCCACCGTTGAGCGCCATCACCGCCGGATAGACCACCGGAAGCGTCAAAAGCAGCATTCCGATGGCATCCATGAACATGCCCAGCACCGCATAGGCCAGCAGGATGCAAATGAGGATCAGCATCGGCGAGAGCGTCAGCGAGGTGATCCAGTCGGCGAAAGCCGAGGGCAAATCGGCAAAGCCCAGAAAGCGCACATAGATCAGCACGCCCCAGATGATGGTAAAGATCATCACCGAGAGTTTGGCCGTCTCAAGCAGCGCATCCTTCAACTCGGGCCAGCGCATGCCGCGGTAAAGCGCCATGAGAAAGACAACAAAGGCACCGATCGCGCCGCCTTCGGTGGGAGTGCCCCAGGCATCGCCGCCGAACGGGTTGTAGACGAAGAAGATGATCGTCACGACGACGAACACGATGGGCAGCGCGGGCGGCAGCGAGGCAAACCGCTCGCGCCAGGTAAAGCCGCCCACGGGGGGGCCGAATCCCTTGATCGTCAGCGCCAACCCGACGATGAGGCTCGCATAGACAAAGGCCGAAAAGACCCCCGGAATGAACCCCGCAAGCAGGAGCTTGCCCACGTCCTGCTCGACGATGATGGCATAGATCACCAGAAGCGCCGAGGGCGGGATGAGCGAGGCCAGCGTGCCCGCCGCCGCCACCACGCCCGCGGCAAAGCGCTTGTCATAACCGATCTTAAGCATCTCGGGGATGGCGATGCGTGCGAAGACCGCCGCCGTCGCCACGCTTGCCCCCGACACGGCCGCGAACCCGGCGGTGGCAAAAACGGTCGAGACGGCAAGCCCCCCCGGCACCCAGGCGATCCAGCGTTTCGCCGCCTCGAAGAGCGCGCGCGTCAGCCCCGCGTAATAGGCAAGATACCCAATCAGGATGAAAGTGGGGATAAGGCTCAGCGCCTGCGAACTGACCTTGGAATGGGGCACCTGCCCGGCGGTCTTGACCGCGACGGTCAGCGCCCAAAAAAACTCGTCGCCCGCATAGCCCTTTTTCGACCAGAAAATCCAGATCAGCCCGACCGTGCCCGCTAACGCCGCGGCAAAGGCCACGCGCATTCCCAGAAAGACGACGACCAGCATCAGACCGGTCACGACAAGCCCGATATCTATCGGCTCCATCAGCGGAATTCCTTATTCATCATGGCCGCTGACATGCGCGGCCTCGCGCGCGGCCTGCGCCGCGACATCCTCGATCAGCGGCACCGCGACGGGGCGCTCGGCATTGGTGACAAAGGCCCGCCCGAACCCCCAAAGCTGCAACGCGAGGCGCAGCGACAGCACCGCAAAGGCAATCGGCGCGAGGATTTTCGCAGGCCAGATCGGCAGCGCGATATCAATCGTGCTGTCGCGGCTCCACAGCGGCGCGGCCCAGTCGAAACTGCGCTCGAAATGCGCCCAGCTTCCCCAGACCAGCAGCAGCATCAGCACCAGAACCGCCAGCGTCGTGATCCACTCGATCAGCCAGAGCGCGCGGCCACTGAACATGCCCACGAAAATATCCATGCGGATATGGCCGCCATCACGCTGCGTATAGGCCACGCCCATGAAGGCGATAAGCGGCATGATCTGCTCGATCCAGTCGACATAGCCGGGCAGCGGCTGGTTGAAGAAATTGCGCCCGCCTACCGAGACCACCGCCAGCACCATCAGCGAGAAAACGGCGATCCCGCTCAAAAGGGCAAGCTGCCGCTCGATCCGGTAGAGGCCGAGATCAAGCCTGCTCAGTGTGCTGTTATCCGACAGGACAGAGGCCGCGCCTGCCATGTGTCATCTCCATGCCTTGGTCGTGAACGAATGGGCCCGCCGCCCATGACGGAGCGGCGGGCAGGACATGCGTCCCGGATCAGGAGCCGCCCTTGAGATCTGCAAGCTTGCCGGTGGCGAAGTCATAAAGCTCCTGCGCGGGGATGCCGCGCGCGCTCATATCCTCGATCCACGCGGCGGCGGCGGGGCCGGCAACAGACTCTTCGAACCTCTTGAGCGAGGCCTTGTCAAAGCTGATGACCTCGATGCCACGCTTTTCGAGCGCCGGGCCCCAGGCCTTCAGCGTGTTGTTCTCGTAATTGTCGATATAGTAGGCGAGCGCCTCGTCGATGGAGCCGAGAAGTGCCTCGCGATGCGCATCTGGCAGGCTGTCGAGAGCGTCGGTATTGGCCACGACCGGGCAATTCACCGTGCCGGGGTTGAGATTCGCGGTCCACCATTTGGCGTTCTCGATAGTGCCAAAGGCCATATGGGCATGGGGCGCAAAGGCCACGGCCTTGACCACGCCGCTATCCATTGCCTGCCGCACTTCGGTGGCCGACATCGAGGTGGGCACCGCGCCCACAGCCTCCATCGCGGCCCCGATCCCGCCGGTGGCGCGCACGCTCAGCCCTTCGAAATCGTCAAGGTTGCGGGGCGCATCGCCAAGGCCCACGAGGTTGTATTGCGGCATCGGCGAGGGCATCAGCAGCGTCGCGTTCCAGCGCGCCAGATCGGCCTTGACCGACGGTTGATCGTAAAGCGCCATCGACAGCGCGGTTTCCTGCTCCAGCGTCTCGACGCCGAGGAACGGCAGCTCCAGAACGGTGATCGTGGGGTTCTTGTCGCGGTGATACCCGGCGCAGAACTGCGCCATCTCGAAGGCCCCGATGGAGATCCCGTCGAGGTTCTCGCGGTTGTTCGACAGTCCGCCATAGCTGATGTTCAGGGTGAACTCGCCATTGGTCTTGGCGCTCACCAATTCGGCCAGCTTTTCGACATGCTCGGTAAAGGCGCGCCGCTTGCCCCAGAGCGAGACATTCCATTCGGTCGCCATCGCCTCGCCGGCAAAGGCCAGACTGATCGCCGCGATAGCGGTATGGCTCAGCAATTTACGCATTTTCTTGTTCTCCCGGTTGGTGATCGTTTTTTATCGTTTCTGTGGATCGACCCCGCTTGCCAACAGGCAAGACGACACCGAACCACGATAACCACTACCAGACAACAGCCGCATCGGCTTGTCCAGCCCCGAGACTTAGCGCGCGGTCCCCGTGGTTTCGGTGGTTTCGGCACCGGTCACGGGGTCGATTACCTCTGCGTCGGGTATATCCTCGTGCGCCTCTTCTTCGGGCGTGGTATCCGGCTCGTCCAGCGGGCCGATCAGCAACGGCAGCATTTCCAGCCCCGTCGGCGTGCTCACCGCGCCCTCGGCGGGCGCGCGCCAGCTCAGCGTATCGAAGGAATGGCAATTCTCGCACACGGGCCGCCACTCGGCATGGATGTGTTGACAGTTGTCACAGCACCATTGCGGGCCGCGCGGCGCGCCCAGCGCGCGCGCAAGCCAGCCCTTGACCACCGCATCAGACGCGCCTTCGCCCCGCTCGATGGCCGCCATGATGGTGAGTGCGCGGGCGTCCGGCTCCACCTCGGCCAGATCGCCCAGCGCGCGGCGCGCCGCCGGGAAATCCTCGGCGGCAAGGTTGAGTTCCGCCTCCAGAAGCCGCGTCTCGCGGTTGTCGGGATGCACCTTCAAGAGCTTGGCAAAGCGCTTGAGCCGCTCTTTCGGCGTCTCGTCGGGCGCGATCGCGGCAAAGACACCTGCAAGGTCGGGATGGGGCCGCATCAGCCAGGCCTTGGTGATGATGCGCATGGCCGGGCGCGGCTTGCCCGCCTCGATATAGCCCTGCGCGGCCAGCACCGCCGCGGGCACCAGATCGGGCGACAGGCGATTGGCCTCAATGGCCGCTTCCCGCGCCTCGATGGTCTTGCCCTCGTCGAGCACGTCGCGCGCCTCCGAGAGCGCCAGCACCGCGTCGCGCCGCTTGTGCACATCGCGGGGCAGCGCCCCGTATTTGAGCTTGGCCCCCAGCGTGGCGCGCGCGCCCTTCCAGTCGCCCTTGTCGGCC
Source organism: Roseovarius sp. MBR-78 (assembly GCF_040547535.1). Classification (NCBI taxonomy): domain Bacteria; kingdom Pseudomonadati; phylum Pseudomonadota; class Alphaproteobacteria; order Rhodobacterales; family Roseobacteraceae; genus Roseovarius; species Roseovarius sp. MBR-78. The sequence continues at coordinate 54,959 of NZ_JBEPPX010000013.1, forward strand.
TGAAGCTGCAACAGGGTATCCTGAATCTCCACCTGCCGGGGCTTGAGCGCGAAGGCGGTCTTGGCCAGCTTCAGCGCGGCCTCGGTCTCGCCTGCCTCCAGCTTTTGCCGCAGGATGCCGCGAATCCCGACAAAGCGGGTTTTCTCGTTTGTCAGCAGGCGCTTGAAGGCCGCCTCGGCCCGCGCCTTGTCGCCCGCCATTTCCGCGCCCTGCGCGGTAATAAGGTCGGTGAGCGCGGGCTTGTGCAGGTATTTCTCGGCTTTCGCGGCATGGGCCACGGCCTTGTCTCCCTCGCCCGAGGCAAGCGCAAGCACCCCCTCGCCCAGCGCGCGATAGCCCTTTTCCTGCCGGTTGCGGTCGAAATAGCGCGACAGCGCGGTTTCATCCCCGTTGACGAAGCGCAGCACCGCCACCAGCATCCCCGCGAGCTTCATCAACAGCCAGATCGCCAGCACCAGCAGGCCAAGCGCGATCACCGCCTTGATCGGGGTGAGGTTGATCTCGACCCCCGCCATGACGATGCGCACGCCGCCCTCAAGTTCGAGCAGGTAGGACGCGCCAAGGGTGATCGCCCCAACAAGGGCGATGAAAACTGCAACCTTCACAATGGACCAAAGCATCAGGGCCGACCTTTCAAATTCAGTTCAGTTGCGCCGACAGTTCCTCGGCAGCGGCAAGCGCGTCGTGCCGCGCCGTGGCGCGCGCGGCCCAGTCGGATGTGGCGGCGCGCGCCGCCTCGGGCAAGGTCTCGATCTCTGCCAGCGCATCGCCCAGACGCCCACCCGCCAGCGCCGCCTCGGCGCGCGACAGGATAGCGTCGGTGTCGTCGCCCTCGCGCGGCTCCAGCGAGCGAACGCCAAGCTGCGCGCGCAAGAAGCCGCCGACAGAGGGCCCGGTGCCGGTGCCACGCGCCGCAGCCAGCGCCGCGCGCGCCGCCTCGGGAAAGCTCTCGACAAGCTGCGCACGCGTCGGCACGCCGGTCTGCGCCGCCTGTGCCAGCGCGTCGGGTACCGGGGCACCGGTCTCGCGCAGGTCGGCGAGGGCAGCGGAGAACGTATCGCCGGTGTCGAGCGCGGTCATCACGCGGGTGAGCGCGGCGCGTTGCAGCGTGGCGCGGGCGCTGTCGCGTGCGGCTTGCTCCTCGGCGTCGATCGCGTCGCGCAGGGCGGCGATCTCATCCCCTTGCGCGGCGAGGCGGGCGCGCAGATCATCGAGCGCCGAGGCGGTATCCGGGGCCGTCGGCGCGGGGCGATCCGCGAGGGTCGCGGTGTCAGCCTCCAGTTTCGCGACCCGCTCGGTGAGGTCTGTCACCGTCTCGCTCAGCCCGGCGACCGCGTCGCCCGGATCGGCGGGCGCGGGCAGCGCGTCGAGCCGCGCGCCGAGATCGTCGAGGCGCTGCGCCTGTGCATCAAGCCGCGCCGCAATCGCGGGATCGGAGGCGGTGTCCGGTTCGGGTTTCGGGAAATAGGGATGGATATAGGGGGCCGCCGCCACCCCGATCCCCGCCGCCGCGATGCCGCCCACTAGCATCGACCAGAACCCGCCCTGCCGCACGGTGACCTGCTCTGTGCGCACCATCGGGGTGGTATCGGCAGTGGGTTCGGATTCGGGTTCGGTGGCAGCGGCGGCAGGCTCTTCTGGTCCCTCTGGCGGGGTTTCCGTTTCGGCATCGGGTGCGGGATCGGCTTCGAGATCTGTCGTATCCCCGCTCGCGTCCTGTTTGGCCTCTGCCTCGGGTGTATCCTGCGGCACGTCGTCAGGCGGCGCGCCGGTTTCTGATGTGTCGTCGGGGGCCTCGACGCTCTCGGGCGTTGAGGCATCCTCGGGCAGGGGGGCGGTTTCGGTCTCGGGCATGTCCTGCGCCCCGGCCTCGGGTGGCGTCATGCCCTCACCGGCGCTCTGCGATGCGTCGGCCTTGTCCGTCCTGGATGTCTTCTTTCTCGCCACGGCACGCCACCTTTTCGAATCTTGTCTGGTCGAACTGTCAGTTTGACCTTACTGCGCCCCCTTGTGGCTCTCAACCCGCTTGGCGTGTTTCACCAGATCGTGCAGCGCCGTGCGCATGGATGCGGCATCGGGCGTCTTGGCGACCACCACGCGCTCTGCGGCCCCCTCGGGGATGCGCGTGGCCACGTTGCGGCTCATTGCCGCGATCAGAAGGGGCGCGCGCGTTTGGCCCGCCGCGTCGAGAAACAGCACCGCGCTGCGCGGCGACATCAGCGGAACGATCACCGGGGCCGTGCCATCGAGCGCGGCGCGGGCCGCCTCGGACAGCGGCAGCGCCTCTTGATCGTAAACCACGACCTCGCGCGCGGCATGGCCCGCGGATCGCAGCGCCGCCGCGATATCGGCGGCCACATGCGCGCCGCGCGGGTGCAGGAACGGGCCGCGCGCCCCGTCGGCGGCGATCCGGGCAAGCAGCGACGGGGCATCGCCCTCGGCCGCGATGGTGGTGAATCCCCGTTGCCGCGCAGCCTCCGCCGTGGCGCGGCCCACGGCATAGGCGGTCAGGTCGCGGCGGGGGCTGAGGCGGCAGACCCCCTCGACCCCGTGGCACGAGGTAAAGATCAGCACCTCGCCGGGCACGGGCGGCGGCAGCGTGCCGCCATAGGTGATGCGCATGAGCGGCGAGATGATGACCTCTGCCCCCGGCAACGCCGCGCGCAGATCGGCGGCGAAATGGCTTGCCGATGGCTCGGGCCGGGTGATGAGCAGGCGGGGAGGCATCGGCGGTCCGCAGTTGTTGACCCTTTGGTAAGGTGTTACCTGCCTATGATGTTGGGGGCAATGCAGCAGGGCCGGGATGAGCACAGCGCTGACCATACTCGGGATCGAGAGCAGTTGCGACGATACCGCCGCCGCCGTGCTGCGCCTTGACGGTGCGGGCGCGCGGGTGCTGGCCTCCGTGGTGATGGGGCAGGCCGCGCTGCACGCCGATTTCGGCGGCGTGGTGCCCGAGATCGCGGCGCGTGCCCATGCCGAAAAGCTCGATATCGCCGTGCGCGAGGCTTTGCGGCGCGCGGGGCTTGGGCTTCATGCGATGGATGCGGTGGCTGTCACCGCCGGGCCGGGCCTGATCGGCGGGGTTCTGGCGGGGGTGATGTGCGCCAAGGGGATCGCGGCGGGCGCGGGCCTGCCGCTTGTCGGCGTCAACCATCTTGCCGGTCACGCGCTGACGCCGCGCCTGACCGACGGGGTAGCCTATCCCTACCTGATGCTGCTCGTGTCGGGGGGGCATTGCCAATTCCTGATCGTGCGCGGGCCCGAGGAATTCGCGCGGATCGGCGGCACCATCGACGATGCGCCGGGCGAGGCGTTTGACAAGGTGGCGCGCCTGCTTGGCCTTCCGCAGCCCGGCGGCCCGGAGGTGGAGCGCGCCGCCGCGACCGGCGATCCGGCGCGGTTTCGCCTGCCGCGCCCGCTTTTGGATCGGGCGGGCTGCGATCTCTCGTTTTCGGGGCTGAAAACGGCGGTGCTGCGCGCGCGCGACGGGATCGTGGCCGAAAAGGCGGGGCTGACGCGGCAGGACCGGGCAGACCTCTGTGCCGGGTTTCAGGCGGCGGTCTGCGACGTGCTGGCCGAGAAGACGCGGCGCGCGCTGGCGCTTTACCTGGCCGAGGGGCCTGGCGCACCGCTGATTGCCGTGGCCGGGGGCGTTGCGGCCAACGGCCCCATTCGCGCCGCGCTTCGGGATGTGGCGGCGCAGGCGGGCGCGCGGTTTCTGGCGCCGCCGCTGGCGCTTTGCACCGATAACGCGGCGATGATCGCCTATGCCGGGGCGGAGCTATACCGGCTGGGCCATCGCGACGACCTGACGCTTGCGGCGCGGCCGCGCTGGCCGCTTGATACTGCAAGCCCAGCGATGCTCGGCCACGGCAAGAGGGGGGCCAAGGCATGACGCTGATTTGTGGCGCAGGGGCGTTTGGCACGGCGCTGGCGGTGGCGCTGGCGCAGGCCGGGCCGGTCACGCTCTGGGCGCGCGACGAGGGCCACGCGGCGCAAATGCGCTCGCGGCGCGAGAATACCCGCCGCCTGCCCGGCATTGCCCTGCCCGAGGCGATTACCGTGATCTCGGGCGCGGTGCCTGATCCTGCCGGTCCCTGCCTGCTGGCCATGCCGATGCAGGCGCTGGGCGAATATCTCACCGCGCATCGCGGGGCGTTGCGCGCACGCCCGCTCGTCGCCTGTTGCAAGGGGATGGACCTGACCACCGGCCTTGGCCCCACCGGCCTGATTGCCCAAACCTGCCCCGACGCGATCCCGGCGATCCTCACCGGCCCGAGTTTTGCCCGCGATATCGCGCTGGGCCTGCCCACGGCGCTGACGCTGGCCTGTGGCGATCCGGGGACCGGGGCGATGCTGCAATCGGTGCTGTCGACACCCACGCTGCGGCTCTATCGCAGCATGGATGCGGTGGGGGCGGAACTGGGCGGCGCGCTCAAGAACGTGATCGCCATCGGTTGTGGCGCCGTGATGGGCGCGGGGCTGGGCGAGAGCGCGCGCGCCGCGCTGATGACGCGCGGCTTTGCCGAGATGAACCGGCTTGCCGCAGGGCTTGGTGCGCGACCCGAGACGCTGGCGGGGCTGTCGGGCTTTGGCGATCTGGCGCTGACCTGCACCAGCGCGCAATCGCGCAACTATCGCTACGGCGAAAGCCTCGGGCGGGGCGAAGCGTTCGACGCCTCGGTGACGGTCGAGGGGGCGGCCACCGCGCGCGCGGCGCTGGGACGTGCCCGCGCGCTGGGCCTTGAAATGCCGGTGACGGCGGCGGTGGCCGCGCTTGTCAGCGGTGAATTGCACGTGGCGCAAGCGGTGGATATGCTGCTGGCGCGACCATTGAAGGAAGAATGATGCTGATAGCCCTTATTGCCCGCGACAAGCCCGGTGCCCTGCAAACCCGTCTCGACACTCGCGAGGCGCATGTTGCCTATCTGAAAGAGACCGGGGTGGTATCTCAGGCCGGCCCATTACTGGACGAGGCGGGCGCGATGACCGGCTCGCTGGTGATCCTCGACGTGGCGGACATGGCCGCCGCGCGCGACTGGGCCGAAAACGATCCCTACGCGAAGGCGGGGCTTTTTGCCGGGGTCGAGTTGATCCCGTGGAAAAAGGTCATCTGATGCGCTACTGGCTGTTCAAGTCCGAGCCATCAACGTGGTCCTGGGCCGATCAGGTGGCCCGCGGCGCGGCGGGCGAGGAATGGGACGGCGTGCGCAATTATCAGGCGCGCAATTTCATGCGCGAGATGGCCGTGGGCGATCGCGGTTTCTTTTACCATTCGCAAAAGGAAAAGGCGGTCGTGGGCATGGTCGAGGTGATCAAGGAGGCCCATCCCGACAGCACTGCCGGTGATCCGCGCTGGGACTGCGTGGACATCCGCGCGCTGGAGGCCGCGCCAACCCCGGTCACGCTCGCCGCGATCAAGGCCGATCCGCGATTGTCGGACATGGCACTGGTGCGCCGCGCGCGCCTGTCGGTGCAGCCGGTGAGCGAAGACGAATGGCGCATCGTCTGCGGCATGGCGGGGCTTTTGCCTTAGTTTCGCGGCCCGTGAGGCGGCTGCCACTTGACCTGAGCCCGCCGGTTCCTGCTAATCACGGAATGTGCGTGGTGCAGGCAGGGGAGGGCCGCATGGGCTGGATGAAGGACGAAACGGGGCTGGAGCGACGGCAGGCGAATTTCGTGCCGCTGACGCCGCTATCGCATCTGCGGCGCGCGGCGCATGTTTACCCTGACCGGCTTGCTATAGCCTATCATGGCCACCGCAAGACCTATGCCGAATACCACGCGCGCGTCTCGCGGCTTGCCTCGGCGCTGGTGAATATCGGCATCGAGCCGGGTGACGTGGTGGCCACGATCCTGCCCAATATCCCCGCCCATTGCGAGGCGCATTTCGGCGTGCCTGCGGCCGGTGCCGTGCTCAACGCGATCAACACGCGGCTCGAGGCCGACACCATCGCCTATATCCTCGATCACGGCGAGGCGCGGGTGGTGCTGTGCGACACGCAGTTCCTGCCCACGCTCGATGCCGCGCTCGGGCTGATGGAGCGCCCCGCGCCCGCGATCATCGAGGTGCCCGATGACGAGGCGGGCGTCCACGCCCATTCCGATTACATGGCCTACGAGGATTTCCTTGCCACCGGCACCCCTGATTTCGAGTGGATCATGCCCGAGGACGAATGGGAAAGCCTTGCGCTCAACTACACCTCCGGCACCACCGGGCGGCCCAAGGGCGTGGTCTGCCACCATCGCGGGGCCTATCTGATGACGATGGGCACGGTAGTAAGCTGGGATTTGCCGCGCTACCCCGTCTATCTCACCATCGTGCCGCTGTTTCACTGCAACAACTGGAACCATGTCTGGCTCATACCGATGGTGGGCGGCACTGTGGTGTGCTGCCGCGACATCACCGCGCGCGCGATCTATGACGCCATCGCCGATGAGGGTGTCACGCATTTCGGCGGCGCGCCTATCGTGCTCAACATGCTGGTGAATGCCAAGGATGGCGAGCGGCGCGCTTTCGAGCACATCGTCGATGTGTTCACCGCCGGTGCCCCGCCGCCTGCCGCCACGCTGGCGGCGATCGAGCCGCTGGGCTTCAAGGTGACGCAGGTCTACGGGCTGACCGAAACCTATGGCCATGTCACCGAATGCCTGTGGAACGCCGAGTGGGACGCGCTGCCCGATGACGACCGCTATGCCATCAAGGCGCGCACCGGCATCCTCATGCCGATGATGGAAGAGATCACCGCGCTTGACCCCGAGACGATGGAGCAGGTGCCGATGGATGGCGAGAGCCTGGGCGAGATCATGATCCGGGGCAATTCGGTGATGAAGGGTTATCTCAAGAACCCCAAGGCCACCGAGGAGGCGTTTCGCGGCGGCTGGTTCCACTCGGGCGACATCGCCTTCCAGCATCCCGACGGCTATCTCAAGATCGCCGACCGCGCCAAGGACATCATCATTTCGGGCGGCGAGAATATCTCCTCGGTCGAGGTGGAGGGGGTGCTGATGCGCCACCCGGCGGTGCTGCTTTGTGCCGTGGTGGCCAAGCCGGATGAGAAATGGGGCGAGGTGCCCTGCGCCTTTGTCGAGTTGAAGGACGGTGCCGAGGTGAGCGAGGCCGAGCTGATCGCCTTCGCCCGCGAGCGGCTGGCGGGTTTCAAGACGCCCAAGGCGGTGGTGTTTCAGGACCTGCCCAAGACCTCGACCGGCAAGATCCAGAAATTCGAACTGCGCCAGGTGGCCAAGGGGCTGTGAGCGGCAGGGCTGATTTTGGTCTTCCGCCCGCCGCGCGCAATCACGGGCGAAGGGCGCGACAAACTGCAAGAGACCCCCTGTTTCGCAGGCGGTGATGACCCGCTCGAATATGGGGGCCCTCTGCATCTGTGGTGCCTTCAACACCCATGACCTCGGCACTCTGCCACGACATCGACAAAGACCGCCCCCATCACCGCAAGGGGCATTGCCGCGCCGGACGAGAAGCCGCCTAAATCATTAAAACTTAGAGATTTTCTTGAGAAGGCTGGTGCCGCTGAAGGGACTCGAACCCCCGACCCCATCATTACGAATGACGTGCTCTACCAGCTGAGCTACAGCGGCGACCTTCCTTATGATCCGTCATCGCAGATACCGCGACGGGACCGGGTGCCGCTTTACCCGAGGCGCGGGCGCGGCGCAACAGGAATTGCTCGGGCCCCGCGCGGCGCGGGAAATCCGCACGCACGCCCTTTCACATGCGCGGGCGGGGCGCTAACGTCGCGGCGCAAGACGGGGGGCGCAATGTGACCGAGATCGTTCTGGTGCGGCACGGGCAGGCGAATAACAAGGCCACAGACGAGGCGGGCTATGACCGGCTCTCGCCCTTGGGCGAGCAGCAGGCCCGTTGGCTTGGCGCGCATCTGCGCGGCACCGATCCGCATTTCGACCGGGTCATCACTGGCACGCTCAACCGCCAGCGCGGCACGGCCGAGGCGATGGGCTATGGCGGCGGCGATGTCGATGCGCGGCTCGACGAGCTGAGCTATTTCGCGCTGGCCCGTGCGGTCGAGGCGCAGCATGGCCTGCCTACGCCGCAGGATGCCACCCAATTCGCCCGCTACCTGCCGCAGGTGATCTCGCATTGGGCGCAGGGCAATCTCGACGGGTTGCCCGAAAGCTATGAGAGCTTTGCCACCCGCGTCACCGGCCTGCTCGACGACTTGTCGGGCAGCGGCGGGCGGGTGCTTGTCGTCACCTCTGGCGGCGTGATCGGCATGGCGCTGCGCCATGCGCTCGGCCTCGATATTGGCGGCATGTCCAAGGTGATGTTGCAGGTGATGAACAGCTCGCTGCACCGGGTGCATCACGTCCATGACATGCTCATGCTGGGGGCGTTCAACGCCACGCCGCATCTCGACACACCCGACCGGGCCCATGCCCGCACCTTCATCTGAGAGGACAAGGATCATGCAGCTTTACTATGCTAAGGGCACCATCGCCGTCGCCGTGGCCATCGCGCTCCACGAGGCGGGGCTGGATTTCGAGCCGGTGCGCCTCGATTTCAAGGCGGGCGAGCAACGGCAGCCCCGCTATCACGCGGTCAACCCCAAGGGGCGCGTGCCCGCGCTGGCGACCGATCAGGGCATCCTGACCGAGACCGCCGCCATCCTTGAGCATATCGCCGATCTCGCCCCCGCCGCCGGGTTGCGCCCCTCCGATCCGTGGCAGGCCGCAAGGATGCGCGAGGCGATGCTTTATCTTGCCTCGACCATGCATGTGAACCACGCGCATCGCGCGCGCGGCCAGCGCTGGGCCGATCTGGAAAGCTCGCTCGCCGATATGCGCGCCAAGGCGGTGGAGACCATGACCGCGAGCGCCGAGCATGTCGAGCACCATATGCTGCAAGGGCCTTACGTGCTGGGCGAGGCGGTCTCGCTGGCCGATCCTTACCTTTTTGTCGCCTGTAGCTGGCTGGAGGGCGACGGGGTGGACATGGCGAATTTCCCCAAGATCGCTGCTTTCGTCGAGACGATGCGCACCCGCGCCTCGGTGGCGCAGGTGATCGCGGATGACATGATCTGATGGGGGTGGGCATGGTGCATCTCTGGGTGCGGGCCGAGCAAAGGCCGAACGAGGACCGCGTGGGAATTACCCCCGAGGGGGCGGAGACGCTGATCGCGAAGGGGTTTCGCGTCACGGTGGAGGAGAGCGGCGCGCGCGCGATCCCCACTGATGGCTACCGCGCGGCGGGCTGCGAGACCGCGCCCGAGGGCACATGGCCCAATGCCCCGCGCGACGCGATCATCTTTGGCCTCAAGGAACTGCCCGATGACGGCACGGCCCTGCCGCATCGCCACATCATGTTCGGCCACGCCTTCAAGGGGCAGCATTCCGGGCGGCGGCTCTTGCAGCGGTTCAAGGCCGGGGGCGGCACGCTCCTCGATCTGGAATATCTGGTGGATGAGGCGGGCCGCCGCGTCGCCGCCTTCGGCTATTGGGCGGGCTATGCCGGGGCGGCGGTGTCGCTCATGGGTTGGGCGGCGCAGCGGCAGGGCGGGATCTGTCCGTCGGTCGATACCTTTGCCGGGCGCGATGCGCTGGTCGCGGATCTTGGCGCGCGGCTTGATGCCTCCGGCACAGAGCGCCCCACCGCCATCGTCATCGGCGCGCTGGGCCGCGTCGGCACCGGGGCAAGCGACCTGTGCGAGGCGCTGGGCGTGCGCGTCACCAAATGGGACATGGCAGAAACGGCGCAGGGTGGGCCGTTCCCCGAAATCCTCGACCATGACCTTTTCATCAACTGCATCCTCGCGCGCCCCGGCGCGCCCGTTTTCGTGCCGCCCGAGGCGCTGGCCGCCCCCCGCCGCCTCTCGGTGATCGGCGATGTGGCCTGCGATCCCGACAGCGATTACAACCCGGTGCCAGTCTATGAGGCCGCCACCACATGGGCCGCGCCGGTCACGCGCGTGCACGATGCGCCGCCGCTCGATGTGATGGCGATCGACAACCTGCCCTCGCTCCTGCCGCGCGAGGCGTCCGAGGATTTCGCGGCCCAGCTTCTGCCGCATCTTCTGGCGCTCGACGCGCTGGATCAGGGCGTCTGGGGCCGCGCGGGGGCCACGTATCACACCCATATGAAGGAGGTCTGAGACATGACAATCCATTGGTGCGGCACCGGCCTTTCGGCCATTCCCGGCCTACGACGACTGATCGAGGCGGGCCATGATGTGGCCGTCTGGAACCGCTCGGTTGACAAGGCGCGCGCGGCGGTGGGCGATCTGACCGGCGCGATCCACGCTTTTGACAAGGATGCGCTCGCAGCCGCGGTGCAGCCCGGCGATGTGGTCGTCTCAATGCTGCCCGGCGACTGGCACGTTCCGCTGGCCGAGATGTGCCTTGATCGCGGGGCGCATTTCGTCTCGTCCTCCTATATCGCGCCCGAGATGCGCGCGCTCGATGGCGCGGCGCGCGAGAAGGGGCTGAGCTTCGTCAACGAGATCGGCCTTGATCCCGGCATCGACCACCTGATGGCCCATCATATGGTGGCCGATTACCGCGCTTCAGAGGCGTTCGATCCGGGCAATGACCTGTCCTTCACCTCCTATTGCGGCGGCGTGCCGAAAGTTCCGAACCCGTTTCGCTACAAGTTCAGCTGGTCACCGCTGGGGGTGCTCAAGGCGCTGCGCTCGCAGTCGCGCTCGATCCGGGCCTTCGCAGAGCTGGACGTGGCGCGACCGTGGGATGCGCTCTCGTCCTATGAGGCGCCGCTGCCAACGCCCGAGACATTCGAGGTCTACCCCAACCGCGATTCGATCCCGTTCATCGCCGATTACCGGTTTGATCCCGAGTGGCGGATCCGCGATTTCGTGCGCGGCACGTTGCGGCTCAACGGCTGGGCCGAGGCCTGGGCCGATATCTTTACCGAGATCGAGACGTTGGAGGGCGCGGCAGGAGAGGCGCGGCTCAAGGAGATGTCCGAGCAGTTCTGGCAGGACCACGCCTATGCCGAGGGCGAGCCGGATCGCGTGGTGCTCTGCGTCGGGCTGAAGGCCGAGAAGGATGGCGCGGCGGTCTGGCACAAGACCTACGTGATGGATGCCTGGGGCGATGCGCGCGGCACCGCGATGGCGCGGCTGGTGTCGGTGCCGGTGTCGCTGGCGGTCGAATCGGTGCTGGCGCGCGAAATCCCGGCAGGCGTCAGCCCCGCGCCGCACGATCCCAAACTGGTGGCGCGCTACCTGTCAGAGGTGGACCGGCTGGCGCAACACTTGCAGGTGGTCGATCACCTCGCCTGACCGAACGGGAGGACGCAGATGCAGACCGGACCGCGCAACCTCATCACCGACGTGGCCGGGCTTCGCGTCGGCAATGCAGGCGATGCGGGCCTGCGTTCGGGGATGACGGTGCTCACCGCCGATGCGCCGTTTACCGCCGGCGTGCATGTCATGGGCGGCGCGCCGGGCACGCGCGAGACCGATCTGCTCGCGCCCGACCGCGCGGTGCAACAGGTGGATGCGCTGGTGCTCTCGGGCGGCTCGGCCTTTGGCCTCGATGCGGCCTCAGGCGTGGCCGAGGGCTTGCGCGACATGGGGCGCGGCTTTGCCGTGGGCGCGGCCCGCGTGCCTATCGTTCCGGCGGCGATCCTGTTCGATCTGTTGAATGGCGGCGAGAGCGACTGGACGACCAACCCCTACAATGCCCTCGGGCGGGCCGCGCTGGCGGGTGCGTCCGAGGATTTCGCCATCGGCAGCGAAGGGGCGGGAACCGGGGCCACCACGGCCAATCTCAAGGGCGGGCTTGGCTCTGCCTCGACCCGGCTGCCCGATGGCACAATGGTCGGCGCGCTGGTGGCGGTCAACGCGCTCGGGGGGGCGACGGTGGGCGCGGGGCCGCATTTCTGGGCCGCGCCGTTCGAGATCGGCGATGAGTTCGGCGGGCTTGGCCCCGCGCGTGCGTATCCCGACCCGCTCGCCGCACCGGTCAAACACGCGCCAAATGCCAACACCACCATCGGCATCATTGCCACCGATACCACGCTCACACAGGCGCAATGCACGCGGCTGGCGACTGCGGCGCATGACGGGCTGGCCCGCGCGCTGGTGCCCTCGCACACGCTGATGGATGGCGATGCGATCTTTGCCGCCGCCACCGGCGCGCGGCCTGCGCCCGATATGCCCACGCAGGTGCTGCTGGGGCACGCTGCCGCCTGCACGATGGCGCGCGCGATTGCCCGTGCGATCCATGCCGCGCGGCCCTGTCCAGGCGATCCGGTGCCGGCATGGTCGGCGCGCTTTGGCTGAGACCAACGCGGCCCCGGTGTTTCCACCGGGGCCGATCGGCACACAACAGACGAGAGTGGTGGCGCGCCGGACACCGGTAAAGGGGACACTCATTACCCTCGCAATCCTGCGCGAGCCCTACGCCAGATACATGGGGAAAAATTGCGCGCTTGTCCCGTCAGGTTTTCCTTACCTTTGCCCCTGTGCGCGGCATGACGTTACGTCAGGCAATCAGACCGCGATATTGTCGATCAGCCGCACCCCGGCAAGCCATGCGGCGGCAAAGAGGCGGGCGGGGCGGTCGGGGGCGGCAATCGTGCCGAGATCGTCCTGCGCGCGCAGATCGAGATAATCCGCGCCGGTGAACCCGGCCCTGTCGAGCCGCGCCAGCGCCGCCTCGCGCAGATCGTCGAACGCGCGCCCCTCACGCAGCCCAAGGGCAATCACCTCCATCTCCTCGTGCAGGCGCGGGGCGAGGGTGCGCGCGCGGTCCGACAACAGAAGGTTGCGGGACGACAGCGCCAGCCCGTCGATATCGCGGATCGTCGGGCAGCCATGCACGGTGACCGGCAGATCAAGATCGGCGGCCATGCGGCGCACGACCAGAAGCTGTTGGTAATCCTTCTCGCCGAAAAACGCATCCGTGGCGCTGGTCTGGGTGAAAAGCTTGGTTACCACCGTGGCCACGCCGTCGAAATGGCCGGGGCGAAACGCGCCCTCCATCACATCGGTCAGCCCCGCGACCGAAACGGTGGTGGCGAAACTTGCGGGATACATCTGGTCACCATCCGGCACCCAGAGCGCATCGACGCCGAAGCGTGCAAGCTTGCGCGCGTCCTCTCGCTCGGTGCGGGGGTAATTGGCCAGATCGGCGGAGTTATTGAACTGTTTGGGGTTGACGAAAATGGTCACGATCACCCGGTCACAGGCGGCCTTGGCCGCCGCCACCAGCGACAGGTGCCCGTCATGCAGCGCGCCCATGGTGGGCACCACGCCGATGCGCTCTCCGGCGCGAATCCAGGGGGCGGTCATGTGGCGCAGATCATCGAGGCGGCGCAGGATCGGCGCGCTCAACGCGGTGCCTCCTCGGCAAAGCCATGCTCGGGCGCGGGGAAGGCGCGCGCGCGCACCTCGCTGGCAAAGGCTGCGATGGCGGCCTCGCCCGCCTCGCCCAATTCCGCGTAACGCTTGACGAATTTCGGCTTGAACGCGGTAAAAAGGCCCAGCATGTCATCGACGACAAGGATCTGACCGTCGCAGCCCGCGCCTGCGCCGATGCCGATGGTGGGAATGGCGATCTCTGCCGTGATCCGGTCCGCCAGCGCCGAGGGCAGCTTTTCCAACACCACCGAGAACGCCCCCGCATCGCTCACCGCGCGCGCATCGGCCAAGAGCCGCTCGGCCCCGGCCCCGCGCCCCTGCACCTTGTAGCCGCCGAGCGTGTTCACCGATTGCGGCGTGAGGCCAATATGCGCCATCACCGGCACGCCGCGCGCCACCAGAAAGGCGATGGTCTCGGCCATGTGCTGCCCGCCTTCGAGCTTGACCGCCGCCGCGCCCGTCTCGGCCATGATCTTTGCGGCGTTGCGAAACGCCTGCGCGGGGCTTTCCTCGTAGCTGCCGAACGGCATGTCGATCACCAGCATCGCGCGCGTGAGGCCGCGCGCCACCGCCTTGCCGTGCAGGATCATCATTTCCATCGTCACGCCAAGGGTGGAGGGCAGGCCATGCACCACCATGCCGAGGCTGTCGCCGACGAGGACGAAATCGCAGTGCGCATCCATCATCCGCGCCATCGGCGTGGTATAGGCGGTGAGCGAGACGATGGGCGCGCGGCCCTTCATTGCCCGTATGTCATCGGGCAGCGGGGCGGTCTTGCGGGCGGTGGCGCTCATGGCGATCCCTCTGGGCTTTCTGCGTTGCGGCGCAAGCTACCAAGCGCGGCGGGGAATATCCACACCCCTTGTTTTCCCGCCCGGTTACGACGTTTCGTCGCTTTCGGGCGGTGTTGGGTCGGATGGGCTTCGCGCGATATCGCAGGACTGATAAATATCGCCCCGAGAGAGTATGCCCCAAGGGAGTCGCACGCCATGAAAACCGAAGTCAAAGCCCTCGTCATCGGCGGTGGCGCGATCGGCACCTCCATCGCCTATCATCTGGCCCGCGCGGGCTGGTCCGACGTGATGCTGCTGGAGCGTGACGAGCTCACCTCTGGCAGCACATGGCACGCGGCGGGGCTTTTGCCGCTCTTCAACATGTCCTTTGCGACCACCCATATTCATAAATATTCGGTCGATTTCTACAAGACGCTTGAGGCGGAAACCGGCCTGAACGCCGGCTTTGCCGTGGTCGGCAACCTGCGCATGGCACAAACGCAGGAGCGCATGGATGAATACATGCTCTATGCCTCGACTGCCGAAACCTGCGGCGTGGCCTATGAGTGGCTGACCCCGGATCAGATCAAGGAACGTTGGCCGCTGATCGAGACATCCGACCTGAAGGGCGCGATCTATCACACCGAGGACGGCTACATTAACCCCGCCGACGTGACGCAGGCGATGGCCAAGGGCGCGCGCCAGCGTGGCGTGATGATCGAGCGCAAATGGCAGGCGGATGCCTTCCATTGGAATGGTGACGCCTGGGAAGTGACCTGCACCAAGATGGTGGAGCGGGGCGGCAATCTGGTGCCCTCTGACGAGCAGATCGTGATCACCGCCGAGCATGTCGTGACCGCCAGCGGCAACCACGCCCAAACCACGGCGAAAAAGCTTGGCATCAAGATCCCCGCGATCCCGGTGGAACACCAGTTCATCGTGATGGACAAGGACCCGGCCCTGGTCGAATTCCGCCAGAACGGTGGCCGCGAACATCCGGTGATCCGCGACGCCGATGCGCAATCCTACGTGCGCGAGGAACGTGGCGGCTGGATTCTGGGGGTCTACGAGAAAAACGCGCCCGCCTGCTTTGAATATGGCGTGCCAGACAGTTTCCGCGCCGATCTCTTCCCGCTCGATCTGGAGCGGATCGAAGAGCAATACATGGCGATGATCCACCGCATCCCGTCTTGTGAAGAGTCGGGCCTCAAGGATGATTTCAACGGCCCGATCTGCTACACCCCCGACGGCAACCCGCTGGTCGGCCCCGCGCCGGGCTTGCGCAACATGTGGCTGGCCGAAGGGTTCAGCTTCGGCATCACCGCGGCGGGCGGCACCGGCTATTACCTCGCGCAACTGATGGTCGATGGCGAGGCCGAGATCGACATGGCGAGCCTTGACCCCAAGCGCTATTCGTCAAGCTGGATGACCACCGCGTTTGCCGCGCGCAAGAACGAGGAGGCCTATGACCACGTCTATATCCTCCACCACCCCGACGAGGAACGCCCCGCCTGCCGCCCACTGCGCACCTCGCCCGCCTATGACCGCCAAAAGGCGCGCGGCGCGCAGTTCGGCTTTGTCAACGGCTGGGAGCGGCCCAATTATTTCGGGCCTTTGGACGCGCCTGAAACCTTCGATCACGACGCGCGCAGCTTTCGCCGTGGCGGCTGGTGGCAATATGCGGTGGACGAGGCTAAAGCCATCCGCGAGGGCGTGGGCCTCATTGATGCCACCGCCTTTACCAAGCATGTCATCAAGGGGCCGGGGGCCACGGCCTTCCTTGATTGGTTCACCTGCAACAAGCTGCCGAAAGTGGGCCGCATCAACCTGACCTATGCGCTCACCGATCGCGGCACCACGCGCACCGAATACACCATCGTGCGCCTGAAAGAGCACGAATATTACTGCGTCTCCGCCGGGGCCTGGACGGAATACGATGCCGATTACCTGCGCAAATCGGCCGAGGATATGGCGGGCGAATTTGGCTATATCGAAATTCAGGACGTGACCACGCAATGGGGCGTCTTCGCCATCGCCGGGCCAAAATCTCGCGATGTTCTGAACGCGGTCATCAAGGATGCCGACCCGGCAACGGCGCTCAGCAACAAGCGCTTCCCGTGGCTTTCCGCGCAACGGATCGAACTGGGCATGTGCCCCGTGAACGCCATCCGCGTCGCCTATACCGGCGAATTGGGCTGGGAATTGCATCACCCGATTGAGATGCAGAATTACCTGTTCGACCTTCTGGAAAAGGCGGGCGCGGCGCATGGCATGAAACTGGTCGGCGCGCGTGCGCAAAACTGGCTGCGGCAGGAAAAATCCTATCGCGCCTTCGGCAACGAGCTGGGCCGCGACGCCACGCCGCTAGAGGCCGATCTGCCGCGCTTTGTCGATCTGGAAAAAGACTTTCGCGGCAAGGCGGCGATGGTTGAAACCGGCGTGCGCGTGAAATGCTGCACGCTTCTGATCGACGGGCCGGAGGATGCCGACCCGTGGGGCCGCGAGGTGCTCTATACCGAAAGCGGCGAACGGGTGGGCCGTCTCACCTCGGGGGGCTATTCGGTGGCGTTCGGGAAATCCATCGGCATGGGCTATGTCAAACCTGAGCAAGCGGTTGAAGGCACCAAGCTCAAGGTCAAGATGCTCGACCGGCTCTGGGATGCGACCGTGACCTGCGACAGCCCCTATGATCCGAAAAACGAGACGATCCGCAAGGATGGGTGAGCGCAAAAGGGGGGCCGTCGGGTGCCCCCTCATCTTTCATGGCTCTTCAACCACCTGCGCCACGCGCGCTCCGACCCGCGAAAGGCGTTGATATCCACGCCGCCTTCCACCCCCGGCACCACCCCCGTGCCGGTATATTGCCAGAACACCCAAGGCTGGCCGGGATAGACCTGATCGGGCGTTTTCGCGACCGAGCGCAGCCAGAATTCTGCCTGAACCTGCCCGATCCCGGTCTGTGCGTAGAATTCCGGAGTGGTGTAGATGATCGGGCGCTGGCCGTAATGGCGCTCCACCATGTCTAGGAAAACGCGCGCCTGCCTGCGCACCTCTGCCCCCGGTGGCCGCACCGTGCAGGTGGGCGAAAACGGATTCCATTCCATGTCGAGCACCGGCGGCAAAGCCTTGCCCCGTTTCGGCACGTTGCGGATGAACCACCGCGCCTGCACCTCGGGGGGCGTGCAGAAATAGTAGAAGTGATAGGCCCCGCGCGCGATGCCGTGGCGCGCGGCCAATTGCCAGTTGCGATCGAATTGCGGATCCTTCAGATCGCCGCCCTCGGTCGCCTTGATGAAGGCAAACCCCACCCCCGACGCGGCCACCCGCCGCCAGTCGATCTCATTCTGAAAGCGGGCCACGTCGATGCCGTGAACGGCATATGATTGCGGCCCTTTGGGGTCGAAATCGACCGGATCGTAATCGCCGAACGGCCCGGCCCCAAGCGCCGGGGTTGCGAGAAGTGCAAGGCAGCACAGGACCCCTCGAAGCATAGATTATCCCCCGAATGAAACCGCTACACACGATCAATCGTTATCGGCATCAACCGTGGCAAGCCACCACAAAGAGATTGTTCGCGGGCATCGCACGTGGCGGTTGCGGTGCGAGACCGGCATCGCTCAGCCATGTCGCTACTTCGGCCACGTCCTTGTAGCCGATCTCGGGGTCTTGCGCCGCAAGGCTGGCGTGAAACCGCGCGTCGCCCTCCGACGTGGCGCGCCCCTCGCGCAGGAACGGCCCGTAAAGCGCGAGGCAGCCGCCGGGTGCAAGCGCGCGGCCTGCCTCGCGAATGAGGGTCTGCGCCTCGGGTGTGCTGATGAGGTGCAAGAGGTTCACCAGCAAGATCAGGTCTTGCCCGGCATGGGCCGCGCCCCATCCCGGCTCGGTCGCGTCAAGCGGCAGGGCGGGGTGGAGGTTGGCCAAACCCGCCTCTGCCGCATGGGCGTCGATGCTGGCGCGGCGGGCGGGGTCGATCTCGGTGGGCTGCCACGCCAGCCCCGGCATGGCGCGGGCAAATGCCACCACATGCTGCCCGGTCCCCGAGGCCAGTTCCAGCGCGCGGCCCACCCCCGGCGCGATGCGGCAAAGCGCGTCGCTGATCGGCCCCGCGTTGCGCTCTGCCGAGGGCGCGTGCAGCTTGGCCCCCTCGCCGGGATGCGCGACCGAGGCCATCGGCGGCAGCGGGCGGCGCGCGGTCATGCGCCCTCCTCGGTGCGGTCGGTCGCCGGGGGCGGGGCCGGGGTGAGCGCGGCGAGGCGGCGATAGAGCGCGTCATCCATCGCGAAATCCGCCGCCGCGAGCGAGGGCGCGATCTGTGCCGCCGACCGCCCCGAGATGATCGGCACCGGCCCCGTAGGATGGTGCGCGGCCCAGGCCACGGCGAGCGTCGCGGGATCGGTGCGCAGCTCTGCGGCGATCTCCACCAGCGCGCTGGCCGCCTCCTGCATCCAGTCTTGCCCATAGCGCACCGCATAGCGCTCATTGCCGGTGAGCCGCCCGGTCTCGCCGCGCGCGTATTTGCCAGTGAGCAGCCCCCCTGCGAGCGGCGAATATCCCGCCACCACCATCCCCTCGGAGGCGGCCATCGGCAGGATTTCCACCTCTGCCTGCCGTTTCACGAGGTTATACATCGGTTGCAGGATCGAAATGGGCAGATCGAGACGCGCGCCAAGGCAAGCCGCCTTCATCACCTGCCATGCGGCGAAATTCGACAGGCCGACATGGCTGATCTGGCCGCGCGATTTCAGGTCGGCGAAACACTCCAGCGTTTCCTCAAGGGCGGTGTCGGGATCAAACCGGTGCAGGTAGAGGATATCGACGTGATCCATCCCCAGCCGCTGCCGCGACAGATCGAATTGCGCGCGGATATTCGCGGCCCCCGCGCCGCCCGAATAGCCCGCCTTGGTGGCGATCACGAGCCGGTCGCGATGGGGCGCGGCAAAACGGCCAAGCAGGGTTTCCGCCGCGCCATCGGTATAAAGATAGGCGGTGTCGAAATGGGTGATGCCCGCCGCAAGGCAGGCCTCGAACATGGCGCGAGAGGCGGCCTCATCCGCCGTGCCGCCGAATTGCATGGTGCCAAAGGCAAAGCGGCTCGCGGGGGTGCCATCGGGGGAGGTGATCGGGGTGCTCATGGCGCGCAAGGTGCCACGCGGCGGGCGGGATGAAAAGGTGCCGCCTTGCATTTGAGGGGGAGGGGGCTTAGGCGATTGGCAGAGTTTTGCGCCCGAGGACACCGCCGCCCATGAAGATGCACGAGACATTCATCAAGCCGATGCACCCCGAGGGGCGCCGGTTCGTCGCGATCTTTGCCGCCATCGCGCTGGTGCTGTTCGTGATCTGGGAGCCGCTGGGCTGGATCGGGGCGGGGCTGACGCTTTGGTGCTATTATTTTTTCCGCGATCCAGAGCGGGTGACGCCCGCGCGCCCCGGCCTGATCATAAGCCCCGCCGATGGTATCGTATCGCTGATCGAGCCTGCGGTACCGCCTGCCGAGCTTGGCCTGCCGGATGTGGCCCTGACGCGGGTGAGCGTGTTCATGAGCGTTTTCAACTGCCATGTGAACCGCGCGCCGGTGGCCGGGCGGGTGACGCGGGTGGCCTATCGCGCGGGCAAGTTTCTCAATGCCTCGCTCGACAAGGCCAGCGCCGATAACGAGCGCAACGGCATCGTCATCGAGATGGCCGATGGCCGCCCCCTGCCGGTGGTGCAGATCGCCGGGCTGGTGGCGCGGCGGATCGTCTGTTTCACCGGCGAGGGCCAGAGCCTCGGGCGCGGAGAGCGCTTTGGCCTCATCCGGTTCGGCTCGCGGCTCGATGTCTACCTGCCCGACGGCGTGGTGCCGCTGGTGCGGGTAGGACAGACGATGGTGGCAGGCGAGACGGTGATCGCCGAGACCGCAACCACAAAGGGGGCCGCATGAGCCGCCCCCCGCGCAAGGAACTGACGCTGGCGCAGCTCTTGCCCAACATGCTCACCGTGGCGGCGATCTGCGCGGGTGTCACGGCGATTCGCATGGGGGTGCAGGGCGATTACGTGCGCGCGGTGCAGCTTTTGCTTGTCGCGGGTATTCTCGACGGGCTCGACGGACGGCTTGCGCGGCTCTTGCGCAGCACCTCGGCGATGGGGGCCGAGCTTGATTCGCTGGCGGATTTCGTCAATTTTGGCGTCGCGGCCCCGATGGTGATCTATTTCTGGGGCTTGCAGGACATGCGGCACGCGGGCTGGCTCGCGGTGCTTTTCTTCGCGGTCTGCGGCGTGATGCGCCTAGCGCGCTTCAACGTCAGTTCCCGCGAGGAAGGGGCCAAGGGTGGATCGGGGGCCTATTTCGAGGGGCTGCCCGCGCCGGCAGGCGCGCTCCTGGCGATGCTGCCGATGTTTTTCACCTTCGCCGTGCCGGGGATGCCGCAGCCGCCCGCGCCGCTGGTGGCGCTTTACATGGCCGGGGTCGGCTTCCTTATGATCTCGTCCGTGCCGGTCTGGTCGTTCAAGCGGACCAAGATTTCGCGCGAGAACGTGAAATTCTTTCTGCTGGCCTTCGCCTGCGTGGCCGCCGCCCTCGCGCTTTTCACATGGGGGGCGCTGATCGTGCTCTGCCTTGCCTATGTCGCGGTCGTGATCTGGGCGGCCTTGATCTGGTATCCCAAAAACCAAAATTCATGAGTGAAAGAAGCAGGCGATGGATCTTGACGCGGTAAAAAACAGCTATGCCCGCTGGGCACCGGTATATGATGCGACCTTTGGCAAGCTGACCAATGCCGGACGGCGCGAGGCGGTGACCTATATCAACGCGCGCGGCGGCGATGTCCTCGAGGTGGGCGTGGGCACCGGCCTGTCGCTTGGGGCCTATGATCGCGCGCTGCGTATCACCGGCATGGATTACAGTCATGACATGCTGCGCAAGGCGCGCGCGCGGGTAGCGAAACTGCGCCTGCGCAATGTCGCGGCGCTGCGCCAGATGGATGCGCGCCAGCTCGATTTCCCCGATGCCAGCTTTGACACGGTGGCGGCGATGCATGTGCTGTCGGTGGTCCCCGAGCCCGAACGCGTTATGTCCGAGATCGCCCGCGTGCTGCGCCCCGGCGGGCAGGTGGTCATCACCAACCATTTCAAGCATGAGCGCGGCGTCTGGGCCGGTCTCGCCCGCGCCGCCGCGCCGCTGGAGCGGGTGCTGGGCTGGCACTCGGATTTCGAGATCGCCGCCGTCCTGCAAGACCCGCGCCTGCACATCCTCACCCGCCGCGACCTGCCGCCGATGGGAATGATGACGTTTCTTGTGCTGGAAAAGCGGGTGAATTGAGTTTTGCACCCGTGCGGCTTCTTCAACGTCTGCGCAAGGCCCGCGTGAGCGCCTCGGCAATCATCCCCATATTTGCAACTGGTCGCGCCGCACCCGGCACGACCAGTATCTTTCCGTCGTCGCGCGATCAGTTCGGGATTTGCCCGCTGATCCCCTCGACATAAAAATCCATGCCCGCGAGCGTGCCATCGTCGGCGACCTCGCCCTCGGCGAGCCACGCGCTGCCATCCTGACGTTTGAGCGGGCCGGTGAAGGGGTGATAGCTGCCATCCGCCATCGCGGCCTTCAGCGCCAGCGCCTCGGCCTTCACATCTGCGGGCACCGCGTCGGTGATTTCGCCGATCTTGACCATGCCCTTGTCGATACCGTGCCAGACCTGCTGGCTCTCCCACGTCCCGTCAATCACCGCCTGCGTGCGCGCGATATAGTAGGGTGCCCAGTTGTCGATGATCGACGACACCCGCGGATGGGGCGCATATTCGGCCATATCCGAGGCCTGCCCGAAGGTGATGACGTTTCCGGCCTTCGCGGCGGCGGCTTGCGGCGCGGTGGAATCGGTATGTTGCAGGATCACATCCGCACCCTGCTCGATCAGCGCCTGCGCGGCGTCGGCCTCTTTCGCGGGATCAAACCACGTATAGGCCCAGATGATCTTGAATGCGACATCGGGATTTGCCTTTTTCGCGTGGATATAGGCCGCGTTGATGCCGCGGATGACCTCGGGGATCGGGTAGGAGGCGATATAGCCGATGATGTTGGATTTGGTCATCTTGCCCGCGATATGGCCCTGCACGGCGCGCCCCTCGTAGAACCGCGCTGAATAGGTGCTGACATTGGGCGCGGTCTTGTAGCCGGTGGCGTGCTCGAATTTCACGTTGGGGAATTTTTCGGCGGTGGCCAGCGTCGGCTCCATGAAGCCGAACGAGGTGGTGAATATCAGGTCCGCGCCCTGCAACGCCATCTGCGTGATCGCGCGCTCCGCATCCGCGCCCTCGGGCACGCTCTCCTGATAGATCGTCTCGACCGCATCGCCGAAATGCGCCTCGACTGCGAGGCGGCCCTTGTCATGCTCATAGGTCCAGCCGCCATCACCGATGGGGCCGACATAGATAAAGCCCACCTTGGTCTTGTCCTGCGCGACCGCCCCGGTCGCAAGGCCGAGCGCAAGCGTGGCTGTGGTCAACAGATGTCTGAGGTTCATGCAGGTGTCTCCCTGTTCTGATCTTATTGCGAGGCGTGAAAGACGCGACCCAAGGATGCGGGCGCGCGGGATTTGTCGCGCGCCATGATGACCAGCACAAGGATGGTGATCAAGTAGGGCGACATGGAAAGATATTCGACCGGGATGGCAAGCCCCGCTGCCTGCAGGTTGAGCTGCAACACCGTGACCCCGCCAAAAAGCCAGGCCCCGAGCAGCACGCGCCCCGCCTTCCACGAGGCAAAGACCACCAGCGCCAGCGCGATCCAGCCCGCGCCCGAGGTCATGCCCTCGGTCCATTGGGGCACGCGGATGAGGCTGATATAGGCCCCGCCCAGCCCGGCGCAGGCCCCGCCGAAAAGGATCGCCAGCACCCGCACCCGCACCACCCTGTAGCCGAGCGCATGGGCGGCGTCGTGGTTCTCGCCCACCGCGCGCAGAATCAGCCCCGCGTGGGTATATTTCAGCATCGCCCAGACAACCGCTACCAGCGCCAGCGCGAGATAGACCATCAGATCGTGGGAAAAGAGCACACGGCCCAGGAAAGGCAGGTCGCTGAGCGGCCCGAGATCGAGCCGGGGCACGGACGGCGGCTTGATGCCCTGATAGCCCTGCCCCAGCAGCGAGGACAGCCCGAGACCAAAGAGCGTCAGCGCCAGACCGCTCGCCACCTGATTGGCCAGCGCCATTTGCGTGAGCGCCGCGAAAAGCAGCGCCAGCACCGCGCCGCCCGCCGCCGCCGCCACGAATCCCAACGCGGGCGAGCCGGAATTGACGGCCACAGCAAAGCCGCAGATCGCGCCGGTGATCATCATGCCCTCGACGCCGAGGTTGAGCACCCCCGCGCGCTCCACCACCAACTCGCCAAGCGCGGCCAGCAGAATGGGCGTTGCCGCCACGATGATCGCGGCCAATAGCAGGCTCGGGTCGATCGCGCCCATCAGGCCGCCTCCCTCTTGCGCATACGGATGCGGTAATTCGTCAGCAGGTCCACCGCCAGCAGGAAAAACAGCAGCATCCCCTGGAAAAGCTGGATCGCGGCGGCGGGCAGGCCCAGCGTCGATTGCGCCATCTCGCCGCCGATATAGGTGAGCGCCATCAAGAGCCCCGCCAGCGCGATGCCCGCCGGGTGCAGCCGTCCCAGAAAGGCCACGATGATCGCGGTAAAGCCATAGCCCACGTTGAAATCAATGCTGATCTGCCCGGCGGGGCCCGCCACCTCGAACATCCCCGCCAGCCCGGCCAGCGCCCCCGCAGTGCCAAGGCAGAAAATCACCAGCCGACCGGGGCGCACGCCCGCGAAACGCGCCGCGCGCGGGGCCTGCCCGGCGAGGCGGATGTGAAAGCCAAGCATATGACGTGATAGCAGCACATAAGCGAGGATCACCGCGATCACCGCCGCCGCCACCCCCCAATGCATCCCCGTGCCCGCGATGATATCGGCATTATGGGCACTGGGATAATCGCGCAGATTGCGCGAGCCGGGAAAGCCGCGCCCCTCGGGATTGCGCATCAGCCCCAGCGCCATCGCCGCCAGCAACTGCTCGGCCACGTAGACCAGCATCAAGGACACGAGGATCTCGTTGGTGCCGAACCGCACCTTGAGTAGCGCCGGGATCATCGCCCAGGCCCAGCCGCCAAGCGCCCCTGCCAGCACCATCAGCGGAAAGACGGCCCAGCTCTCGGTTGGATAAAACGCAAGACCAACGCCTGCCCCCGCCAGAGCGCCAAGGATATACTGCCCCTCCGCGCCGATATTCCAGACGCCTGCCCGAAACCCGAGGCTGAGGCCGATAGCGATGAGGATGAGCGGCGCCGCCTTGATGAGAAGCTGCGGGCGGTAGTAAAAGGAGAACTCGCCGAAAAGCGGCTTCCAGAAGATCGTTGCGATCGCCTCGACCGGGTCCTTGCCCAGCGCGGCAAAAAGCGCCGCGCCCGCGATCATGGTGATCACCACCGCCAGCGGCGGGGTGGCATAGGTCCAGAGCCGCGAGGGCTGCGGGCGCTTTTCCAGCCTCAGCATGGCGCGCGCCTCGCGTCAGACATGCGCCACCTCCATGCCATGCGCGCCGCCCATCATCAGGCCGATCTTGTCGAGGCTGAGGCCCGCCGTGGCGCGCGCTTCCGAGAGCCGCCCCTCGTTGAGCGCGGCAAAGCGGTCGGCGATTTCCATCAACTCGTCAAGGTCCTGGCTGATGCACAGGATCGCCGCGCCATCCGCCGCAAGATCAAGCAGCGCCTGCCGGATCGCGGCAGCGGCGGCGGCATCGACGCCCCATGTCGGCTGGTTGACCACCAGAACGCGGGGGCGTTGCAGCACCTCGCGCCCGATCACGAATTTCTGGAGGTTGCCGCCCGACAGCGCGCGCGCCGCCGTCTCCGGCCCCGGCGTGCGCACGTCGAATGCCGCGATCACGCGGGTGGCAAAGGCACGCGCCGCCGCCCAGCGGATAAAGCCGTGGCGCGTGAGGTTTTCGCGCGCGGCGGCGCTCAGCACGGCGTTCTCGGTCAGGCTCATGTCCGGCGCGGCAGCGTGGCCAAGCCGTTCCTCGGGCGCGGCCGACAGGCCCAGCGCACGCCGCGCATCGGGGCCAAGCCGCCCGATGGGCTGGCCATCAAGTTGCACCGTGGCGGGATCGGTCAGCCGCTCGCCCGAGAGCGCGGCCAGAACCTCGTCCTGACCGTTGCCCGCGACCCCGCCGATCCCGAGGATCTCGCCTTGCCGGAGGGTGAAGGACACATCGCGCAGCGCGCAGCCAAAGGCCGAGGGCGCGGGCAGCGAGAGTGCCGCCACCTCAAGCGCCACCGCGCCGGGGGTATGGGCGGCGCGGCGCGGCGCGGCAAAACTTGCGCCCACCATCGCCTCGGCCATCTCGCGCGCCGAGGTCTCGCGCGGCACGCAGGTGCCGACGTTGCGCCCGTGGCGCAGGATCGTTGCCGCATCGCACAGCGCGCGGATTTCCTCCAGCTTGTGCGAGATATAGAGGATCGCCACCCCCTCGGCGGTGAGCTTGCGCAGCGTGGCAAACAGGATCTCCACCTCTTGTGGTGTCAGCACCGAGGTGGGCTCGTCCATGATCAGAAGCCGCGGCTCCTGCAACAGGCAGCGTATGATCTCGACCCGCTGCCGCTCTCCCGCCGACAGATCGCCGGTGAGGCGCGCGGGATCGAGCGGCAGGCCGTAGGTTTCCGACACTTCGCGAATGCGCGCGGCAAGCGTGCGCATGGGGGGCGGATGCTCCATCCCAAGCGCCACGTTCTCGGCCACGCTCAGTGCATCGAAGAGCGAGAAATGCTGAAACACCATCGCCACCCCCGCCGCGCGCGCCGCCGAAGGATTGGCGGGTGCATAGGGCGCACCGCGCAAGGACATCGTGCCGCTGTCGGGTTTCACGAGGCCATAGACCATCTTGACCAGCGTGGACTTGCCCGCGCCATTCTCGCCCAGAAGTGCATGCACCTCGCCCGCGCGACTATCAAACGACACCGCGTCATTGGCAATGACACCCGGATAGGCCTTGGTGAGGCCATTGATGCTCAGCAAAGGCGTGGTCACGCGCGTCTGTCCCCGCCCCTTGGCGGGGCCGCTCCCTGTGTTTGTCAGACCCTAGACCAGCCTTTGGGGGTTCGGCAATGGATTGTGGTGCAGGCAGGCTTTCGTTCCCGCAAGGCTGCGGCTAGTCTGCCCATATGTCTGGCAACCCCCGATTCATCCACCTGCGGGTGCATACCGAATATTCGCTCCTTGAAGGGGCGGTGCGGCTCAAGACATTGCCGGGCCTGTGCGACAAGGCGGGAATGCCTGCTGTCGCCGTCACCGACACCAACAACATGTTCGCCGCATTGGAATTTTCCGTGGCGGCGCAGGGCGCGGGGGTGCAGCCGATCATGGGCTGCCAGGTCGATCTGGCCTATCAGGAGGCGGCACCGGGCGAGCGCGCCAAGCCGCCCGCGCCGGTGGTCCTGCTGGCCCAGAACGAGGCCGGTTACGGCAACCTGATGAAGCTCAATTCCTGCCTCTACCTGCGCGGCGATGGCAGCCTGCCGCATGTGACGGCGGAGGAGCTTGCGACCCATGCCGAGGGGGTGATCTGCCTGACGGGCGGCCCCGACGGCCCGGTGGGGCGGCTCTTGCAGGGAGGGCAGCGCCCGGCGGCGGAGGCGCTCGTGACGCGGCTCAAGGCGGCGTTCGGCGACCGGCTCTATGTCGAGTTGCAGCGCCACCCCGGCGAGGGCGGCGCGCCCGAACCCGAGCGTCTGACAGAGCGCGGCCATGTCGAGATCGCCTATGCGATGGGCCTGCCGCTGGTCGCGACCAACGATGTCTATTTCCCCAAGCCCGAGATGTATGAGGCGCATGACGCGCTTTTATGCGTGGCCGACGGGGCCTATGTCGACCAGAACGCCCCGCGCCGCCGCCTCACGCCGCAGCACTATTTCAAATCACAAGACGAGATGGCGGCGCTTTTCGCCGACCTGCCCGAGGCGCTTGAAAACACGGTCGAGATCGCGCGGCGCTGTGCCTTCGGCGCGTATAAGCGCGACCCGATCCTGCCGCGTTTCGCCGATGACGAGGTGGACGAGTTGCGCCGTCAGGCGCGCGAGGGGCTGGCGGCGCGGCTTTCGGTCATCCCCCATGCCGCCCCGGTAGAAGAGTATGAAAAACGGCTGGAATTCGAGCTGGGTATCATCGAGGGCATGGGCTTTCCGGGCTATTTCCTGATCGTGGCCGATTTCATCAAATGGGCCAAGGAGCGCGATATCCCGGTGGGTCCGGGGCGCGGCTCTGGGGCGGGCAGCCTCGTGGCCTATGCGCTGACGATCACGGACCTTGACCCGCTGCGCTACAAGCTGCTGTTCGAGCGGTTCCTCAACCCTGAACGCGTGTCGATGCCCGATTTCGATATCGACTTCTGCATGGATCGCCGCGAGGAGGTGATCGCCTATGTTCAGGAGAAATACGGCCGCGACAAGGTGGGGCAGATCATCACCTTTGGCGCGTTGCTCAGCAAGGCCGCCGTGCGCGATATCGGGCGGGTGCTGCAAATGCCCTATGGGCAAGTGGATCGCCTCAGCAAGATGATCCCGGTCGAGGGCGTCAAACCCGTCTCGATCGAAAAGGCGCTCGCCGACGAGCCACGCCTGCGCGAGGCGGCGCAGGCCGAAGAGGTGGTGGACCGGCTGCTTCGCTATGGCCAGCAGGTCGAGGGGCTGCTCAGGAACGCCTCCACCCATGCCGCAGGCGTGGTGATCGGTGATCGCCCATTGGATGAGCTTGTGCCGCTTTACCGCGATCCGCGCTCGGACATGCCCGCCACGCAGTTCAACATGAAATGGGTGGAACAGGCGGGGCTGGTCAAGTTCGACTTTCTCGGCCTCAAGACGCTGACCGTGATCCAGAACGCGATTCAGCAGATCCGCGCCTCGGGGCGCGATCTGCATGTCGCCGCCGATGGCAGCACCATCTACCAGCCCTTTGAGGGGGCCGAGAACGATATCGGGCAAATCCCGCTCGACGATCCGAAGACCTACGAGCTTTATGCCCGCGCGCGCACCGTGGCCGTGTTCCAGGTGGAAAGCTCAGGGATGATGGATGCGCTCAAGCGGATGAAGCCCACCTGCATCGAGGATATCGTGGCGCTTGTCGCGCTCTACCGTCCCGGCCCGATGGAGAACATCCCGAAATATTGCGAGGTCAAGAACGGGCAGAGCGCGCGCGACAGCCTTCACCCGTCGGTCGATCACATCCTCGACGAGACGCAGGGCATCATCGTCTACCAGGAACAGGTGATGCAGATCGCGCAGGAAATGGCGGGCTATAGCCTTGGCGGCGCCGACCTGTTGCGCCGGGCGATGGGCAAGAAAATCCAGGCGGCGATGGATGCCGAGCGGCCCAAGTTCATCAAAGGGGCCAAGGCCAACGGCGTCGATGACGCCAAGGCGCTCGAAGTCTGGAACCTCCTGGATAAATTCGCCAATTACGGCTTCAACAAGTCCCACGCCGCCGCCTATGCGGTGGTGAGCTATCAAACGGCGTGGCTCAAGGCCAATCACCCGGTGGAATTCATGGCCGGTGTCATGAATTGCGATATCCACCTCACCGACAAGCTGACGGTGTATTTCGAAGAGGTGAAAAAGGGGCTTGGCCTGCCTTGGGCGCCGCCTTGCGTGAACCGCTCCGACGCCACGTTCGTGGTCCGCGACGGCGTGCTGCATTACGCGCTGGGCGCGCTCAAGAACGTGGGCGTCGAGGCGATGAAGCTCATCACCGGGGGGCGCGGCGACAGGCCTTTTGCCACGCTTTACGACATGGCGCGCCGGGTCGATCTCAAGCGTATCGGCAAGCGCCCGCTGGAAATGCTCGCGCGCGCAGGCGCGTTCGACGCGCTCGATCGCAACCGTCGCCGCGTGTTCGAGAGCATCGAGGCGCTGATGGGCTATTCGGCGGCGATCCATGAACAAAAGGCTTCAAATCAGGTCTCGCTCTTTGGCGATGCAGGCGAGGATCTGCCAGAGCCGCGCCTTGCCCCGGTCGATGACTGGCAGCCCGCCGAGCGGCTGACCGAGGAATTCGCGGCGGTGGGGTTCTACCTCTCGGGCCACCCGCTCGACGATTACATGACGGTGCTGAAACGCCAGGAGGTCAAGACCCTCGACGAGGTGACAGCCCGCGCCGCGCAGGGGCCGTTCCTGGCAAAAATGGCCGGGGTCGTCGCCGGGCGGCAAGAGCGCAAATCGGCGCGCGGCAACCGCTTTGCCTTTGCGCAACTGAGCGATCCGACGGGCGGATACGAGGTCACGCTGTTCTCGGAAGTGCTGGAGAAATCCCGCGATTTCCTGGAAACCGGCGCACAGGTCGTCATCACCGCCGAGGCGACGATGGAGGCCGATCAGTTGAAACTGCTTGGCCGCACGGTGCAGCCGGTGGATGGCATGGTGGCCGATGCCGGCGCGGTGGGGCTGTGCGTCTTTGTCGATCAGGCAGAGGCCATCGCCTCGGTCGCGGCGGTGATGGAGGGGGCCATGAGCGCGGCACGCAGCACCCGCCCCGGCCCGATCCGGTTTCGGCTTCTGGGCGAGGGCCTGCCCGGCGAGGTCGAAATCGACAGCGGCACCGAATACCCCGTCACCCCCCAGATCAAGGGCGCGATCCGCAGCCTGACCGGCGTGGTCATGGTCGAGGAAATCTGAGCGCGCCGGGCCAGGGCCGCGCCGTCAGTCGCGCCACAGCGCCTCGGCGTGAAATTCGATATGCTCCTCCATGAAACTGGCGATGAAGAAATAACTGTGGTCATAGCCCGGTTGCATCCGGAACGTGCCCTGCTGGCGGCGGGCCAGCGCGGCAGAGGCAAGCGTTTCGGGGCGCAAGAGATCGAGGAACTGATCCGCCGTGCCGGTATCGACAAGCACCGGCCCGTCAAAGCCGCGCGCGGCCATCAAGAGGCTTGCATCATGCGCTGCCCAGCGTGCCTCGTCCTCCCCGAGATAGGCGGCGAACTGCTTGCGGCCCCAATCGCCGCCGGTGGGGTTGCAAATCGGCGCAAAGGCCGAGACCGAGCGAAACCGCCCCGGCAGCGACATCGCCAGCGTCAGCGCGCCGTGCCCGCCCATCGAATGGCCGGTGATCGCCTGCCGCTCCATGTCGAGTGCAAACCCGGCCCCGAGAAGCGCGGGCAATTCCGTCGCCACGTAATCCCACATGCGGTAATGCGCGGCCCACGGGGCCTGCGTCGCGTTGACGTAGAAGCCCGCGCCCTGCCCGAGGTCAAAGGCGTCATCATCGGCCACGCCCGGCCCGCGCGGCGAGGTGTCGGGGAACACGACCGCGATGCCCTGCTCTGCGGCCCAGCCCTGCATCCCGGCCTTGACCATCGCGTTCTCATGGGTGCAGGTCAGCCCCGAAAGATACCACAACAGCGGCACCGGGCCGCCCTGCGCCTCTTCGGGCACAAAAAGGCCAAAGGTCATATCGCAACCGCACGCCTCGGAAGGATGCGTATAGACGCCCTGTATGCCCCCAAAGCAGGCATTCTCGGAAATGGTTTGCATTCTGGTCCTGTCCTTTCGTCCCTCGTGTCAATAAAGCGTGGCGGTCCAGCCGATCACCACCGAGACGCTGATGAGCGCCGCGCCGGTGGAGAGAAAGATCGCCGACGAGACGCGGCGCGGGGCCACGCCATAGCTTTGCGCGATGATGAACACATTGCCCGCCACGGGCAAGGCCGCCGCCGCGATCACCACCGCCGCTGCATAGCCCGGAAGCTCGAACACCCACAGAGCCGAAACGGCCACCGCCGCCGGGTGCAGCACCAGCTTGCACGACGATAACCACGCCGCGACATGGGGCCGCTCCGCCGTCTTTTCCGCCAGCGATGCGCCGATGGCGAAAAGTGCGCAGGGCGTCGCCGCCCCGCCCAGAAGCGCGAGAAACGCGTTCATCGGCGCGGGGATCGGCAGCGCGAGGCCCGACCACAGAAACCCCGCGGCGATGGCCACGATCATCGGGTTGCGGATGAGGCCGCCACCGATGCTGCGCAGGATCGCGGGAGACATGCGCCCGTCGCGCGCCCCGGTGATGAGGATCACCACCAGCGAGCCGAACACCAGCAGATCGACCGCCAGCACCAGCATCACCGGCCCGATCGCCGCCTCGCCCATGAGCATGGCGAGCATCGGCACGCCAAGGAAACCCACATTGCCCACCACCGCGCATTGCGCCTCGATCGCCGCCTCGGCGACCCGCAACCCGCGCAGCATGGCCACGATGGTGGCCAGCAGATAGACGACAAGGCTGGCCGACAGATAGGCCAGCACCACCGACCAATCGAGCACATCGGCCAGCGTCAGATTGGCGGAAAAGCGAAACAGCATCGCCGAGAGCGCAAAGTAGAACACGAAGCGCGTGAGCCACAGCGTGCCCTCGGGCGAAAAGAAGCCGCGCCGCCCGGCCCCGTAGCCGAGGCCGATGACAAGGAAGAACGGCAAGGTCTGGAAAAACACGCCAAGCATGGACCGACCGCTTAGCAGCATCGCGGCCCGCGTCAATCGCCTGTATCGGCCATCGCGGCAGAGCGCGCCGCTCAACTCCCCCGATAGGTGGCATAGCCATAGGGCGACAGCAGCAGCGGCACATGGTATGGCCTTGAGCGATTGTTGACGATTGAGGATGAACCGCGCCTCGCCACCCCGCGCGCCCCGTCATCCCCGCGAAAGCGGGGATCTCTTGGAGACTGTCGCGCCCTTTACCCACGAGAGTCCCGTCTTCGCGGGAATGACGCCGGAGACAGGGCGGCGCGGCGTAGGGTGGGCAATTTTGTCCACCATGGCGCGGGTGGGATTGGTGGGCAGTACTGCCCACCCTACGGTTGCTATTCGCGCGGGGTATTGCAAATGAAGAGATTTTGGTATGATAAAGTCAGACTGGAAGTAAATTACTAGCGACGTAGGAGAGCGCTGCTCCAACTAGCGCAAGTATGAAACCCACCGCAATTTGCTCTTTATGGCGCCCCCAGAAACTATTTGTTGAGCTATAGAGTTTTACCATAGACCATTCAAAGATATAAAGAAGTGACACAGCAGCGGCTGACAGGATATTTAAAAAAACTTGCGCAATGTCAGTTAAATTAGCTCCAAAAATTTTTGTTGAGTTTTCAAAATCAAAATAGTCAAATAGCCTCGGAAACCCAAATGCGATGAAGAACATACTTAAAAACAAGGTAATTACTGGGCGCTTAGATAGCAGCGGAACGTAGGCCTCCAATTCCTTTGATAACGCTTTCTGTCGATGTGATGAACTCGATCTGCCGGAAATAGTAACCTCGAAAGGATCAAAACGTATCGTTGTTTCGCCACATTCAATCCGAAATGGAATAACAATTGCAGATTTGTTAAACTTTATCTCTTCGAGAGACTCATAAATTGTGTCGCCACATTCCAATGTGATTGACGTTTCCCCTGTTGAATCGAGAATACTAATAAGTCGATCAATTTCAATTTTAACATTTCTTTTTCGAACATATTCGAATGTGTCGACTTTCTGAATCATACATCCAACTCCTCCACAAATCGTGCATTCTCCGAAATATACTGAAACCGCAATTCCGGTTTCTTGCCCATCAGCCGTTCCACCAGATCGCCGGTCTCTCCCGGCTCATCCTCGTCGATCGTCACGCGGATGAGTTTGCGCGAGGTGGGGTCCATGGTGGTTTCCTTCAAATCCTTGGCGTCCATTTCGCCCAGGCCCTTGAAACGCGAAACGTCGATCTTGCCTTTACCGCCCAGCCCCTTTTCCAGCCACAGATCGCGCTCGGCCTCATCCAGGCAATAGACACGTTTCGCCCCCTGGGTCAGCCGATAGAGCGGCGGGCAGGCCAGATAGAGATGCCCCGCGTCGATCATCGGGCGCATCTGCGAAAAGAAGAACGTCATCAACAGCGCCGCGATATGCGCGCCGTCGACATCGGCATCGGTCATGATGATGATCTTGTCATAGCGCAGATCGTCGAGGTTGAATTTCGTCCCCAGCCCGGTGCCGAGCGCCTGCGTCAGGTCGCTGATCTCCTGGTTGCTGCCGAGTTTCGACGAGGCCGCCCCCAGCACGTTCAATATCTTGCCCCGCAGCGGCAAGAGCGCCTGCGTCTTGCGGTCGCGCGCCATCTTGGCAGAGCCGCCCGCGCTATCGCCCTCGACGATGAAAAGCTCCGTGCCCGCGCGGTTGCTCGCGGTGCAATCCACCAGCTTGCCGGGCAGGCGCAGTTTCTTGGTCGCGGTCTTGCGCGCGGTTTCCTTTTCCTGCCGTCGCCGCAGCCGTTCCTCGGCGCGCAGCACCAGGAAATCGAGGATCGCGCCGGCGGATTTGGTATCGGCGGCCAGCCAGTTGTCGAAATGGTCGCGCACCGCGCCCTCGACCATGCGCGCGGCCTCGGTCGTGGCCAGCCGGTCCTTGGTCTGGCCGACGAATTCCGGCTCGCGGATAAAGCACGAGACCAGCGCGCAGCCCCCCGAAATCAGGTCTTCGCGGGTGATCTGCGCGGCCTTGCGGTTATTCGTCAATTCGCCATAGCCCTTGATCCCCTTGAGGATCGCGGCCCAGAACCCGGCCTCGTGGGTGCCGCCCTCGGGGGTGGGCACTGTGTTGCAATAGGATTGCAGGAACCCGTCGCGCGCGGGCGTCCAGTTGATCGCCCATTCCACCTTGC
Source organism: Roseovarius sp. MBR-78 (assembly GCF_040547535.1). Lineage (NCBI taxonomy): Bacteria > Pseudomonadati > Pseudomonadota > Alphaproteobacteria > Rhodobacterales > Roseobacteraceae > Roseovarius > Roseovarius sp. MBR-78. Next base: position 88,786 of record NZ_JBEPPX010000013.1, read on the forward strand.
CCGGCACGTTGAACTTGTCGCGGAAATCGACCGATCCGGCAAAGGGACGCTCGGCATAAGTGGTGGCCCCGCCCAGCGTCTCGGCCAGGTAATCGGCGAGGCCGCCGGGGAATTTGAAGGTCGCCTCGGCGGGCGTCTCGCCATCGCTGATCTCGCTCTTCCAGCGGATTTCGACGCCTGAAAACAGATAGGCCTTGGAGCGCGCCATCCTGAAGAGGCGCGCGGGCTTGAGCGTGAGCGTGCCAAAGATGTCGGGGTCGGGGTGAAAGGTGACAGAGGTGCCGCGCCGGTTGGGGGCGGCCCCGATCTTGGCCAAGGGCGCCTGCGGGATGCCGCGCGAAAACTCCATCATGTAAAGCTCGCGGCCCCGCGCCACCTCGACCCGCAGGTGATCCGACAGCGCATTGACCACCGAGGAGCCGACCCCGTGCAAGCCCCCCGAGGTCTGATAGCTGTCGCCCGAGAACTTGCCGCCTGCGTTGAGCGTGCAAAAGATGATTTCGAGCGCGGATTTGCTCGGGTCCTTGGGGTGGGGATCGACCGGGATGCCGCGCCCGTTGTCGCGCACGCTGACATGGCCGTTTGCGTGCAGCTCCACCTCGATCCATGTGGCGTGCCCCGCCACCGCCTCGTCCATCGAGTTGTCGATGATCTCGGCCACCATGTGATGCAGCGCGCGGTCATCCTTGCCGCCGATATACATGCCGGGGCGCAGGCGGACATGCTCCATATCCTCGAGCACCTGAATCGAGGAGGCGTCATAATCGGATTTCGGGGTGGGCGAGAGAAGATCATTCATGCCGCTGCTCTTTGTTTTATGGGTTGAGCGGCAGTATGGCAGAGCGCGCGGGGCGGGGGAAGTGGGGGGCAGGCGATGGCTGCCCGCCCGTGACGGGCACGCGCGCGCGGGCCTGTGGCGTCACCGGGTGCGCGGCCCCGACATCGCCACCTTGAGAGACAAGCGCCCGGCCGTTGCGCGAGTCGATGTCGATTTTCGTCCCTTCGTGTCGCAAAATTATCTGGACCGTCCCGCCCCCCTCGCATAGCGTCCTGCGAAAACAACGCCGACAGGGGGGCGTGACATGGCCAAGTTTATCCTGCGCCGCGTGGGTGTGATGCTGCTCACGGCGCTTTGCCTGACATTCATCGTCTTTTTCCTGACCAACCTCTATCCCAACCTTGAAAAGCTGGCCAAGACCCAGGGCAATTTCCGCATGACCGATGCGGAGGTGGCAAGCTATCTGGAGCGCAACGGCTATCTCGATCCGCTGCCTGTGAAATACGGGCAATGGATGGGCGTGTGGCCCGGCTGGACCACCGCCGCCGAGGATGGCACCCTGCGCGGGCGCTGCATCGCCCCCGATACGCCGCCCGAAGAGGCCCCGCGCTTTTGCGGCATCCTGCAAGGGGATTGGGGCCATTCCACCGTGTTCCGCAAGCCGGTGGCCGAGATCATCGGCGACAAGCTGGCGCTTACCGGGCGGCTCATGCTGTGGGTGATGCTGCTGATGGTGCCCTCGGCGCTGATCCTGGGCGTGCTGGCGGGGATGCGCGAGGGATCGCGCACCGACCGCACGCTCTCGACCGTGGCGATCACCACCACGGCGACGCCGGAATACGTCTCGGGCGTGCTGTTCATCGCGGTGTTTGCCAGCACCGCCGTGGGCCTCAAATGGTTCAAGGGCACGGCGACAAGCGCGATGGAAAACCCCACATTCGAGAATTTCTTTCTGCCGGTGCTGACCATCGCGCTTTACGGCATGGGCTATATCGCGCGGATGACGCGGGCCTCCATGGCCGAGGTGATGACCGCGCAATATATCCGCACCGCGCGGCTCAAGGGGGTGAGTTTCCCCAATATCGTGCTGAAACACGCGCTGCGAAACGCGCTCATTGCGCCATTCACGGTGATCATGCTGCAATTCCCGTGGCTGTTGAACGGGGTGGTGATCGTCGAGACGCTGTTCAACTACAAGGGCTTTGGCTGGACGCTGGTGCAGGCGGCGGGCAATAACGACATCGAGTTGCTGTTGGCGGTCTCGGTCGTGTCGGTGGTGGTGGTGCTGGTGACGCAACTGATTTCCGATATCGGTTATGTCTATCTCAACCCCCGGATCAGCGTGAGCTAGGAGAGTGCCATGGAGTTGTTGAGCTGGGGCGAGATCATCCTGCGCATCCTCGGGCAATTCACGCCCGTCTGGATCGCGCTGATCGCCACCTTTGCCCTGTCGATCACGTTCAAGCGGCGGCTTGGCCTTTATGGCAAGCTCTTTGACAGCCCCATCGGCATGGCGGGCTTTGCGCTGGTGATGTTCTGGGTCTTCACCGGCATTCTCGGCGGCGGCTTTGACATGATCACCACCCATGACGTGCTCGACCAATCCGCCTCGATGAAGAACAAGCTGCCCGGCACGCCCTATTCCAAGATGATGGGCACGATCGCCGAGGGGGCCTATCCCTATTACCTGCTGGGCGGTGACAATCTGGGGCGCGATGTCTTCAGCCGCATGGTGGTGGGGGCCTGGGAAGTGATCAAGATCGCGCCTTTCGCCAGCCTTTTTGCCTTCATGGTGGGGATCACGCTGGGCCTGCCTGCGGGCTATTACGGCGGGCGGCTCGATACGTTCCTGTCGTTTCTGGCGAACCTGATCCTCGCCTTCCCGGTGATCTTGCTCTTTTACCTGCTGGTCACGCCCGAGATCGTGCTGACCGGCATCCCGGTCTACATGGCCGCCGTTTTGTTCATCTTTCCCATCGTGTTCCTGGTGCTCTTGTGGAACTCGCGGTTTCACACGCAGCCCAAGACGCGCAATATCTATGTGGGCATCACGCTGGTGGTGGGGCTGTGGCTCTATTCGGGCATCGCGTGGAATGCCGACCCGCTGGGCCTGATCGGCTTTCCGCCAAACCTGCTGGTGGTGTTCGTCGCCGTGGTCTTCGTCAACTCGCCCACCGTGTTCCGCATCGTGCGCGGCCTGACGATGGACATCAAGACCCGCGATTACGTCGCCGCAGCACAAACGCGGGGCGAGGGGGCGTGGTATATCATGCTGTGGGAAATCCTGCCCAATGTGCGCGGACCGCTTCTGGTCGATTTCTGCCTGCGCATTGGCTATACTACGATCCTTCTGGGCACGCTGGGGTTCTTCGGCCTTGGCCTCAGCCCTGAAAGCCCGGATTGGGGCAGCACGATCAACGAGGGGCGCAAATTGCTGTCGCTCTACCTGCACCCGGCGCTGCCGCCGGCCTTTGCGCTCTTGAGCCTTGTTCTGGGGCTCAACCTGCTTGCCGACGGGCTGCGCGAAGAGAGCCTGCGGGATTGAGTATTAGCGGCAAGATGAAGGAGCGCGACATGGCCGAACATGACGGACCGATCCTCGAAATCGACAACCTGTCGATCTCCTTCTTCACGCGGCTGCGCGAGATTCCGGCGGTGATGGATTTTTCCGTGTCGGTGCAGCCCGGTGAGGCGGTGGGGCTGGTTGGGGAATCAGGCTGTGGCAAATCCACCGTGGCGCTGGGCGTGATGCGCGATCTGGGGGTGAATGGCCGGATCGTGGGCGGCACCATCCGCTTCAAGGGCCGCGATTTGGGAGAGATGAGCGCGGCAGAGTTGCGCGCGCTTCGCGGCAACGAGATCGCGATGATCTATCAGGAGCCGATGGCGTCGCTGAACCCGGCGATGAAGGTGGGCCGTCAGTTGATCGAAGTGCCGATGATCCACGAGGGGATTTCCGCCGCCGAGGCCTGGGCGCGCGCGCTCGAAGTGGTGAGCGATGTCAAGCTGCCCGATCCCGAACGCATCCTCGACGCCTATCCCCATCAGCTCTCGGGCGGGCAGCAGCAGCGCATTGTCATCGCCATGGCGCTGATGTCGAAACCGTCGCTGCTCATTCTCGACGAGCCGACCACCGCGCTTGACGTCACGGTAGAGGCGGCGGTGGTGGATCTGGTCAAGGATCTGGGCCGCAAATACGGCACCTCGATGCTGTTCATATCGCACAACCTCGGGCTGGTGCTGGAAACCTGCGACCGCATCTGCGTTATGTATTCCGGCGAGGCGGTCGAGACGGGCAGCGTGCGCGACGTGTTCGACAAGATGCAGCACCCCTATACGCAGGCGCTTTTCCGCTCCATTCCCCTGCCCGGCGCGGACAAGAACGCGCGGCCATTGAAGGCCATTCCCGGCAATTTCCCGCTGCCGGACGAGCGGCCGGAGGGGTGCAATTTCGGGCCGCGCTGCGATTATTTTCAGGCCGGGCTTTGCGATGCAGGCGATATTCGCATGGCCGCGATCGAAGGCGATGACCGGCATTTCACCCGCTGCTTGCGGTTTTCCGAGATCGACTGGCACGCGCCCATCGAGGCGATGGCACAGCACGAGGCGCGCGCGCCGGGGCGTGTTGTGCTCAAGATGGACAAGCTCAAGAAATATTACGAGGTCGCGGCCAATGCGCTTTTCGGCGGTGGCGCGACGAAGGTGGTGAAGGCCAACGAGACGCTGAGTTTCGAGGCGCGCGAGGGCGAGACGCTGGCCATCGTGGGCGAGTCTGGCTGTGGCAAATCGACCTTTGCCAAGGTGCTCATGGGGCTGGAGACGGCGACCGAGGGCGCGATCCTGCTGGATGGCCGCAATATCGAAGCGATCCCCATCGAGAAGCGCGACACGCAGACCGTGGCCGATATCCAGATGGTGTTCCAGAACCCGTTCGACACGCTCAACCCGTCAATGACGGTGGGCCGCCAGATCATCCGCGCGCTGGAGGTGTTCGGCATCGGCGAGAGCGATCAGGCGCGCCGCGACGAGATGCTGCGCCTGCTTGATCTGGTGAAGCTGCCACGCGAATTTGCCGAGCGGATGCCAAGGCAACTATCAGGCGGGCAGAAACAGCGGGTGGGGATCGCCCGCGCCTTTGCCGGGGGTGCGCGGATCGTGGTGGCCGATGAGCCGGTTTCGGCGCTTGACGTGAGCGTGCAGGCGGCGGTGACCGATCTGTTGATGGAGATCCAGCGCGAGCACAAGACGACGCTCTTGTTTATCTCCCACGACCTCGGCATCGTGCGCTATCTGAGCGACCGGGTGATGGTGATGTATCTGGGCCATGTGGTCGAGCTTGGCACCACCGATCAGGTCTTCTCGCCGCCCTACCACCCCTATACCGAAGCGCTCCTGTCGGCGGTGCCGATTGCCGATACCAGCGTCGAGAAACGCCATATCGTGCTCGAAGGCGACGTGCCCTCGGCGATGGACCCGCCACCCGGCTGCCCGTTTCAGACGCGGTGTCGCTGGAAATCGGAGGTGCCGGGGGGGCTTTGCGAGCGTGAAGTGCCGCCCCAGCGCGAGCTTGCCCCCGGCCATCAGGTGAAATGCCACCTGTCGCAGGACATGCTGAGCCGGATGGAGCCGGTGATAAAGCTGGCAGCAGAGTGACGGGGCGGCGTGGGCCGCCCCTGTCCGGCTTACCGCTCGGCGATCATCTCGGCCTGCTTGACGACCACCTCGGCCTGCTTGATCGAGGCGATGTCGACAAGGCGGCCCTTGTAGGTGGTGGCGCCCTCACCGCGGGCCTTGGCCTCTTCCATCGCTTTCAGGATCTCGCGCGCCTCTTGAACCGCCTCATCCGAGGGGGTGAAGATCTCGTTGGCAAGCGCCACCTGCTTGGGGTGAATCGCCCATTTGCCGACCATGCCGAGCGTGGCGGAGCGACGCGCCTGCGCGCGAAAGCCCTCGTCATCCGAGAAATCCCCGAACGGGCCATCCACGGGCAAAAGGCCATGCGTGCGACAGGCGGCGACGATGGCGGTCTGCGCCCAATGCCACGGATCGGCCCAGTATTTCGCGCCCTCGTGCAGCATGTAATATGCCTCCTGCGTGCCGCCGATGCCGGTGGTCTGCATCCCCATCGAAGCGGCGAAATCCGCAGCCCCGAGGCTCAGCGCCTGCATCCGGGGGCTGGCGGCGGCGATTTCCTCGACATGGGAAAGGCCTGCGGCGGATTCGATGATCGCCTCGAAGCTGATCCGCTTGGCGCGGCCCTTGGCGGCCTCGATCGAGGTCACAAGCGCATCGACGGCGTAGATATCGGACGCGCAGCCCGCTTTGGGGATCATGATCTGGTCGAGCCGGTCGCCGGTCTGTTCCAGCAAATCCACCACATCGCGATACCAGAACGGCGAATCGAGACCGTTGATGCGCACCGAGAGATACTTGTTGCCCCAATCCACCTCGTTGATCGCGGCGATGGTGTTGGCGCGCGCGGCGTCCTTGTCGGTGGGGGCCACCGAATCCTCGAGGTCGATATTGATGACATCGGCGTCACTCGTCGCCATCTTCTCGAACAGCTTGGCATTGGAGCCGGGGCCGAAAAGCTGGCAGCGGTTGGGGCGCGCAGGCGCGGGGGGTTGCAGGCGAAAGCTCATCTTGGATCGCTCCCTTGGTTCGGAAATTGCGTGGATACTGTGCCCGGAGGTATGAAATTGCGCGCCCCTGTGCAAGCGGGTTTCGTGCACCCTCGCATACATCCGGCCCGCAGCACCCTTTGCAGAATATTCGAGGAATAGCCCAATGTGGCGAAGAATTCACCTAAATATGATGCACAGACATTGATTTCGGTAAAATATGGTGCCGCATCCGGGGCATGTTGCCACAAACCTTGCCCCTGGAGGACAGCCCCATGATCGAGACCCCCTATCTGCTTTTCCTCGGCGACGCGCCCGACATGCTCGCCGCCAAGGTCGCCATCGGCATCCGCGACTGGCGGCCCGAGAACGCGCTTGGCCAGATCCGCCTGCCCGGCTGCGGGGCCGATCTGGGCCTTGCCGACATGACGCTGGAAGAGGCCAAGGCGGCAGGCGCGAAAACCGTGGTGATCGGCGTGGCCAATCGGGGCGGCGTGATCTCGGCGGCGTGGAAGGAGGTGCTGGTCAGGGCGCTGGAAATGGGGTTCGATCTTGCCTCGGGGCTGCACAACCTGTTGCGTGACGAGGGCGATCTGGTGGCCGCCGCGCAGACCCATGGCGGCACGCTGCATGACGTGCGCGTGCCCACCGTGGGCTATCCCATCGCCAATGGCGTGAAACGGACCGGCAAGCGCTGCCTTGCCGTGGGCACCGATTGTTCGGTCGGCAAGATGTATACCGCCATGGCGATGGAGGCCGAGATGGTGGCACGCGGCATGAAGGCCACCTTCCGCGCCACCGGGCAGACCGGCATTCTCATCACCGGCCACGGCGTGCCGCTCGATGCGGTGATCGCGGATTTCATGGCCGGGTCGGTGGAATATCTCACGCCCGACAACGAGCCCGACCACTGGGACATGATCGAGGGGCAGGGTTCGCTGTTTCATGTCTCCTATTCCGGGGTGACGATGGCACTGATCCACGGCGGACAGCCCGACGCGCTGATCCTCTGCCACGAGCCGACGCGCAGCCACATGCGCGGCCTGCCCGGCTATGCCGTGCGCTCGCTGGCGGAGTTGCGCGACACCGCCCTGCCGCTGGCGCGCATCGCCAACCCGGCCTGCGAGGTCGCGGGCGTGGCGGTCAACACGCAGCACATGGCAGAGGCAGAGGCGCGCGCCTATCTCGCCGGGGTGGAGGCCGAGATGGGCCTGCCTGCCACCGACCCCTACCGCTTTGGCGCGGGCAAGCTGGTGGATGCGCTGGCGGCGATGTGAGGCTTTGGATATTTTTGGCAAGATGAAGGGAGCGGCCGTGCAGATCGAGGTGACACGCGACATATTCCGCCTCGCGCAGCTCTTTACCATCAGCCGCGGCTCGCGGACCGAGGCGCAGGTGCTGACGGTGACGGTGTCGCAGGGCGGCGCGGCGGGGCGCGGCGAATGCGTGCCCTATGCCCGCTATGGCGAGACGCTTGATAGCGTCACGGCGCAGATCGCGGGCCTGCCGGAGCGGTTTGACCGCGCCGCGCTGCAAGAGCTTTTGCCACCCGGCGCGGCGCGCAACGCGGTCGATTGCGCGCTGTGGGATTTGCAGGCGAAACAGGCGCGCCGCCGGGTGTGGGAGATCGCGGGCCTGCCCGCGCCGGGGCCGGAGATCACCGCCTACACGCTCTCGCTCGACAGCCCGGAGGCGATGCAGGCGCAGGCCGCGCACCACGCGCACCGGCCCCTGCTCAAGATCAAGCTGGGCACGCCCGATGACATGCCGAGGCTCGAGGCGGTGCGGCGCGGCGCGCCCAAATCGCGCATCATCATTGATGCCAACGAGGGCTGGAGCGCGGAGGTCTACGCCGATCTTGCGCCGCATCTGGTGCGGCTTGGCGTCGCGCTGGTGGAACAGCCGCTGCCCGCAGGCCAGGATGGCGCGCTCCTGGGCCTCGCCCGCCCCGTGCCGCTTTGTGCCGATGAAAGCTGCCATGACCGCGCCAGCCTGCCCGCGCTCAAGGGCAAATACGACATGGTTAACATCAAGCTCGACAAGACAGGCGGTCTGACTGAGGCACTTGCCCTGCGCGAGGCCGCGCGCGCCGAGGGCTTTGGCATCATGGTGGGCTGCATGGTCGGATCTTCGCTCGCGATGGCCCCGGCCGTGCTGGTGGCGCAGGGGGCAGGCGTGACCGATCTTGACGGCCCGCTGCTTCTGGCCGAAGACCGGGAGCACGCTTTGACATATGATGCCGCCGGGGTTCACCCGTCTGACGCGGCCCTGTGGGGATGACGACCATGCGCACTGTTTACGTGAACGGAGATTACCTGCCCGAGACCGAGGCTACCGTATCGATCTTTGATCGGGGGTTCCTGATGGCCGACGGGGTCTATGAGGTGACGAGTGTTCTGGGCGGCAAGCTGATTGATTTCGCGGGCCACCTCGCGCGGCTGGAGCGGTCGCTGTCGGAGCTCGAAATGAAGAAGCCCGCCGCTTTTGACAATCTGCTCGACATCCACCGCGAACTGGTGCGCGTCAACGAGATCACCGACGGTCTCGTTTACCTGCAAGTCACGCGCGGCAGCGATGGCGACCGCGATTTTGCCTTTCCCGACCGCGAGACGACCGAGCCGACGCTGGTGTTGTTCACACAGTCGAAACCGGGGCTGGCTGACAACCCGGCGGCCAAGCGTGGCATCAAGGTGATCGGCATCGACGATCTGCGCTGGGGGCGGCGCGATATCAAGACGGTGCAGCTTCTCTATCCGTCGATGGGCAAGATGATGGCCAAGGCGGCGGGCGCGGATGACGCCTGGATGATCGAGGACGGGCATGTGACCGAGGGCACCTCGAACAATGCCTATATCGTCAAGGGGAGGCGCATCATCACCCGGCATCTCAGCAACGACATCCTGCACGGGATCACCCGCGCCGCCGTGCTGCGCTTTGCGCGCGAGGCGCAGATGCAGGTGGAGGAACGCGCGTTCACCATCGACGAGGCGAAGGCGGCGGATGAGGCGTTCGTGACCTCTGCCAGCGCCTTTGTCATGCCGGTGGTCGAGATCGACGGCGCGGTGATCGGGGCAGGCACACCGGGGCCGGTCGCCACGCGCCTGCGCGAGATTTACCTGGAGGAGAGCCGGAAGATGGGGGTTTGATCGCATCCGCGCACAGAAACTGGGCGAATTCGTGGAATTGAGCGATTGGCGCACAGGGCGCATCCTTGCGGCGTGCCAGAAAAAGGAGCCACGCCCATGACACCCGTTCATCCCGACACCCGTATTGGCCATGTCCATCTCAAGGTCTCTGATCTGGAACGCGCCATCGGTTTCTATTCCGGCGTGCTGGGATTTGAGCTTCAACAATACTATTCAGGCGGGCGGGCGGCGTTTCTGTCGGCGGGGGGCTATCACCACCATATCGGCCTCAACACCTGGGAGAGCGCGGGTGCCACGCCGCCGCCGCCGGGCCATACCGGGCTTTTCCACACCGCGTTTCTCTATCCTGATCGCGCCGCGCTGGGCGATGCGCTGCGGCGTGTGCTCGATGCAGGCCTTACCCTCGACGGCGCAGCCGACCACGGGGTGAGCGAGGCCATCTACCTGCGCGACCCTGACCAAAACGGCGTCGAGCTTTACCGCGACAAGCCCGAGGCCGAGTGGCCCCGCGACGCCGACGGGCGGCTTGCGATGGTCAATGCGCCGCTTGATCTTGAGGCGCTGCTGGCCGAGGCCCCGGCGCGCGCCTGATCCCTCTGGACGCCCCGGCGCGCCGCGCCTACCCTGCGCGCGAAATACGGGGAGAACAGCACATGGCGACAGGCACCAATATCCGCACCTATTTCGAAGGCCGCTGGCATGACGGCGACATCGCGGTGATGAGGGCCGCCGATCACGGCATGTGGCTGGGATCATCGGTATTCGACGGGGCGCGCTATGTCGACGGGATCGTCCCCGATCTCGATCGCCATTGCGCTCGCGTCAACGCTTCGGCAGAGGCGCTGATGGTCACGCCGACGGTGAGCGCGCCAGAGATGGAGGCGATCATCCGCGAGGGCCTGGCCGCCTATCCCAAAGGGGCCGCGATCTATATCCGGCCGATGTATTGGGCGCTCGACGGCGGGCATCTGGGCGTGCTGCCCAAGGAGGGGGCCACCGGCTTTGCCATCTGCCTCGAGGAAATCCCGATGCCGCCGCCCGGCACCACCACGACGCTCTGTCGCACGCGCTTTCGCCGCCCCGTGCTCGAGGATGCGGTGGTCAATGCCAAGGCGGGCTGTCTCTATCCCAACAACGCGCGGATGCTGAAAGAGGCGCGGGACCGGGGCTTTGGTAACGCGCTGGTGGCCGATGCGCTGGGCAACGTGGCCGAGACGGCGACGGCCAATGTCTTTGCCGTGCGCGATGGCGAGGTCTTTACCCCCATCGCCAACGGCACGTTTCTGGCGGGCATCACCCGCGCGCGCCATATCGACAACATGCGGCAGGCCGGGATGGTGGTGCACGAGACGGTGATGAGCTTTGACGATTTCAGGGCCGCCGACGAGGTGTTTCTCTCGGGCAACCTGACCAAGGTAACGCCGGTCTCGGCCTTTGAGGACAGGCAATACCAGCCCGGCCCCGTGACCGAGCGGGTGCGAGAGCTTTACTGGGATTGGGCGCATTCCGCCGGTCGGTGATCCGGCGCGCAGGGTGCCGCGTATCGGCATTGCCAAGTTGCTTGGTTGATGCTGCGATGCCCCGCGTTTGCCAAGTCATGGCTTCATCTGGAGAGCATAGTTCGTCCACAGCTCGAACGCATCTGCCCGGGCATGGCGATAGGATGTGGCGGTGAGGCGATAGCGGCGGGGTTTGAATATCGTGTTGATCTGGTCATGCGCGGCAAGGAAGCGCTGTGCCTGCTGGGGGACTTGAAGCGGCCCATGATTTTCTCTCGTCGTCGCGTCGGCCTGTGACTGCCCTCGACCCGGTTGTTGAGACCCTTGTGCGCCCGGTGATCGGCCCCGGGCGCCAGACGTGTGATTGGCTTCGTGTAGCTGCGCAGCTTGTCGGTGATGACCACCCTCGGCGGGCCGAATTGAGCGATCAACCTTGTCAGAAATCGCTTGGCGGCTTTGGCATTGCGGCGTGTCTGAGGCAGGATGTCGAGCGTGTCACCGTTCGTCGGGGATTTGATCCCCCGGATCAAATCCAGATCCTCCTCACCATCGACGGCCCGCCACAGCCAGTGCTTCACGCCGCCTATCTGGATCACGACCTCGTCCAGGTGCCACTTGCGGCTCAGACGCGGCCGGTCCCGGCGGATACAGGCCGCAAAATGCGCGCCAGACCGGTTGACCCAAAGTCGGATGACTTCGCGGCTGACGATGACACCACGCGCCGCCAGGAGATCCTCAACATCCGCCGTGCTGAGCGCAAAGCGATAACAGGCCCAGACCGCATAGGCGACGATCTCGCGGGGAAAACGAAAGCCTTTCAGGCGCGGCATTGATGACGGTATCTGCATGGCACAACCGGTACCAGCCGCAGAAGCCGCAAACAACTTGGCAATGCCTCTGCAAGCGCTGCACACCCTTTCATCGCCTCGGGGCAGCCTTCGAAAATTCGCCTACGCGGCCAACGATTTCTCGCCGATATTCTTTCCAGTCCAGCATATCTTTCTCCTATGTGAATGTGTTGAATTTCGTTGGCGTTCAGGTCGCGGGGCGCGGCCGGAACAGCCCGGCGTTCTTCAGCGGTGGCCGAGCAAGAATGCGCTCTTCGATCGGCTCGATGCCCCAACCAGGAGTATCAGGCACCTGCAACAACCCGTCCTTCACGTCTGGCACGGACGAGAAGAGGTCTGCATCCCAAGGGGTGCGGTCAATATCAAGTTCCATGATCCGCAGGTTAGGTACCGCAGAGCAGAAGTGAGCGTTCATCATCGTGCAAAGATGGCCGTAGAAGTTGTGCGGTGCGACATTGACTTCAAAGGCTTCGGCCAAATTGGCAATCTTCATGGACTGCCAGACGCCGTTCCAAACCGTATCCACGATGGCAATGTCCAACGCCTGCGCCCGAAAGAACGGCAGGAATTCACGCATACCTATGAGCGTCTCACCCGAACTGATGGGATGCGGGCTCTGGCTTCGTATATATGCCAGTGCTTCAGGGCTGTAAGAATCGATCTCCACCCAGAACAGCGGCAGGTCAGCAACTTCCTGCAACGCGCGCACGAACCCTTCGGTGCGGAAATTGAAATTGAGGTCGAGCAGTATCTCGACGTCGGGACCTGCGCCTTCGATCATCGCCTCAAGGTGCTGGCGCATATTACGGAGCAGCTTTGGGGTAGGGTTAAGTTCCGGGTGAAAGGGCGCGGCGAAGCCTGGCCGCCAGGACTTGGGATTTTCGTCATTCTCATCCAGAGAGAACAGATTGGTTTTCGCGGCTCGGAAACCCTTTTCTCTCGCTTCTGCTCCAGCTTGGCGAACGCCTTCGAGTGACGTGATCGGCTTGCCGTAAACCTGTGGGTGATTTATTCTCCAAGAGGCACAATGTGACCAATAAACCGGGACGGCAGGCCGCATGCGCCCGCCCAAAAGTTCAAAGCACGGCACGCCTAGAACCTTTGCTTTCGCATCCAGAAGAGCGTTTTCCAGCGCACCGATTCCTTGCGAGGCAATGCCACCGGCAGCGGGTCGGATCAAGCAGTACGCCTCAGCGTAAAATCTCTCGTGGTCCATCACTGACAGTCCGATCAAGCGGTTGCCAAGTCTCGCGATGACTTCGGAAACACCGGGGGAACCAAAGCCCTCGTCATACTCGCTCCAGCCCACGGTCCCGTTCTCGGTCGTCACCTTACAGAAATAGTAGTTGCGCCAGCCGGCATCACAGCTGAGCGTCTCGACCTTGGCAATCTTCGTCATTGTTGTTCTCCACTTACTGTTGCCGGAAGCCCCAACACTTGCTTGCTCTCTTTGTCATAAGATCTTCGATCCATTCTCGTGGAAACTCCAATTCCAAGACTATTGTCACTGATACGCATTTTGTATCGGACCACCGAAAACCTGTCCACCCAAGCTATCATGCGCCATTCAATGGAGCTCGATCGTATTGCTGCAGCGCCTCGCGGATTTCGTCCAAAACCTCGGGATCTTCGATAGCGGCGGGCGTCCTTACGCTCTCGCCATCAGCAATCTTTTGCATCGTTCCGCGCAGAACTTTGCCCGAACGTGTTTTGGGCAGGCGTCCAAACACAAGCGCATTTCGGAACGCGGCGACCGGACCGATCTGCTTGCGCACGGGCGCAACGATCTTACGCTCGAGAGCATCGGCCTCTCTCTGCGCACAATCTGTCATCACGAGAAAGCCCAAGGGCACCGGAGGTGGTCGCGGAAATTTGGACCAGTTGTTAAGGTGGATCGCCTGACGAGAGAGACGATCCGAAATGACAAAGAGAAAAATGCATACGCCTGAGTTCAAGGCGAAGGTCGCGCTGGAAGCGATCCGAGAAGAGATGACGCTGGCCGAGCTGTCGAAAAAATACAGCGTGCATCCCAACCAGATCAGCACATGGAGTGAGGCAGATCAGCATTTGATCCGGGGGATCAAATGCCTGCCGAACGCGGCGACCCGGAACATGGCCACGGCGTTCACCCGGCGCGGGTCTGATCCCAGGAAGGGGAACGAGGCGGAGATCGAGAAGCTGCATTCGAAGATCGGGCAGTTGGTGGTGGAACGGGATTTTTGTCACTTCCCGGAAGGGGCATTGCCAAGTTGCTTGGTTGATGCTGCGATGCCCCGCGTTTACCAAGTCATGGCTTCATCTGAAGAGCATAGTTCGTCCACAGCTCGAACACATCTGCCCGGGCATGGCGATAGGATGTGGCGGTGAGGCGATAGCGGCGGGGTTTGAATATCGTGTTGATCTGGTCATGCGCGGCAAGGAAGCGCTGTGCCTGCTGGGAGATTTGAACCGTCCCATGATTTTCTCTCGTCGTCGCGTCGGCCTGTGACTGCCCTCGATCCGGTTGTTGAGCCCTTTGTGGGTCCGGTGATCGGCCCCGGGTGCCAGGCGTGCAATCGGTTTTGTATAGCTGCGCAGCTTGTCGGTGATGACCACCCTCGGCTGACCAAATTGAGCGATCAGCCGTGTCAGAAATCGCTTGGCGGCTTTGGCATTGCGGCGTGTCTGAACCAGGATGTCGAGCGTGTCACCGTTCGTCGGGGATTTGATCCC